>CAITQH010000470.1 GCA_903894475.1 uncultured beta proteobacterium
CCCCTGCTTGTCATTGCGGGCCCCGACCCGCAATCCATGGCTCGCGTGGCACTGGATCCCGGGTCGAGCCCGGGATGACAGCTACCGAGCCAAGGACAATTTCAGGTTCAAGGTCCGTGTGCGGTATCGGGCCGGATACGGGAGGCTCGCAATGACGCGCCGGACTGTCATGATTTATGGAAGACTCAATAATCAGGAAAGAAAATGGCTTAAAGATGGATTTGTAATTAGGAAATGACTATTAAATAGTTCCTGTATTAAGCAATATCACCCAAAATTTGCCCTACCGCAACTTGGCAGCGACCCACTTTTTTGAAGGAAACATTCCATGTCCCCATCCTGGAAATTTGAAACCCTCTCCGTCCACGCCGGCTACTCGCCCGACCCCACCACCAAGGCGGTGGCAGTGCCGATTTACCAGACCGTTGCCTACGCTTTTGACGACGCGCAGCACGGCGCCGATCTGTTCGACCTGAAGGTGCCGGGCAACATCTACACCCGAATCATGAACCCGACGCAGGATGTGCTGGAGCAGCGCGTGGCGGCGCTGGAAGGCGGTATTGCGGCGCTGGCGCTGGCCTCGGGTCAGGCGGCGGTGACTTACGCCATCCAGACGATTGCCGAGGCGGGCGACAACATCGTGTCCTCCACCGCGCTCTATGGCGGCACTTACAACCTGTTCGCACACACGTTGCCGCTGTCGGGCATCACCACGCGCTTTGCCGATGCGCGCGACCCAGCCAGCTTCGAGCCCTTGATCGACGCAAAGACCAAGGCGATCTATGTCGAGTCGCTGAGCAACCCGCAGGGAACCGTGGTCGATATTGCGCGCATTGCCGAGATCGCGCATCGCCACGGCGTGCCGCTGATTGTGGACAACACGGTGGCCACACCCTATCTGCTGCGTCCCTTCGAACACGGCGCCGACATCGTGGTGCATTCACTCACCAAATACCTTGGCGGCCACGGCACCTCGCTGGGTGGAGCCATTGTGGACTCCGGCAAGTTTCCGTGGGCCGAGCACAAGGTCAGATTCAAACGCCTGAACGAGCCCGACCAGAGCTACCACGGCGTGATCTACACCGAAGCGCTTGGCCCCGCCGCCTACATCGGCCGCGCCCGTGTTGTGCCACTGCGCAACACCGGTGCCGCCATTTCACCTTTCAACGCTTTCCTGATCTTGCAAGGCATTGAAACCCTCAGCCTGCGCATGGACCGTATCAACGACAACACGCTCAAGGTTGCCCAATTCCTGCAACGGCACGCCAAGGCGCAATGGGTCAACTATGTGGGGCTGGCCGACCACCCGGATCACGCCCTGGCGCAGAAATACCTGGGCGGCAAGGGCTCGGGCTTGCTGACTTTTGGTGTCAAGTCGGCGCCCGGGCAGGGGCGTGTCGCCGGCGCCGCGTTCCTGGACGCGCTCAAGCTCTTCACGCGTCTGGTCAATATTGGCGACGCCAAATCGCTGGCCACACACCCGGCCTCCACCACCCACCGCCAGCTCTCACCCGAAGAGTTGGCGAAAGCGGGCGTGTCCGAAGACGCGGTGCGGCTATCCGTCGGCATCGAACACATTGACGATCTGCTGGCGGATCTGACGCAAGCGCTGGCTGCGGTTTGAACGTCGTCGGGCATTGCGGCGCCGGATCCAAACGGCAGCGGGGCAGTGCCCGAAACCGTACCGGGCACCTCCCTTCGCATGACAAGCCGGCGCAAGGCCGCCGCTTTGAGACTGGCCCTGCCTCGCAACGACCGCAGCGGATTGAGACCTGACCGCCAAATTTTTCGCGCCGATTGCCGCATGGTGCCCATTACAGTCATCGACGAAAGTGAGGACCGGTCGTAGCGGTCGGCATTGTTCCCGAGGCAGCTAATAAATCCGCCTCAAGCCAGCCGTGCAAATGCCTCAAACTCCTCAATCGGCACCGGCCTGCTGAACAGATAACCCTGGTAGGCATTGCAGCCAAGACCAGCCAGTGCGTCGCGCTGTGCCTTGGTCTCCACCCCTTCGGCGATGACCGCCAGCCCCATGCTATCGGCCAGGGCAACTACCATCTTGGCAATGGCGGCATCGTTGGGGTCGGTAAGGATGTCCCGGACAAAGCTCTGATCGATCTTGAGTTGATCCAACGGCAGGCGCTTGAGGTAAGCCAGCGACGAAAAGCCGGTGCCAAAATCGTCCAGCGAGAAACGGATGCCATACGCCTTCAAAGCGTTCATCTTGGCAGTCACATCCTGCACATTTGTCAACAGCAAGCTCTCGGTCAGCTCGAGCATGAGCAGATCTGCCCGAGCGCCGGTGCTCTGCAGTTCCCCGAGTACCTGCTCCACGAAGTCGGCTTGACGGAACTGTTGCGCGTTGATGTTGACCGCCAGCGACAGGTGGGCCAAATCGGGCCGTCTGGCCCACAACGCCAATTGGTCACAGGCGGTCTGCAACACCCAGCGGCCCAGCGGCAATATCAATCCGGTTTTCTCCGCCGTCTGAATGAACTCTCCAGGTGCGACCAGACCGCGCGCGGGATCTTGCCAGCGCAGCAGAGCTTCAGCGCTGGTGATTCGGCCGTCATCCGTCACCTGGGCCTGGTAATGCAGAACGAACTGATCCCTCAGCACCGCCTCGCGCAGGCCGGCCTCGACCGCGACACGGGCGTTGACCTCGATCTGCATCCCGAGGTCAAAGAAGCGCATCGTATTGCGCCCGGCCAACTTGGCCTGGTACATCGCCAGATCAGCCCGCTTCAACGGCTCGTCAATGCTTTCTAACCGGTCGCCAAACAAGGTGATGCCGATGCTGGCGCTGTTGTGATGGGTGGAATTGTCCAACTGATAGACCTGGTGCAAGGTGCTGCGGATTTTTTCAGCCACGGCTTCGGCCTGCGCGGCAGCGTCCAGCGCATCCGGGCTGAGGTCTTCGAGAATCACGACAAACTCATCGCCACCGAATCGGGCGACGGTATCGCCCTCCCGCACACAACTCGTCAAGCGCCTGGCAACCTGTTCCAGCAGGCGGTCACCTTGCTGGTGTCCAACCGTGTCGTTGATGATCTTGAAATCGTCCAGATCGACCAGCAACAAGGCACTCTTGCGCTGGCGACGCCCACTCGTCGCCAGCGCTTGTTGCAGCCGGTCGAGCAGCAGCCGGCGGTTTGGCAGGCCGGTGAGGGTGTCCGAGTACGCCAGGCCTTGGATGATCTGTTCAGACTTCTTGCGCTCAGTGACGTCGCGGGTGACGGACAAAAGGCAGGGCGCACCGTCAATCTTGATGATATGCGCGGACATCAGCGCGGAGATGACCCGGCCGTCCTTGGCGACGAACTCGGTCTCCAGGTTTTCGCAGAAGCTATTCTGCTGCAGGGCCTGCACCAGCCGCTCGCGGTGCTCAGGTTTGTGCCACAGATTGAGTTCTTTCGAGGTTCTGCCTATGACCTCGGACCGGCTCCATCCCGTCAGTCGCATGAAACCGTCGTTGACGTCCAGATACAGTCCGTCCTCCAGGCGGTTGATGTTGATGGCATCGGGGCTGGTCCGGAACGCTGTGCGGTAACGCTCCTCGCTCTGAAGCAGCGCGGTTTCGGCCCTTTTGCGCTCGCTGATGTCGCGGTGAAAAGCCTGGATCAGCGGTTCGCCCTTTGAAACAACCAGACTTGAGGACACCTCGATCGGAAAGACGTGGTCGTCCTTGTGGTAGTGCTCCACCTCGAAAGTTAGGGATTCGCCGGAGAGAATGCGGCGCATCCGGTCAGGAAGCAGCTGCAGTCCTTCAGGGGTGTCGAGATCCTCAAGGTGCATGGCCGCCAACTCAGCCGTGCTGTAGCCGTGCATTTGCGCAAACGCGGCGTTGACGGCAATCAGTTTGCCGCTGACCGACATGATCAGGATTCCATCCATGGCCCGATCAAAAAGCAGCCGCCAGCGTTCTTCGGCCTGAGCAATGACGTCGGTCGACTCGGTCTGCCTTGCTTCGGCGCGCCATAGACGCAGCAGCAGACCGCCCAGCAGGCCCACCAGCAACAAGCCGGTCGTTTCAGCACTGATCGCGCGAACTTGCCAGGCGGCCAATGCGGTATCGCGCGCGACGCCCACCGACACAAAAAACGGAAAGCGCTTGAGCGCGTGAATACTGTAAATGCGTGCCACGCCGTCGGTTGAAGAGGAATACTCGAGCGTTGCCATTCCGGTGCCGGATGCCAGCATCACGCGCGATGGATTATCCGGCGGCAGCGGCGTATTCAACTTGCCGTTGCCGACCGGCCAGCGCGTGACCCGGCTGAAATCGTCGGTCCGGTGAATCGCGACGATGCCGCCCGGGCCCAACTCCAGCGACTGAAACAGCTTTTGCAGATACTCGAGCTCAACCGAAGCGATCACGATGCCGAGGAAAGCGCCGCCGTGGTCCCTCAAGCCCCTGGCAACGACCATCGTTGGTCGACTCGTGGTGCGGGAGATGTTGACCGCTGAAAACACCAGACTGTCCTGCGCGTGGTCGCGCAAACGAACAAAGTAATCGCGGTCGACGACGTTGCCCAGGGGCGTGTTGGCCCGGTTGGAGGAGTACAGCTGATCACCCGCGCTGTCAAAGATCCGCAAGCCGGCCAGTTCGGAAAAATCGACCATGTGGATGTCTAACTCAGCGTTGATAGCACCGGCATAAGCGGGCACGGCCTGCTTGCTCAATGCTGCAACTGGCAGACTGCGCGACAGGACCAGCAGGTTGGCATTGGCGCGGCGCAGCGTGGCATCGAGCCGGGTTTCCAGTATGGCGGCATAGTCGCGCGTACTTGTCTGCGCCGAGCGGATTTCCTGCAGGTAGTCCGACCAGATCAGATAGCCGAGAATTGCCAGGGTAGTGAGCGCGAGCGCACCAAATGCAATAAATAGTTTGCGGCGATGCTCCATTGCCCTGCCTTCAAGTCATAAACCGGGCTGGGCCAGCGCTTCAAACTCCGCAACCGGCAGCGGCCGGCTGAACAGATACCCCTGATAGTTGCGGCAACCCAGACTTGCCAGAAAGTCGCGCTGCGCCTCGGTCTCGACGCCTTCTGCGATCACGGCCAGCCCAAGGCTCTCGGCCAGCGCCACCACCGTCCTGGCAATGGCAGCATCATCCGGATCGATCAGAATGTCTCTAACAAAGCTCTGGTCGATCTTGAGCTGGTCCAGCGGCAGGCGCTTCAAGTAGGTCAGAGATGAATAGCCGGTGCCAAAGTCGTCGAGCGAAAAGCCGACGCCTCTTCCCTTCAGGGCATCCATCTTGGCAATCACGTCTGCCACATTGCTTATCAGCAAACTCTCGGTGAGTTCGAGCTTGAGCCGGGCCGGGTTGGCGCCGGTGCGCTCCAGAGTACCGAGCACCTGATCGACAAAGTCTCGCTGGTGAAACTGCCGTGCGCTGACATTCACCGCCAGCGTCAGGTGTGCCATCACTGGCTGGCTGGCCCATTGCGCCAGTTGCCTGCAGGCGCTCTCCATCACCCAGTCGCCGATCGCCAGGATCAGGCCGGATTCCTCAGCCAGCGGGATGAACTCGGTCGGCGACACCATGCCGCGCTTGGGATCGGTCCAGCGCAGCAGCGCCTCGGCGCCGGTGATCCGGCCCTGCTCGGTCACCTGCGCCTGGTAGTGCAGCAGAAACTGACTTGTTGCGATGGCCTCGCGCAGAGCCGCCTCCATGACGACGCGGGAGTTGACCGCGGCCTGCATCTCGGGGTCGAAGAAGCGCAGCGTGTTGCGCCCGTGCCCCTTAGCCTCGTACATCGCCAGTTCTGCACGTTTCAGGGGTTCGACCGTGTCCTCGTGCTGTGAGCCGAACAGGGTGATGCCGATGCTGGCGCTGCAGGAAATCTCGGCGCCGCCCACCTGATAGGGTTGCCTGAGCGCATCAAGAAGCTTCTTGGCCGTTGTTTCGGCGTGCATGGCCGCTTCCAATGGATTGGTGTCCAACTGCGTTAGAAGCACGACGAACTCGTCACCGCCCAGGCGGCTCACCGTTTCGCCCTCTCTGACGCTGGCGCTCAGGCGCTTGGCAAACTGCAGCAGCAGCAGATCGCCCTGCTCATGCCCCAGGGCGTCGTTGAGGTTCTTGAAATGGTCCAGGTCGACCAGCAACAGCGCGCCCTGGCGCTTCTCGCGTTCCCCGGCAATCATGGCCTGCTGCAGCGCAATGATCAGCATGCGACGGTTCGGCAGTCCGGTCAGCAGGTCGGAGAACGCCAGACTCTCGATTTGCTCGTCTGCCGCCTTGGCTGAGGAGAGGTCGCTGAAGGAGCCAACGTAGTGGGTCGCCACGCCGTCTTCATTCCTGACGCAGCTGATATTGAGCATTTCAGGATAGAGCGTGCCATTCTTGCGCCGGTTCCAGATCTCCCCGTGCCATTGACCGGTGCGGGTGATGCTTTCCCACATGAGGGCGTAAAAGGCTGCATCATGCCGACCCGAACTTAGCAAACGTGGCGTCTTGCCGACCACCTCTTCCACCGTGTAGCCGGTAATTTTTGTGAACGCCTTGTTGACCCGCAGAATCATCTTGTCTGCATCGGTGATGCACATGCCTTGCTGGGAGTTGAAGGCGGTGGCGGCGATGCGCTGTGTTTCTTCGGCGATTTTGCGCTCGGTGATGTCGGCAACAAACGCAGTAAAGTGGTAAGCGCCGTCCTCCTTAAAAGTCAGGATCGACAGTTCCACCGGGAATTCTTCGCCATTGCGGCGCAACGCGACAAGTTGAACGCGCCGATTCAGCATCTTGCCCTGGCCGGTGGCCAGAAACCGGACCAAGCCCTCTTGCAGCGCCGCGCGATGCTGAGGTGGCGTAATGGTCTCATGCAGCATGAGGCCCACGACTTCGTCGCTGCGCCAGCCAAAAATCGCTTCTGCCCGGCCATTCCAGCTTGTAATGTGGCCAGCAGAGTCCATGGAAATCACCGCATCCAGCGCGGCGTCAAAGACTGCGCGCATTCTGGACTCGCTCGCGGCGACCTGCGCCGCAATCCGTTTTTGCTCGGTGACGTCGCGCAGGACAATCTGACGCGCCTGAACGCCGCCGTAGACAATCAGCGTGCTCTGCGACTCGACGTCAATGGTGCTGCCATCGAATTTGAGAAGTTTTGTCTGGTGGATCGGAAAGACTTTGCCTTGAGGACCGTCGTTTTTTAGCAGCTCGCGCACGTTTTCCCTGAAATCGGGGTGAACCCGATCGAAGATCGATTTGCCGACCAGGTCCTGTTCGGACGCTGCGCCAAAGAGCTTGATGGCGGCCGGGTTGACGTAGAGGATCTCTTTGCCTTGATGAACGGCAAGCGCCTGTGGCGACCATTCGATCAGAGTGCGGTAACGCTCCTCACTTTCGCGCAGGGCGGTCTCGGCCAGCTTGCGCTCAGTGATGTCCTGAACGGTGCCAACCAGGCTGATGGCATTGCCCTTGTCGTCATAGTTGATCTGGCCCAGGCCGTGCATCCAGCGCTCAATGCCATCGCTGGGACGAATGATCCTGTATTCGGCATCAAAAGGCCTGCGGTTTCCAATCGAGGCCTGCGAGGCGTCCTGCATGGACTGCCTGGAATCCGGGTGCACGAGATTCGCCCAGCCTTCGTTCGTATGCGGGTAGTCCGGCGTGATTCCGAAGATTTCGTCGAGCATGGCGGAGCTTGCAAACATCCCGGTTTTGAAGGTGTTGATATAGCTTCCAATCTTTGCGGCCTGCTGCGATTCGCGTAGCAACTCTTCACTACTCCTTAGCGCCTGCTCCGCCTGCTTGCGCTCGGTAATGTCATGCACGGAAACCTGAATCGCCGTCCTGCCGCCAAAACTAATCTGCCTGTCCTGGACTTCCACATCAACGGATGTGCCATCGCGCCTGAGGAATCTTGCTTCAATCATTGGCAGGGTTGCGCCTTGCGCGGCACCCGCCTTGATCCGCTCACGCACGATGTCTCTGGAGTCAGGGTGAATCAGATCAAGGATGGCATTTCCCAGCAGTTCCTTCTCAGACTCCGCGCCGAACATCCTGACAGCGGCAGAGTTGACGTAGAGCAGAGTCTTGCCGTCATGAACGGCGAGTGGCTCGGGTGACCATTCGATCAGCGTGCGGTAACGCTCCTCGCTTTCGCGCAGCGCCCCCTCGCGCTGGATCCAGCTCCCGACCAGGCGATTGAAGCCGCTGGCCAACCTGCCGATTTCGTCCTGACTGGAGACCGGCAAGGGTTGCGGAATCTGGCTTTTACTGGACAGGTCAACCATGGCATCGGCGGTGGCGATCAGCGGGTCGAGCTGGCGTTTGAGCATCCACCAGGTCAGCAAGCCGGCCAGCAGTGTCAGGAACAGCGAGGCCAGCAGCATGCGCCGTTGCATATCGTAAATCGGTTCAAAGGCATCGGCGGCGGGCATGACGACGCCCATGAACCAGCCCGCCACCGGAATGCCTTTGGCCGAGGTGAGCTCTTCCACGCCCCGGGAATTGACCGAAACGCCGTAGCCCTCAAAGCCCTGGATGTAGCGGTCCAGCATCCTGTTCACGCCCACGGGCGGCAGCGTCTGCATGATGCGGGTCTTGTCGGTGGCGGTGATGATGAGCCGCTCTTTCGGTGCGTTGAGCATGTAGCCGCCGCTCTCGCCGTAGCTGTTCCTGGTGATCTGGTCCAGAAAATTGGGTTGGCCCAGGTCGGTCACCCCGGCCATCGCGCCGATGACCTTGCCCTGTCGATCGCGGATAGGCGCCGCTACCACGATCAGCGCAGACTTGAGCTGCTTGCCGATCACCGGCCGGCCAATCGAGGAGCGGCCCTCCTTGAGCGCGGTAACGATGAAGTCGCGCTCTAGGTAACTGATGCCGATCCGCCCGGTCGAGACCGGGACGGACGCAATGGCCGTGCCATCGATCCCGGTGACGAAGGCGCCTGCGTTGAACATGATGGAAAGAATCGGGCGTTCTTCCAGCCTTGTTTGCAGCGCTGCCGCATGGCCAAGCAGGTTTGCGTCGATTTGGGCGGCCATGGCTTCGAGGGACCGCAGACGATCAGCCAGTCGATCATTGACATTCTGGGCGATCACGGAAACGGTGGAGAACTGCTGCTCGCCCAGCAGGTGCTGCATATCACCCTGCAACATGCGACTGGCAAAGAACGTGAGCGCCCAGATGCTGAGCACAAAAATGGCGAGCGTGAACAGGGTCACCCGCGTCTTCAGTGAGCGTTTCGGCTGAAACCTGCTGAAGTTCATATCAATATCCCCTGCGGTCTGCTCGACCGCAAGGCGACGTGGGACGACTTTGTCGCGCTTGGCAATTCGATTCGCGCATCAATTTTGCCCTTCTCGTTCTCAGCGAGCCACCCGGTGCGTCCAGGAATGGCCTTTTCACAAGCGCCTCGAACTCTTGGTTCGGCACCGTCCGTTTGATCAGAAACGTGACCGGCAAGAAGAGCGTCAGTCGGGTTTTGAGCGACTGCCGCAGGTGAGAACTGCAATTCATTTGTGCCTCCCGTGACACCGCCATACCAGCAATTGATCGACCCACCTGAATGGTCACCAGTCGGACGTGTTTTTGATACGCTGGAATAACTGGGTCAGGGTATACCGAATTCAGCAAATAGCAATGCATTTGTTTGTCGCCAGGTTCATTGACTGGCAATTTGCCCAAGTTGAGGGCATTGGATGAAGGTCAGGTTACGCTGCGCTGTTGACCGTCACTTCCCTTGCGGTCAGCACGAACCCGACCTGCTGGCCTACACCACTCACCATCTGCAGCGCGGCATCGACCGCTTGCCGGGCCTTCGCGCCTTGCCGGATTCTTGAACCAGGGTCTTGTCAGTACGATGTCCGGACGTTATGATAGCCCCCTGGACAAGAAAGGACCCTGAAAATGACCGCTGCCATCCGGGCCAAATCCGAACGAATCGACGTGCGCGCCAGTTATCCTGTCAAGCAATTGCTGCAGGAAGCCGCTCAGGCGGCTCACAAAAATGTCAGCGAGTTTTTGTTGGATGCAGGTATTGTGGCTGCCAACCAGACCCTCGCGGATCGCTTGAGGTTTGAATTGACGCCGCAGAAGTGGAGCGAGTTTCAAGGCGCTCTGGACCGGCCGGTTGCCGCCAAACCCAGGCTGAAGAAGTTGCTCGGTGAGAAGGGCTTGCTCGGGTGACTTCCCCGAAATACGAGCCGGGCCGCAAACTGGCATCGACGGATGTGGTCGAACTTTTTGACTGTGGGCAAGTGGCACTCAACCAGTTCTTGCAGCGATTTGCTTTGACAAGTCAGAGAGCCAATGGCGCACAGACGTATGTTTGTTGCCTTGCGGGCGCGGTGGTGGGCTATTACTCGTTGGCGGTTGGAAGCGTCGAGCCCGGCGCTGCCTCTGCTCGCGTTGTCAAAGGCATCGCTCAGCACCCGGTGCCCGTCATGGTTCTGGCGAGGCTTGCGGTCGATTCCAGACATCAAGGTGCTGGACTTGAAAAGGCTTTGCTCAAGGATGCCCTGAAGCGCACGGCCCAGGCCGCCGACATCGCCGGAATTCGCGCGCTGCTGGTTCATGCCAAGGATGAATCTACCCGGAACTGGTATCTCCAATGGGAGTTCGAGCCCAGTGCGACCGACCCTCTGCACCTTTTTCTTCTTCTCAAAGACCTGAAGGCCATGCAGTGAGCACCAGTATCTTCCATCGCCTCCTTACCGCCATCGCCTTGCCGCTGGTGCTGTCGGCCTGCGCCATCACCTTGCCCGACGCGCAGGTTGATGCGCAGACGGCGCCGCAGTGGCAGGCGCCCTTGCCACACCAGGGCGCAGTCGTGTCTCTCTCAAGGTGGTGGCAAGAGCAAGGCGATCCGGAACTGGTGCCGCTGATCGAGGCCGCACAGGCAGCCGCGCCGTCGGTCGCGCAGGCGCTCTCGCGCATTGAAGCGGCGCGCGCCTTGCAGGCCGCCACCAGTGCGGTACTGCTGCCAAATGTCAACGCAGCACTGGCCGGCACGCGCTCCGTGACCCAGCCGGGCCTGCCGCTGGCCAGCAGCGCCCAGGCGGGCCTGCAGGCCAGTTGGGAACTCGATCTGGTGGGGGCCAACCGGGCTGCCAGCCACGCAGCGCAGGCGCAGATTGAGGGCGCCCAGGCGCAGTGGCATGACGCGCGGGTTTCGATAGCGGCCGAAGTGGCCAACCTGTATTTCGGCTTGCACACCTGCCAGGCACTGTTGGATCTGGCGCAGCAGGACGCTAGCTCGCGTGCCGAGACAGCCCGACTGTCTGACGCCATGGCGCAAGCCGGCTTGCTGCCGTCCTCTACAGCGGCTCTGGCGCATGCTGGCGCCGCTGAGAGTCGCAGCCGTGCGACGCAACAGGGCGCGCAGTGCGATCTGGCCATCAAGGCACTGGTGGCCCTGACGGCCCTGCCGGAACCTGACCTGCGGCAGCAGATGGCACGCGCGCGCGCCGCACCGGCGCAACCCAAGCCGCTGGCGGTCGCGGTCGTCCCGGCGCAAACCATCACCCAGCGCCCCGACGTCTTTGCCGCCGAGCGCGCGCTGGTGGTATCCAGCGTCGAAGTGGGTGTGGCCCAGGCGCAGCGCTATCCGCGCCTGAACCTGAGTGGCTCCATCGGCCGCTTGCGCTACGACAGCGAGGGCGCCACAACCAACCTGAACACCTGGTCTTTTGGTCCGCTGGTCCTGAGTCTGCCGGTGTTTGACGGCGGCCAGCGCGCCGCCAACGTGACGGCAGCGCAGGCGCGCTACTTTGATGCGGTGACGCTTTACCGTGCCGTCGTGCGCCAGGCCGTGCGCGAGGTCGAGGAAGCGCTGGTCAACCTGCAGGCTACCGAGGCGCGTCGCGATGATGCCAGCGTATCCGCACGCGGCTACACGCAGCTGCTGGCGGCCACGCAGGCACGCCATGCGCAAGGGCTGGCCAGCGTCATGGAACTCGAAGATGCGCGCCGCATGGCGCTGGCGTCGGAATCGACCCAGCTGGCGCTCCAAC
>CAITQH010000471.1 GCA_903894475.1 uncultured beta proteobacterium
CTGCGGTCAAACAGCAGCACATCCAGCGCGTCCTCTATTTGGCGCACCCGGTAGGTCAAGGCGCTGGGTACCAGTTTCAGTTCGCGGGCGGCCGCAGCAAAGCTGCCTGTGGCGGCGATGGTTTGCAGCATGGAGAGCGCGTCCGGGGTCAAAACATCACGTGCAGTTTGCATTGGTTTGTCTTTTTGATTCAAATAATTTGAATGATGCCATCAAAAGCAATGGATTGACACAGGTCTGGTCTGCCCTAAAGTTCTTCCCTGAGAAAAGGAAAAGGACAATGTTGAAGATTCGCAAATCAAATGATAGAGGCTACGCCGACCACGGCTGGTTGAAGTCGTTCCACAGTTTTTCCTTCGCTGGCTACTACGACCCGCAGCACATGGGCTGGGGCAACTTGCGTGTCATCAACGAAGACCGGATTGCGCCGGGCACCGGCTTTGGCACGCATGGGCACCGCGACATGGAAATCATCAGCTACGTACTGGCGGGCAATCTGGCGCACAAGGACAGCATGGGCAACGTCAAGGGCATTCCGCCGGGCGATGTGCAGCGCATGAGCGCCGGCAGCGGTGTGCAGCACAGCGAGTTCAACCACGCGCCGGACGCCACCACGCATTTCTTGCAGATCTGGATTGAACCCAAGCTGACCGGCATCGCGCCGGGTTATGAGCAGAAGTCATTCTCCGATGCCCAGAAGCAGGGCCGCTTGTGTCTGGTCGCGTCCGGCGACGGTTCGCAGGGATCAGTCACTATTCACGCTGACGCGCGCCTTTACGCCGGACTCTTCGACGGTGATCAAAGTGCAGAGCTGACTTTGGCCGCGAAGCGCAAGGGTTACGTGCAACTGGTGCGGGGCGAGGTGTCAATCAACGGTACGCGACTGTTCACCGGTGATGCTGCGCTGCTTGAAGACGAGAGCAGCGTTCGCCTGAGCCACGCAAAAGACGCCGAAGTGCTGGTGTTCGATTTGCGGGCCTGATTTCATTGTTTTTCAATTGATTAAAAGGAGTATTTCAATGGCAAACGTAGCTGTGGTTTTTCATTCGGGTTATGGGCATACGCTGCGCATGGCGCAGTCGGTGGCAGAGGGTGCTGGCGGCGAACTGGTGCCGATCGACGCCGAAGGCAATCTGACCGAGGCGCAGTGGAATGCGCTCAATGCCGCCGACGCCATCGTCATGGGTTCACCGACCTATATGGGTTCGGTCAGCTGGCAGTTCAAGAAATTTGCCGATGCCTCGAGCAAACCCTGGTACACGCAGGCCTGGAAGGACAAGATTTTTGGTGGTTTCACGAACAGCGCCAATGTCAATGGCGACAAGCACTCGACACTGCACTATTTCATGACGCTCGCCATGCAGCACGGTGGCCTTTGGGTGGGTACCGGACTGAACTACAACAACACCAAGGCATCGCAACGTGGCGACGTCAACTATCTCGCTTCTTCGGCCGGTCCGATGGCGCAGACACCCGGTGATGCCAGTGCGGGCGAAATGAACGCCGGCGACCTCGAAACAGCGCGCCTGTTTGGCAAGCGGGTTGCCGAAGTGGCAGCGCGATTGCGTTCCTGATTTTCGGGGTCGGCAGGATTTTTGTCAGGCCGCTGTCGGGACCGGAGTCCCGACAGGGCAAAATCGGGGCGTGCAGGCTGAACAGGAAGGAAAGCTGTCATGAACCGATGGATAGTTTGGTGTGCCTGGCTGGCAGGCAGTGCAAGCGTGTGCGCACAGGGGACAACTGGCCTGTCGGAGAGGGACTTTCTGACCGATGTGCCGCTGGTGCTGTCGGTCTCCCGCTTACCGCAAAGGCTCGATGACACACCCGGGGCGGTGACAGTCCTTGACCGCGAGTTCATCCGTTTGTCCGGTGCGCGTGATGTGGCCGACCTGCTGCGCCTGGTGCCGGGCTTCCAGTCCAGCATGTCGTTTGAAAGTATCGCGCCACAGGCGAGTTATCACGGCGGCTTCAGCAGTTATTCAAACCGCATTCAGGTCCTGGTTGACGGTCGTTCGACCTACTCTGCCTACTTTATTGGCAGTGTCGAGCCCGGTCTGCAGTCAGTAGCAATGGATGACATCGAGCGCATCGAAGTCCTGCGTGGGTCCAATTCAGCAGCCTACGGTGCGCGTGCATTTTTAGGGGTCATCAACATCGTTACGCGTGATCCGGTGGACATACAAGGCACGCAACTCAGCTTGAATGCGGGCAACAATGCGATTGGCGATGCCCGCGCCAGCATGGGATGGAGTGCCGAGAAGGCCAGCTTCCGCCTTGCAGTCGACCGTAGATCGGACGCCGGCCTGGCCGGTTCGAATGGCGCGAACCGGATCGACCGATTCAATTTTCGAGCCGACCTTCGTCCCGCCAGCGGCGACGAGTTGCAACTGCGCTTGGGTACGCTGGCTATCGACGCCGGTAAGGGTGATCCAAGTCAGCTTGACAATCTGGCAAGGGACACGCGCTATGAATCGAGTTATTTGCAACTGGATTGGCGGCGTAGTCTGGATCAGGATCAGGATCTGGCACTGAGCTATTCGCACGGACATGAAACGTACCGTGATGCCTTCCCCTACTCGTTGCAGGCGTTCGGCATCAACGACAGTATCGCCATTGACGCCAGCGGCGTGTCCAGGAGCGACACCCTGTCCTTGCAGCATACCTGGCGCGCGGGCTCCAGACTTCGCATGGTGTGGGGCGCCGAATTTCGGCGCGAACAAGTCATCTCCAGACCCGTGTACAACACCGATGACGCCTTGACGACCAATTTTTCCCGCCTGTTTGGCAATCTCGAATGGCGACCTGAGAAGAATCTGGTTCTGAACGCGGGGGCCATGGCCGAAAGCAGCAGCACCAGTGGCAGCAGTCTCGCACCACGCCTGATGTTGAACTGGCATTTGGCGGATGGACAAACGCTTCGTGTCGGGGCTTCGCGTGCCTATAGGCCACCGAGTACCTACGAGCAGTTTGCAGACGTTCGCTACATTTGGAATGGCCATTTGCTGGAAGTCAGCACGCTCTCCAGTGGCAAGGTACAGCCCGAAAGCGTGTTCTCCAGGGAAGTGGGCTATCTGGGCATCTTGCCGCAACTGGCTTTGAATCTGGATGTGCGAGCCTTTCACGAGCGCATTGACGGATTCATCACGCAACTCAACACGACCCGGCCGAAGGACTACGCCAACACCGAGAATTTTTCCGTTCACGGTCTTGAATACCAACTCAAGTGGCAGCCCTGGAGTGGCACGCGCTTCATGTTCAATCAGGCTTATCTGAACTTTTCCCTGATTGATCGCGGGATTGAAAATGGGCTTGCAGTTGACTATGGCAATGCCTTGCCGGCACCCAAACTGGCCAGTACCTTGACCTGGTTTCAGAAACTGCCAGGTAACCTGGATCTGAGCATCATGCACCAGGACAGCGGCACCATGACGCCGCAGAGAACCGGGCATGACCATCAGGCGGCGATGACCCGCACCGACCTGCGTCTGGCTGCACCGCTGCGCCTGGGCGCGCAGCGTGGTGAACTGGCAGTGGTCGTGCAGAACCTGGGGCTACCCTATATGGACGCCGACCCTGCCTACGCCTTTCAGCGGCGCGCTTTTGTGACGGTGCGACTGAACCAGTAGAGCGACGTGACCAGGATGCTGCTTCGATTGTGGATTTTGCTGGCTTGCGCCTGGCAGGTCTGTCTGGCGGCGCCGGGCGCGCAGGCAGCGCCATTGGTGGTGATTGTCAGCAGTGACAACAGTGCCGCCTACGTCGAGACAGCGCAGTCCTTGATCCAGGAACTTGAACGCGGCGGTCTTTCTCGTCATTCGGTTCTGCAACTCAATGCCAGCCAGTGGTCAGCCAGTCGAGACGAGTCGCCCCGCCTGTACGTGGCGTTGGGTAGCGAGGCTGCTGATCTGCTTGCCAGGTCAGCAACAGGCGTGCCGGTGCTGTGTGCCTTGCTGCCGCGTGGCAGCTTCGAAAGCATCCTGTCGCGCGAAGGTCGAAAGGGTTCTTCTCGATTTTCTGCGCTGTTCCTGGACCAGCCGCTGGCGCGGCAATTTCATCTGATACGCCTGGCTTTTCCGGCGCTGCGTCGGGTCGGCGTCTTGTGGGGGCCAGAGTCGTCAAGAGACCGGGGTGAATTGCGGGCTCTGGCGCAGGCTTCGGCCGTCCAACTGGTTGAAGCAGAGGTAAGCAAGGATGCACCGCTGTTTCCCGCACTTAAGCAGGTTCTTGATGGCACCGACCTGTTGCTGGCCGTGCCCAGCCCGCAGGTCTACAACAACAGCACGATTCAAAACATCCTGCTGGCGTCGTTTCGCGCCAACGTGCCCATGATGGCCTTTTCTTCAGCCTATGGGCGTGCCGGTGCATTGCTTGCGTTGTATGTGACACCCGTTCAGGTCGGAGTTCAGGCGGCACAAATGGCCCGGGCTGTACTGGAAGGGAAGGCCTTGCCTGGGTCCGGTGCTTATTCCAATGACTTCCAGATTTCGGTTAATGAACACGTGGCTCGCTCGCTCGGATTGTCCCTGGATGTGCAGTTCTTGAGCCGGGGACTTCGACAAAGCGAGGGTCTGCCATGGTAGTTCGTGGCATCCGCAACCGGATTCTGCTGGCTGCCATGCTGCCGGTGAGTCTGGTCGCGTTGTTCCTGGTAGCCGCTTTTCTGTTCATTGGAATGGGGGGAACCGAGGAGGCTCACGAGCAGCACCTGCGCTCGTTCGCGCGGCAACTCGCTGCATCCAGCGAATACGGCCTGTTCTCGGGCAATGTTGATCACTTGCAGGGCCTGGCGCACGCCGCGATGCAGGAGCCGATGTTGCGCTCCGTAGTGATCGTGAACCCCAGCGGCGGGATCATGGCCAGCGCCGGTCAGGTCGGTTACAAAATGCCGGCACAGCTGAGCGCGCAGGAGGTGTTGGTTCACGACGGGGAACGGGGAACTGTTTTGTTGCTGCAGCCCATCGTGCTTGGGCAACTTGCGCTGCACGATTTGTTCGAGCAAGGAGCCACGGCAGGTGCCGCGCCGACGCCGGTTCTGGGGCACGTGCTGTTGGAGTTGTCGAACGAAAAATTTCAGATAAAACAACAGCAATTGCTGCTGCTGGGCCTGCTGTTGGGGCTGGCGGGGATGCTGTTGGGTGGTCTGTTGGCGGTGCGGCTTGGGCAACGCGTCATTGGACCTGTCGCGCGCGTTTCCAGACTGATTGAACGCATAGGACAAGGCGAGTTCGGAGCGCGTGCCGAAATGCGGGCACAAGATCCCTTGCGGGATCTGCAGCAGGCACTCAACCGGATGGCCGAAAGTCTTGAATCCGGGCGCGACGAGATGGAGCGTCGCATTGCCCAAGCGACGCAGGAACTGCGCGAGAAGAAGGAGGAAGCCGAGTTGGCGACGCGGGCCAAGTCGCGTTTCCTTGCGGCAGCCAGTCATGACTTGAGACAGCCGACTCACGCTTTGGGTTTGTTCGTAACGCGCTTGGGACAGTTGACGCATGATGCCTACGCAATTGAGCTGATCGCCAACATGGACCACGCTGTCCAGGCGATGCGCGACCTGCTCGATGCATTGCTCGATATTTCGCGGCTCGACGCCGGCGCCGTTCCGGTCCACCTGCAAGCCTTTGCCATCGACGATGTCTTCGGCCAACTCAGGACCGAACTGACCCTGGTCGCTGCCAACAAGGGCTTGCTTCTGCGCATACGGTGCTGCAAGGCCTGGGTTCTGAGTGACCCGGTTCAGCTTCATCGCATCCTCTTGAACCTGTTGAGCAACGCAATACGCTATACAAATGAGGGCACTGTGCTGCTGTCCTGCCGCGTGAAGGAAGGAGGGCGCCGTGCCTGGATCGAGGTCTGGGATACCGGCATCGGCATTGCGCCGGAGCATCAGGAGTCGATTTTCAAGGAGTTCTACCAGGTCGACAATCTGGCGCGGGAACGCAGCAAGGGCTTGGGGCTGGGGCTCAATATTGTGCAGCGGACGGCTCAACTGCTGGGTCATTCGCTGCAACTCTGCTCGCGCCCGGGCCAGGGCAGCCGCTTCAGAATCGAAGTTCCGCTGACTGTGCCGGGCGACGTGGTGGATCGCCGCGGACCGATGCGCAAGGACTCGCCCGACGACTTGGCCGGCCTGGTCGTGCAAGTCATTGAGGACGACGCCCTGGCGCGAGCCGGTTTGGCAAACCTGCTGCAGTCCTGGGGCGTCAGGGTGGCCGAAGCGCCCAGTCTGGCGCTGGCGCTGGAGCAGGTTCAAAAGGGTTTGCGGCCCGATCTGATCATCAGCGACTACCGTTTGCCGGGCCAGGAAAACGGTATCGAATCCGTGCAGCGACTGCGGCAGGCTGCGGCGAAAGAAATTCCCGCTTGCCTGATCAGCGGCAATACCGATCCTGACCTGATGCAGGCGGCCAAAGAAGCGGGTTTGACCTTGATGCATAAGCCGGTGCGACCGGCCAAGTTGCGCAGCCTGATGGGGCGCCTGGCTCAGCGGGTTTAGCTCACTGACGAGGGGCTTGCTGCAAGCCGGGTCAGTCTGCTGCGCGACTGAGTTTGCGGGTTCGGCGTCCGACAGGGCAAAATCGGTGCATGCAGATCGAAAGACTGAAGTGGGTCCGGCGTGCGCTGAATTTCCTGCGCGCCGCTACACGCCTGCCCGTGCGACAGTCGCTGCGTGACAAAACGGACCGCTTGCAGGCCATACTTGACGCGGTTCCCGACCTGCTGTTTGAAGTTGACCTGGAGGGCCGCGTTTTTGGCTATCACTCGCCACGGACCGATCTTCTGACGGTGGCGCCTGCCAAGCTGATCGGCAGGCTGGTGTCGGAACTGCTTCCGGCATCAGCGTGTGCCGTGGTCATGGTGGCCTTGCACGAGGCCGATGAGCGCAGCTTTTCAAGTGGCAGGCGTTATGCATTGACGCTGGAGCGGGGGCAAAAGTGGTTTGAGCTTTCGATCGCCCGCAAGACCATGCCCGAGGGAGAAGTGCCACGCTTTATCGCTCTGGCACGCGACATCACCGAGCGTGTCGAGATCGAGCTACGTGAGAGCCATCGCAGCCGGGTGCTGGAAATGCTCGCTTCACGCGCCGAATTGGGCGAGGTGTTGCAGGCCATTGCCAGAGCTGTCGAGGAATTGAACCCGGGTCTGCGCTGCCATATCTTGCTTTCCGACGAGCAAGGCCGAGCCTTGGACGCGCAGGCGGCGCCAGTCCTGGCTGCCTTGCCGTCGCGCTCTGAGCGCATTGTCTCAGCCGCGGGCAAGGTCCTGGGCTCAATCCTGATCTACCCTGATCAGGCGCACCGACCCGAAGCCATCGTGCTAAAGGAGTGGCTTGGTCTGGCCGGCATCGCGATCGAGAAAAGGCTTGCTGCGCAGAAGTTGAGCGCCAGCGAGACGAATTACCGCACGCTGATTCATTGGACGCCGCAGCCGATTGCGGTTCACAGAGGCGAGATCTTTCTGTATGTCAATCCCGCCGCCGTCGAGTTGTTTGGTGCAAAAGATGCACATGAACTGGTGGGCACACCGGTGATCGAGCGAATTGCCGTTGAATACCGGGCGATGGCGCGGGTCCGGGAGAAGTATTTCAATGAGCATGGCACAACGCCCAGGGCCGAGCAGCTATTTTTGAAGATGGACGGCTCGGTGATTGATGTGGAAGTGCGCGCTACGTCAATTGCCTATGACGGTGAACCAGCGGTCCACCTGGCGTTGCACGACATCAGTGCGCGCAAGCGCAGCGACGCTGAACTTCATGCGGCCATGTCTTTGGCTGAAGATGCCAGTCGTGCCAAATCTCGTTTTCTGGCCGCTGCCAGTCATGATCTGCGCCAACCAACGCATGCCCTTGGCATGTTTGTGGCGCGCCTGGGGCAACTTGAACACAACACCGAAACCAGTCACTTGATCGAGAGGCTGGACACTTCAGTTCAGGTCATGCGCGATCTGCTCGATGCCCTGCTTGATATTTCACGACTCGACGCTGGCGCCGTGCTGGTCAACTTGCAAGCCTTTATGCTCAGTGAGGTCTTCGAGCAGTTGAAGACCGAACTGGCGCTGGTCGCTGCTGAGAAGGGCTTGAGTCTGCGCGTGCGACCCTGCAATGCCTGGGTCTTGAGTGACCCGGTCCAGCTACGTCGCATTTTGCTGAACCTGCTCAGCAACGCGCTGCGCTATACCCGTGCCGGCAATGTGCTGCTGGCGTGCCGCGTGAAGGATGGGGGCCACAGTGCCTGGATTGAGGTCTGGGATACCGGCATCGGCATTGCGCCGGAGCATCAGGCGGAAGTTTTCAGGGAGTTCTACCAGGTCGACAATCTCGCGCGGGAACGCAGCAAGGGCTTGGGCCTGGGGCTCAACATTGTGCAACGAACGGCCCGATTGCTTGGGCATCGCCTTGAGCTTTGTTCACGTCCGGGCCAGGGCAGTCGCTTCAGGATCGAAGTTCCGTTGACCGCACCGGCCAAAAAGACGGATCGACGCGGACCGGGGCGCGATCAGTCCTCGAATGATCTGGTTGGCTTGCTGGTGCATGTCATTGAAGACGATACGCTGGCGCGAGCCGGTTTGGTGAACCTGCTGCTTTCCTGGGGGGCAAGCGTGGCCGAAGCGCCCAACCTGGCTGTGGCCCTCGATCAGTTGCGGGAGGGATTGCAGCCGGATCTGATCGTCAGCGATTATCGATTGCCCGACAAGCAAAACGGGATTGAAGCGGTGCGTCGGTTGCGCCTGAGCGCACAGAAGGAAATTCCGGCCTGCCTGATCAGCGGTGATACCGATCCGGAACTGATTCTGGCCGCCAAAGAAGTGGGACTGACCCTGATGCATAAGCCGGTGCGACCGGCCAAGTTGCGCAGCCTGATAGGGCGTCTTGCCAAGCGGTTTTAAATTGTCGATGCCGCCCTGCTGTAACCGTGCTCGGCGGCCGCCAGAACGGCCTGCACCCGGGTCTGGACGCCGAAGGCACGCAGCAAAGCCGAGACATGGTTCTTCACGGTTTCGTCGGACAGTTCAAGTACCGCGCTGATTTCCTTGTTGGAGCGTCCATCGAGCAGCAGTTTGAGCACGTCCTCTTGCCTGGCGGTGAGTTGTGGTCCACCCGGCGCGTCGATTTCATTCGACGCTGCGCTGGACGCGAGGAACTCGGCTGGCACGTAAATCTGGCCGGCCAGCACTGTCTGCAGGATGCTCAGCAGGTCGCTGCTCAGGCTGGCTTTCGCAATGAAACCAACGGCGCCCAAAGCCATCACCTGGCGCACCAGGCGTCGGTCCACCGAGCCCGAAATCATGACCACCGGAAGTTCCGGATGATTCTGGCCAAAGAGGGCGAGCGCCTCCAGCCCGTTCATGCCGGGGAGTTGGTAGTCGAGCAGGACCAGGTCAAG
>CAITQH010000472.1 GCA_903894475.1 uncultured beta proteobacterium
CTTCTTTGTGTTGACGGTGGCACCCATCGCCAGCGGTTGCTGCTGCGGGGACCACTTTAGCAATGTCTGCTCCTTCCACACATCACCTTCCTTTAGACAGTCGGTTACTTCATCGATAGTTTCTCGGGAGTAGCGCAAGTAGTTATAAGGCCCCTTCGGGTCAAACCGCTGGAACCGGGCGGGGTACAGGAGCCTTGCCGGACCGGGCGCAGTGCCTTCTTGCTGCACAGAGGGCTGGGCTGCGGTGCAGGTGGCTACAACGTCGTTGCCTGTGTTCATCGCCGTGATGGGTGCGCTTGACACCTCCCTTAAGCGCAATGGAGCAGAAATATGACTTGACAAAACGAACCTCCAGTAACACCGGTTCGTCCCCGCAAAACACAAGGTTATCTAACCGATTGAGAGGTGTAGAAAGTCCGTTTTAAATATTTCCACCAGGGCTAAATTGACAAAACGGTGACAGCTAAAGTTACAACTTCAGGCTTGCTTTTTTGATGGGTCAGCCACTCGACGTAGTGCCACGGCGACCAGTCGTGGTCAATTCGGCCTTGTTCAGGCAATTGTTAGCCTGCAGGACTCGTCGAGTGCTCAATTTACAGGGGATTTGTCTTGGGAGTGCGCGCGCGAGCACCACTACGGCCACAACTCAACCATTTCATTCGACTTCCGGCTTTAGCCACTGGGTTTACGACCCATGGTTTTAGGGTCAGTTGGAAATATAAAAACGTTCGCTACAAGATGTGCCGCCAATGAGCGGTTAACCAACCCAAGAAGGTCACCCATGCGCAAGAGTATCAATCCCCATTTTGTCTCGGTATTTGTCTATCACGCCGTCTTCAAGACCATATCCGGTCGCCTCGCGGCTACGTCCTCCCTCAGTCTTTCGAAGACGTTTTACCTTATGCACAAGGGCGAACTTAAGCCATCCGCTGCCTTCGCGGTGGCTTGCCCCTTGCTTTGGGTGCTGACCCGCTTGCAATACATGCAGCTGGAACAACCGATTGTCAATAGGGCTTCGTTGAAGCTGGCCATGCAGGGCATTCGCAGCTTGTTCAGTTGCACCGATGAACCTCTGGCTATAAGGAAGCTAGCCAAGATGTTCCTTGAGCATGACCTCGCGACCGCGCACAAAGAGGGCCTGGCCGCTCTGGATGAGGCTTTAGCAGGCTTCCCGGTCAGCGGCGGCGACTTGGCGGTCTGGCAGGAGCATCGATTGACATCAGCTTCGCAGCAGGCGATGGCCAAGTCGTTTCCGGCAGTGGCACTGAAATGAAACCTGAATTTGCCATATAGACATACAGAGCGAGCAGCGAAGCCATAGTTGCTGCCATTTGCACAGTCTCCAGCGCATCCGGCTTAGATTAGATGCGACTCGCGGGCGCAAGAAAACGCGTTTTCTGCGCCTTGAGTCCTACTTTGGAACTGCACATCAAACATCAAATTGTCGTTGGGCTGCGGCAAATCAGACGCGGTGCCCAGCCGCGTCGGTTGCAATCCTTGCTGGGTGAGGACTGTGGCTTGGAGACACGCTCATCGCTGATTTGAAGTGTTGTCTGTCCCAAAGCAGTCGCTCATTGATGTCAAAAGTTGAGCCCACACAAAGGTGGGCTCAATCAAATCAACTGCAACCAAATCCCTACTGAACACGGCCCTGAGTCACGGCCCCGTTTGGCCGCATGACACCTAACCTGGTTGCCTCAAAAAAGCCTTGCATGAACAGCGGCACTTTGCGCGACGGACTCTCCATGGCCAGCACCGTAAAACGTTCTGCATCTTTGATTTCAACCAACGGGGCCACTGCTGACATTCGCCGTTGAGCCTCTTCAACGGAAGCCGCCTCCACTGTCAACCGGAGTGCGTGGGTAGTGGGGTCGTAGCCCCCAAAGAGCACCGACTCACCGGGAGACTTGGCAATTAGAGCAGTCTGCCGCTCGCCGGCCGTCAAGTCGTCTCCTCAAGTTCCTCTTCTTGCAAATACGGGTCCAGTTCGCACGCCCACGGCATCAGGAAAG
>CAITQH010000473.1 GCA_903894475.1 uncultured beta proteobacterium
ACTGGTTGAAGAGCCAATGTTCCCGCGTTACCTCTTCATTCGGCTTGACAACGGTGGCTCAGGGCCAAGCTGGTCGCCGATCCGTTCCACCTTGGGCGTGAGTCAGTTGGTCCGGTTTGGCGGTCAGCCGGCGTTGGTTGATTCCAAACTGATCGAACTTCTCCGCACGCGCGAGCAAGTGGACCAACCTGAACGTCTTTTCAAATCCGGAGAAAAGGTCGTTGTGGCCGATGGTCCGTTTGCCGGCATCGAGGCCATTTTTAAGACGGCCGATGCTGAAAGCCGGTCCATGATTTTGCTGGAGATGCTGGGCAAGCCGGTGGCGATGCGTATTGAGACTGCCAGTTTGCGAAAGACTGGCTGAATGAGCGACTATTCTGGCGTGTGGCGTGACCCCTGAGCGCATCGATTGCTTGATGCTCCTTGCCAAATCACATTCAGCAAGGGATATGTTTGTCAGAGCCAGTCCCCGCGCTGACCGTGCAGAAACGCCCTATCGATCTGGCCAGACAGCGACTCAATGTCATTCGCCAACCAGTGCGGCTTGAGCCAGTCCTAGCTGCAACTTGGTGCGCAATGCGCTGACGACGTCCAGCAGTGGCACTGCAGTCAACTCGTTCTTTCTGAGGAAAGCCGTCCATAGCGCTTGGCGGGATGCATCGTTTGCGAACTCGTCTGTCAATCCAATCGGAAGCTCTGCCGGCAATGCGGTCCCACGACGGGTAAATGTGGCGGCAATGGCCCTGGCCAAGATGGCCGGATCCAGATCCTCACGTTCGAGCAGTACCGAGAGATCGCAATAGTCTTTCACGCGGCTATTGGTCATGCCAAGCATCTCTATGGCGTGCAGCTTTTCTGCGATGACCGTATAAACCGGGTAGGTCCGCAAATGCGGTGCGGGGAAGTCGGCGAGCAAAACCGGATAGACCGCCTCAACGGGTCCGGGAGTCACAGCGTCACCGAATCCGATATCAATCTGCGTCTTGCAGCGCGCCCGGGCCAGTTCCGCAGACACAATCACCCGTGCACCGGCATAGCCTGCAGCTTTGCGAATCTCCTGGACGCTGACACTGGCCGGGTCGAAAACGATGCCATCATCAGCCACGACAGAGGCGATGTCGCGAAATGTCTGGCCAATCGAGTCCAGGTCACTCGGCCCAAACCCCAGTAGATCAGCATCTCGCGTTGGTCGATGCGCCATGGCATACCAAAGGTTGAACAGCATTGCGCCCTTGAGCAGGAATCGCTCTGCGTGTGCTGACTGACTCAACCGGTACAAAAAACGCTCCAGGGCATAACGCACGAGAATCTGATTGAAGTCGGTCTTATCGGCTTTGGCGATGTTGAGCAGGCGCGCCCGCACGGAAGCAGCAAGGTTGCTACCCATTCAACTCCCCTGCCCAAGGGTTTCAAGGTACGGCCGCATGACATTGGCGACCCGGCATATCTTGGCGAACCGCCAAAGGTCGTTAGCCGTGGTTTTCTTCTGTGCCAGCGCATCTCTGAGTGCTTCAATGGCCACATTGAGTCCAATTTTGTTACGGTGTTTGAAACAGTCCGCCACCGTCTTGGCCACGCCATAGACCCGAAGCGCTACTCGATCTGCCTGGATCACTTCGACTCCCTGCGAAAACGCCTCGCCGGTAAACTGGACCATCTTCACAGGAGGATAGTCAATTTTTGGGGTGTGGCTGCCTTGTGGCATGGCGATCCAGACCTGCCGGGGCAGCTCAGTGGTCAGTTCGTGGATCTGTAGAGCAGTAAGCAGACAAAAGACTGCCTGTGGCACTTTGACGGCAATGGTAGCCAGGCTTTCTTGCTCCAAGACTGGCGCGTCGGGTAGACGATAAAGACCACGCCCGACTTTTTCCAGCTGACCAGCGGCCGTAAGCCGTGCCAGAACCACACGGGCAATGCCGATTTCTTGCAGGTGGCTCGGACGCAGCATTACCTTCTGGCGAGCCAGATTCATTACGCGCTGGGTCTGAGTATCGATTTGCATGGAACCCTGAGTATGTTTCTTTTATTCGTTAAATGCAAGTAAGCGACGTATTTAAGGAACAAACTGAGGAAATTCCAGTTTCTGGCTCACGGATCAATTGGGCCAGTCACCCCACCGCAACTTTATCTTCGAAGTTACCCAGAATTGACTGGTTGAAGAGCCAATGTTCCCGCGTTACCTCTTCATTCGGCTTGACAACGGTGGCTCAGGGCCAAGCTGGTCGCCGATCCGTTCCACCTTGTGCGTGAGTCAGTTGGTCCGCTTTGGCGGTCAGCCGGCGTTGGTTGATTCCAAACTGATCGAACTTCTTCGCACGCGGGAGCAAGTGTGCCAGCCTGAGCGACTTTTTAAAGCTGGAGAAAAGGTCATTGTGGCCGATGG
>CAITQH010000474.1 GCA_903894475.1 uncultured beta proteobacterium
CGGCGAGGAAGGTGAAGATCAGCGGCGGTATCGCAATCAGGCTGCCCAGCGCCATGATCTTGCCCCAGTCCACGCCAATGTCGGTGATGTAGAGCGATGCCGCCACCGGTAGCGTGCGCGTGGCGCGGTCGGTCAGCACGAGCGCCAGGATGAACTCGTTCCAGGCGATGCGAAAGGTGAAGATCGACGCTGCAGCAATGCCCGGTTTGATCAGCGGCAGCACCACTTTGTAGAACACCTTGATCGGGCCACAGCCGTCGATGGCTGCCGCTTCTTCCAGTTCTTTGGGCACCTGCAGGATGAAGCCGTAGAGCAGCCAGATCGCAAACGGCAGATTGACCGCCACGTAGAGCAGGATCAGGCCCCACAGCGAGTTGATCAAACCAGCTTGATTCCAGATCATGAACACCGGCACCGCCAGCACCGCCAGCGGCACGGTACGCAGCAGCAGCGTGACGTAGGCCATGCTCTTGCGCCCAGGAAAGCGAAAGCGCGCCAGTCCGTAAGCCGCCATGCAGCCCAGCACCAGCGTGATGACAGTGGAGACCACACCCACCATCAGGCTGTTGCCCAGGTAGCGTTTGAAACTGTCTTCACCCAGCACGTCGCGATAGTTTTCCAGCGTGGGCGCAAAGATGAAATGGATGCCGGTATTAAAGATTTGCGTCTGCAGTTTCAGCGAGGTCGCGAACATCAGAATGATGGGTGCGACACACACCACGGCAAGCAGAATCAGTGTGCCGTAGTGCGCCACCACGAGCGCTGGATGCCGCTTCACAGCCACTGCCCCCACGCTCGGCACTGCGTATCCTCGCTGCCCCCCGCGGGGGCGCGAGCTTGCTTGGGGCGGCCCGGCGCGGCGCTCATCACCGCTCCTCATCCTTCAGCGGATTCGACAGGCGCAGCGCAAACCAGGACAGCCCGGCAACGACGATCAGCAGCAGCACCGAAATCGCTGCCGCGCCGCCCAGGCGCTGTCCCACGAAAGCGGTCTTGTAAATGTGCAAGGACAGAATCTCGGTGCTGTCACCCGGACCGCCGAAGGTCAGGATGTAAATCACCTCCAGCACGCGGAAGGCATCGATCAGGCGCATCAGCAGGGTGATGGCAATCACGTTCATCACCATCGGCAGCTTGACCCGGAACGTGGTCTGCCACCAGTTGGCACCATCGACCCGCGCTGCTTCCAGCACGGCACCGTCGACATTGGCCAGCGCCGCAATCATCATGATGAAAACAAAGGGTGTCCACTGCCAGATGTCGGCAATGATGATGGCCATGAAGGCCGTATTCTCCTGCGCCAGCCAACCGACCGGCGCATGGCCAAAGACCGCCAGGATGGCGTTGATCAGGCCGAATTGCGCATCGAACAGATAGCGCCAGGTCAGGCCGACCGCGATCGGCGCAATCATCATCGGCAGAATGAACAGCGTGCGAAAGAAAGCCATGGCGCGCACCTGGCCTTCCAGCGCCAGTGCCAGCGCAATGCCCAGCACCATCTCGGCACTCACACAGACAAAAGCGAACAGCAGCGTGGTGCGCAAGGAGCGCCACACCGACGGATCCTGAAAAGCCCGGCTAAAGGCGTCCAGCCCGACCCATTTGGCTTCACCCCAGGGTGTTCCCATGCTCCAGTCGTAAAACCCGAGCTGCAAGGCAGACAGCAGCGGGTACAGACAGGCCGCAGCCATCACGGCCACGGCCGGGCCCAGATAGACCCAGGGAACCCACGCCGGGGTGCGCACCGGTCAGGCCTTCAGGTAGCCGCCGCGTTTCATGATGTCGGTGACCTTGGGCACAATGCCGTCCAGCGCTTCCTGTGCTTTCTTCTTGCCGGTCAGCGCTTCGGAGACGGCAACGCCCAGCGCCTGAATGTTGATCTCGTCCCACTCGGCGATGATCGGGCGCCAGTCGGGATCCGAATACTCCAGTTGCTGACGCAGCGTGATGTACTCCGGGTACTGGCGCACCATGTCCTGGTCCATCATGGTGGAATTGCGGCTGGGCACGCCACCGATACGGCAGACCGCCTTGTCCTGCTCCTTGGAGGTGAGCCACTGCATCAGCAGGAAAGCGGCATCGGCGTTCTTCGCGTTCTTCGGAATGGCCAGACCCAGACCGCCCGATTGCGAGGAATGGCGCACGCCCTTGGGATGAACCACATAGCTGACCTGACCGCCAATCTTTGACACGGACGGGTTGTTGACCTGGCCAAAAATCAGTGACGAATCCAGGTACATCGCGGCCTGGCCTTGCAGGAAAGATGTGATCATTTCGCCCTGTCCGTAGCCCGGAATGCCGACCGGGCCGGTGTCGGAAACCAGCTTCAGGAAGTTAAGCGCCTTGACGCCGGTCTCGTTGTTGAAGATCGGCTTCCACTTGTCATCAAATACCTTGCCTCCGAGCGGATTCAGATGCAGCAGCCATGCGTGCACGCATTGGTGCCCGGCTTGGCCGCGTGAAGTCAGGGCGCCGATGCCGGCTTTGTCTTTGAGGATCGGCAGCAGTTTTTCGAAGTCGGCGTAGTTCTCGGGCGCCTTCAGGTTGTGCTTGGCAAAGATGTCACGCCGATACGCCAGCACCGAAGTCTCGGCACCGTAGGGCATGCCGTAGAGCTTGGCACCGGGGCCTGCCAGATAACCTTTGGGGCCACCGACCAGACCCATGTTCTCGACATAGCGCGGCACCACGTCCTTGAAGTCGTAGGTCGGATCCGCCAGCGCCGCGTTCTTGAAGAAGGGATCGAGTTCGCGGATCAGGTTTTTCTTGACGTATTCACCCTTCCACATCACGACGTAGCAGATCAGGTCGTAGTCGCCAGAAGGCTTGGCCATCTCCAGCAACTGCTTGTCCTTCATGCGCGCCATGGCCAGCTTGTCAACCTCGACCTTGATGCCGGTCTGCTTGGTGAATTCGGGCAACAGCTTCACCATGGCATCGTAGTGTGGGTGCGCCGGGATGCTCAGTACCACGGTCTGGCCCTTGTACTTGGCAAAGCGGTCCTGCGCATAGCCAAACAGCGGTAAGCCGGCGCCGAGCAGGCCCAGCGCGCCGCCGCCTGCGGTTTGAATCAGTGTTCTTCTCTTCATTTTCATCTCCTAGAGGTTGTCAAAAATCAAACGTGAACTCTCAGTCCGGTGCTCTTGTCGAAAGTGTGCAATTCGCTGGCATCAAATTCGAGCGCCACGGTCTGGTGCAGCAGGTCAATCCGGTGCCCACTGACGACTGCTGTGATGCGGCCTTCCCCACCGCCAGCCAATTTCCCCACCAGCACCGATTCCGTTCCCAGATACTCCACCACATCGACCTGAAGTTGCATCAGGCCCGGTCCTGACGCCAGACGCAGTGCCTGCGGTCGCACACCGGCCACCAACTGCGCTGGCCAGGGTCCGGCAAGCGGTAGCGGTATCGAAAATCCGGCACCGCATAGGTGCATCTGATCGCCTTGCGTCGTCAGCGTGCCTTCCAGCAGGTTCATGCTGGGCATGCCGATAAAGCCGGCTACAAACAGATTGGCGGGTCGATTGAAGACTTCCGAGGGGCTGCCAACCTGCTGGATATGCCCCTTGTGAAAGATCACGATGCGCGAAGCCAGGGTCATGGCTTCAACCTGGTCGTGCGTGACGTAGATGGTCGTCTTGCCCAGACGCTCGTGCAGCATCGCCAGTTCGGTGCGCATGTGGCCGCGCAGCTTGGCGTCCAGATTGGACAGCGGCTCATCAAACAGGAATACTGCTGGTTCCCGCACGATGCAGCGTCCGATCGCGACGCGTTGGCGCTGCCCGCCTGAGAGTTCCTTCGGCTTGCGCTTGAGCAGGTGCTTGATGTTCAGTATTTCTGCGGCTTCGTTGACACGCTTTTCAATCTCGGCATTGGGCTTGCCAGCCAGGTCGAGTGCAAAGCTCATGTTCTGCGCCACATCCATGTGCGGATAGAGCGCGTAGTTCTGGAACACCATGGCAATGTCGCGCGCCATCGGAGCCAGGTCTGTCACGTCCTTGCCATTGATGAAAATGCGGCCCTCGCTTGCATCCTCGAGTCCGGCAATCATGCGCAGCACCGTGGACTTGCCGCAACCGGATTCGCCGAGCAGCACCACAAACTCGCCCTGTTCCACCGTCAGATCGAGTTCCTGCACCACGCTCACGCTGCCAAAGCGCTTGCTCACGCCCTGGAGCTGCAGACCGTGGACGGGTGAGGTCATGGTGTCGCCTTCGATCGTTGCTAGAGGAAGGACGGGAAGGGCAAGTCGGTGTCTTTGGTAAAGACGTCATCGAAGCCGC
>CAITQH010000475.1 GCA_903894475.1 uncultured beta proteobacterium
AGAGCTCTGGCGTTGGCAGGGACGGCAGCACGGCCACTGGGGAGGCAACTGATAGGTTGGCAGGGTTCATTACAAAATCCTTGCTTGAGAGGGGTTCGTATGAACGCTCTGCCTGCCAGAAAAGCCAAGTGAAATTTGTCTCTGTTTTTGATCTGTCGCATCCTGCGCACTGGCGTGCCTGCGCATGATGGCGGCGACCAGGATGGACGCGATCTCGGCGGCGCGCTCAGGCGCGGACATCGAATCTGGTGTGGCGAGTTTGATTGGTCTCATGAGATGTACGGGGCAGTTGTAATGCCCACAAATCATGAATCAAATCTTCCAAAGCAATGGGTAACGTAGGGCAATGGGTGGTACTAACCGCCAGACGATCACAAGAGAGGGACCATGAAAGATATCTCCAAAGTTCGGTTTGAAGCGCTCGCTGGGTACTGCCGCATGCCCCAGACGCTGTTCTATGCCGAAGAGATTCAGTGGTTGCAGTCCCGAAACGAGGATGTGCTCATCATCGTTATCCGAGACCGGGCCGATGACGATTTTTCTGCGATTCTTCTGGCCCGCGATTTGAGGCTGCGCTACAGGTGGATCGACATGACGACATTCTTTGAGAGTCCGGCGGCAGCACTGGCCGCTGTGGAACCCAAAGTTGCAGTTGCAATATCCGACCTTGACAATCAGCGCGTGCAGGGCGACGAAAAGGGAAAGCCGATTGATTTCTTCACTTCCATCGTCGCAGCGGAGAAGCTGCACCCGGACTTTGTTCACCTTAACACGATCGAGGGCTACTCACCCGCCAAGGAACTGATCACGCCGATGATGCGCTGGTATGAGGACGCGGATGGCAACTTCATCGAACAGTTCCAGACAACTGGTTTCGATGCCAGGATGTGGGAGCTGTATCTGTTCGCGATGCTGGTCGAAGCCGGGTATGCCTTGGATCGTGATCAGCCTATACCGGACTTCAGCGCCAAAGGCTTACTCGGGGAAATGTGCATCGAGGCTACAACGGTGAACCCCACGCGTGACAGGTCTGGAGCGATTGTTCCGCCACCAACGGCCGAGAGCCAGGAGCAGTTACTCGAAATTCAAAGGCAATACCTACCCATCAAATTTGCTGGGCCGCTGACTGCGAAGCTCGGCAAGCGTTACTGGGAGCGACCCAACGTACAAGGTCGCCCCCTGGTCTTGGCTATTCAGGACTTTCACGCACCCACGTCGATGACGATGAGTCGAACAGCGCTTCCGGTGTACCTGTACGGCTATGTTCACGACTGGGAACACCAGGCGGATGGCAAACTCGTGATCACACCGCACAAGGTAACGTCGCACCGGTTGGGCAGCAAGGAAGTCCAGTCCGGCTTCTTCGGCCTCCCAGGTGCGGACAACATCAGCGCTGTAATTGCCAACACGAGTGCGACGATCTCCAAGTTCAACCGAATGGGCGTAGTGGCCGGCTTCGGATCCAAACGCGTGCGACTCATACGGCGAGGCCTGGCGACCGACCTCGACCCGAATGCGAGTGTGCCTAAACCTTTTGTGGCTGACGTGAACTCGCCTGGCTACCGCGAGAGCTGGATCGAAGGCATGGACGTCTATCACAATCCAAATGCGCTGCATCCATTGCTCCCAGAGATGCTGCCGGGCGCTGGCCACCACTTCATCGAGCAAGACGGCCAGTTGCGCAGTCTCGTACCCGAATGGCAACCGTTGAGCTCAATGACGCACATTCTGGTTCCGGAGCCGTAAATCATGCAGCCATGGACGCCCTCAGCGGGTTGGCAAGAAGCATCCATGGATCGAATGTCTACTGCAGCACGGCACCATATTCGGATCATTGGAATTTCTCCCGCGCAAGTTCACCATTCGCCGCCACGTGTTGTCAATCAACAAATAATTGAACTTGAACGAATCTTTTTGATTGTCAATTCCGCAGCTTGTTTTATACTGGGTTTTCAACCAGTATAAACCAGGGAGAAAGTCGATGTCAGCAAAGAGAGGAATCTCAAACTCAATTCCGGGCGCAGTCCCGACAGAACACGGTATTCTGGTCGCGAGGCCAGTTCGTGGCGACGACTCCGGCCAGGAAATACTGCCCCACATGGAGCACTTTGTCACCCTGGCGCGCAGGGTGAAGCAACCCCACCGCCTCATAGCACTTGTGCAAGCGGTCTGTGAGGCAGCAGTCCCACCGGACCTTATTGACGCTGCAAGGGCAGCCAAAGCCGCACTGATTCCAGTGCAGCGGCGCAAGTTGTACCAGTGGATGGCCACACTGCCGCCAGAAGACCTCGTCAAGATCGAGCTAGCATCAGATCGCATCAGCGCCCTCAAAGACGAGTTTGGCATACAGGCCGTGTTCGCGCTTCTGGATAAAGAAAACGAATCGGACGCAGCCGCGTTGGCCGATCCTACAGACAAATTCACCCGAGCCCTGCACCTGTTCTTGGCGCAACAGTACCAAACTGATCCAGCTTCGCCTGATCGTCGGTTCGAACAGGCCGAATGGCAACAATCGATCAACCACCAGTGGAGCAACCAGGAATATGCCAACCACTACCTGGGCCCCAAGGCGGCTGAACCAAAGCCCGATGCCGAAATGGTGAATCAATTGCGAGAACGCATCGCTGCCCTGTTTGAGGGCATCTCGCCAGGAGAGATCCTGGTACATCACTTCATCAGGATTGATCGCTCACACGCCTCCCGCCACGAAAACACCTCCGAGCCAGCTGCATCTCAAAAACTTCAGCACACGATCACGGCCACATTCAATGGAACCAAAGCCTTTTTCAAGCAAGTGGCCAACCATGAAGTGGTTGAGATGGAAGAACCAGCCGCGGTTGAAGTGATGTTTTCCTGGGAGCCGGAGAGTGGCACATTGGGTGTGTTTTGTCCCGATAAGGTGCACCGAGCGGAATTGGCCGCCATCTTTCAGAACGTGGTGCTGGGCAGTGACACCAACGTCACATGCGTGCCGATGTGCACTTTCGAGCTTGACGCATTTGGCTCAGCGGCGGTCCTTGCAAAAATTGACAACAGCTTGATCCCCGGCGTCAATGCCATTGACATCCAGAAGATCCGCGTCAGCAACGTGACACCGCAGCAAAGCGCTGCAGACAACCGTGGTCGTGAAAGCCGGCGCCATTTGGCCAGCCAGCTTGAGATCTCCCGCGATCGGCGTGACCAGCGCGACATCTACACGGTGGCATCCAATGCCTATCACCTTGAGACTATCGCCGGTGAGGAAATCACACGGGTCAACTTGACGCTGTCGATTGACCGGCAAGTCAATCGCAAGGCCCACTGCGTCCCTGTTCAGATTACCCGGCCCAACGGGCTCAACAGCCGAGGCAAGACCGCCCAGGACCGGCTACTGGTACGCCAGCAATTGATCAGTCTTGGCATCCTGAAAGAAATCGCGCCGGCATGAGGCTGTCCCCGTTTGTCCGAATGGTGGAGATTCTGGACAGCCTGCAAGACCTGCGCACGGAATTCTTTGAGAACAAACTGCAACGCTATCGCCTCGAGTTGATCAAGCGTGCTTGGGTCCGGGTTGATGGCTATCTGGACTATCACATGGTCGACTTTCTTGGCGCGGACCTTGAAGTTGAGATCGAGATCGACGAGGCCGCCGATGTCTACCGCTATCAAAACCCGCGAAATCGCCGCCACACGGTGGTGGCCCCATTGTGGGAAGTCAGCTGCTACAAAGTCTGCATGGACAAGTGGCTCGATGACTTGAGCGACTTCATCGGCATCGAGTCAAGCAGAAAATCCAGCAAACGCGAACAGATTTCCGGCCACCTTTGGCACCTGGGCGAGGTCCGCGTGGGCAGCACCCACAGGTTCGCCCAGGTCTACATCGCCAGGCGCAGTCAGGACCTGATCAGCGATCAGATCAAGGCTGTGCTCGACGACAAGGTGGACCCGGGCAATGGCATCTTGTTCGTTGACAAACCGTCCAATCCGAAGCTATTTGGCGAGCACATTGAGCGCTGCATTGCCGATTTGGTGCAGTTCGATGGCAGCCAGAGCACTTTTGACAGGGAGGGGCTCGATCGCATTTTGCTGCGTTCCGCGTCGATCACCGCGCAAAGCGCACCCGATGAGTTTTTTGATGGCAATCTTCTCAAGCTGGCTCACATGTCAGCGCCCATCAAACTGACCAAAGAAACGACCAAGATCGTCGCTCAAGCGTGGGGCTCGCCAGAGAAGAAGCCGCCGGTGGTGTCCTGGCGCGAAGTCTGTCAGCAGATCAACTCGGGGTATGCGTCGTTCGAGGACGCTTTTGGTAGTCCGGCCAAGCTGGCCCAAGTGTTTGACAGAGTTGGCCGTGGCCAATATCGGATTCGCCGGGGGCAAATCCAAAAAACCATAAAAGAAACCATAAACGCAACCATAAATCCGCCATAAATCCCGGCAAAAAGATCGGTGTGCATTCCAACAAGGAGGTACACCGAAATGCAAAATAGCACATCTTCTGCTCAGTTTGATCGGCCCGGCCGACAAGCAACTCGCCAAGCGGCGCAGCGCATCGCCCTGGACGAGCAAGAGCTCTCCCAACGCTGGGGACTCTCCGTCAAGACATTGCGCCGTTGGCGCCAAGAGCAACTCGGTCCCATCTTTTGCAAGATGGGCGCCAGGGTCACCTACCTCATCTCAGAGATTGAAGCCTATGAGCGACGCGTCTCGCGTCACTCCACCTTCAACTCGGTCTATCAGTGAAGGGGGACGTGATCATGACCAGCATCACCATCTTCCCCGCCGACATCGCCGAGATGTCTGTGAGTCAACTCGCCAAGTTGACACCTGTTCAAAAACTTGAAGTCGACGCCAATCTCGATAAGGCCATTGCCTGGCTGAAGCAGGCTCGCACCAAGTTCGACGCCGCCCTGAAGCAGTGCTACGAAGAGCAGGCCAAAGCAGCGCTGCTTGAATCCGGACGTGATTTTGGCACTGCACATATCAGTGATGGCCCGCTTCAAATCAAGTTCGAGTTGCCAAAGAAAGTCACCTGGGATCAAAAGCTCTTGAGCGAGATCGCCGAGCGCGTTGTGGCATCGGGCGAGCAAGTCAAAAGCTATATCGATGTCAAGTTGGCGGTGTCGGAGTCCCGCTACACCAATTGGCCACCGGCTCTTCAACAGCAGTTTGCCGGGGCACGCACGGTTGAGGCTGGCAAACCAACGTTCACGCTGACCACTGATGCGGAGGTGGCGTGATGGCACTTCCAATCATTTCTGCCGAAGAACGGCTCAAGGAACGTCACAGCGCCAAAGTCGCATTGGTTGGCGCGCCGGGAGTGGGGAAGACCACTCAGATCAAAACACTGCCTGCCAACAGCACCCTGTTCGTCGATCTGGAGGCAGGCGACCTCTCAGTGCGTGACTGGCCTGGTGACACGGTGCGACCGCGCAGCTGGCCCGAGTTTCGCGATCTGGTTGTGTTCCTGGCCGGTCCGATGCCAACTGCCAGCGCCGATCAGGCCTTCTCGCAAGCCCACTTCGAGCATGTCTGCGCCAAGTTTGGTGATCCGGCGCAACTGGCCAAGTACGACACCTACTTCGTTGACAGCCTGACCGTGCTTTCACGCCTGTGCTTTGCCTGGTGCAAGACCCAACCGCAGGCCTTCAGCGAGAAGACCGGCAAACCTGACAACCGTGGCGCCTATGGTCTTTTGGGTCAGGAAATGATCACAGCGCTGACTCACCTTCAGCATGTCCGAGACAAGCACGTCATCTATGTCGCCATCCTGGAAGAGAAGACCGACGACCACAACCGGCGCTACTTCCAGCTGCAGTTGGAGGGCAGCAAGACCGCGCTGGAATTGCCCGGGGTGCTCGACGAGGTCATCACGCTGGCCATCCTCAGAGCCGATGACGGCAGCACCTACCGGGGTTTCGTGACCCGGGCCGACAACGCCTTTGGCTATCCCAGCAAGGACCGCAGCGGACGGCTGGATGCCATCGAAGAACCCGATCTCGGAAAACTTATCGCCAAGTGCCTGGGCCAGAACACGCCCGCACAGCAAACCCCATCAATTTAAAGGACATCTCATGAACGCCTATTCACAATCTAACGCCAACGCCAACACATCGGCCAACTGGAACGACTTCAACGACGCCGAGGCCCAGCAGGGCGCCTTCGATCTGATCCCCAAGGGCACCATCGTGCCGCTGCGCATGAGCATCAAGCCCGGTGGCCATGATGACCATAACCAAGGTTGGACTGAAGGCTATGCCACGCAGTCGTTTGAGACCGGCGCGGTCTATCTGGCCTGCGAGTTTGTCGTGACCAGCGGTCCGTTTAACAAACGCAAGATGTGGTCGAACATCGGACTTCGCTCGCCCAAGGGGCCGACCTGGGGCCAGATGGGTCGCAGCTTCATTCGGGCGGCGCTCAACAGTGCACGTAATGTGCATCCGCTGGACAACACGCCACAGGCATCTGCGGCGCGGCGGATCAACAGCTTTGCTGATCTGGACGGCATCGAGTTCATTGCCCGCGTCGATGTAGAAAAGGATTCCAAAGGCGACGACCGCAACGTGGTCAAGATCGCGATCGAGCCTGATCACAAAGATTACGCTGCATTGATGGGTGGCGTGCCCAAGTGTATGACGGGCGGCGGTAATTCCGGTGCACCTCAGCAGGCCGCGCCCAGCTTTGCGGCGCCAGCGCGCCCGACTCAAGCAGCGGTAAGCGGCAAGCCCGCGTGGGCGCAGTAGCCAGGGGATGGACATGTCATTCCCAAAATGTTTCGACTCAAGTCAGCAGTTTCGTGAATGGTCGCAAGCGGCCAAGCGCAGCGATCCTGGCGACAGCAGCTATTGCACCGATTGCACGGCTCACTACCAGATGCAAATGATCGACCAAGAGCGGTGCTTTCACCCTGGAACGACATTCCCCGTCGGTTCTCGGGGTGGGGTCGATGGCCGCCGGCCCGAAGAAGAGCGCATCGGCTATGAGGAGGTAGCGTGAAATGCTGGGTCTGCTCACGCCAGGCGCGCGGCTACGGCCATTCAGAAATCCGCCATGCCATCGGCGACCCCAAGCGTTACCCGATCGACTGGGTGTTTTGTTCACGCCGATGCCAGGACGCGTTTCACAAATGCTACGGCAATTGGTCGCAGGCGCTGGACCAGGATATTCCAGCGGAGGCAGCCATGGTTGACGTAACACCTCTGGAACAAGCCGCCATGCGCATGTGCCTCAAATCCTTTGGTGATGCGGCCAGTGCCATCGGTTTCGACAAGCCCCTTGGGGCCTATTCGGAAGCGGAGGCGCTGTCTGTGATCGACGCCATCGTTACCGGCTATGTCGCTGAAATGGCGGCGCAGCATGAGCGCAGCAAGTACCCGGCCGTGCGCATGCCCGCCTCGACGCCTGTCGATGATCCGTTTCGCGACGCCATCCCGCCGCTCACCGAAAACCCATTCGCCGACATGGTGGGTGACGAACCATGGGAGCACGGCGCATGATCGATTTCAATTCATCGGCGAGTCTGTCGGGGCGCCTGCAAGAACTGATGGACCGCTCGCTGGAATCGGAACGTGATGCCACACTGGCGCGGGAATACCTCGGTGCATCGCGTCTGGGCGCTGCTTGCGAGCGCCAGTTGCAATACGAGTACGCCAAGGCACCCGTCGATCAAGGCAAGGGCTTCTCGGGACGCTTGCTTCGCATCTTCGAGCGCGGCCACCGAACGGAAGACATGGTGATTCGCTGGTTGCGCATGGCCGGTTTCACCCTGAAGACCGAGGACGCCAACGGTCACCAGTTCGGCTTCTCTGTTGCTGGCGGCCGCCTTCGTGGTCATGTCGACGGCGTGCTGACCGCGGGTCCCGATGGTTTTTCTTATCCATCCCTTTGGGAGAATAAATGCGTCAATGCCAAATCATGGCGTGATCTGGAAAAGCACAAACTTGCCGTTTCCAAACCGGTCTATGCGGCGCAGATCGCGCTGTACCAAACCTACCTCGAGTTGCATGAGCATCCGGCGCTCTTCACCGCGGTCAACGCCGACACGATGGAGATCTACGCCGAGTTGATTCCGTTCGATGCGGCATTGGCACAACGCATGTCGGACCGGGGTGCGCGCGTGATCACTGCCACCGAAGCCGGAGATCTTCTGCCGCGCTCGTTTGCCGATTCCACTCACTTTGAATGCAAGTTCTGCGCGTGGGCAGATCGTTGCTGGAGGACCAATCCATGAACAACAGTCAACAAGATTTGTCCATTGAGGCAGAGCCCATGGTCGACGCCAAACAGGCAGCGTGCGCGCTACGGCTGCCACTGTACTGGTTTGCCGATCAGAAACTGCGTGCCAAGTACCGCATCCCGCATTACCTGATGGGCGGCCTGGTGCGCTTTCGCATGGCTGAGCTGAGCTCTTGGGCCGCCAATAGCCGCGTGGCTGGTGGCTCCGGCGCTGATGCGCAACAGGGCGAGGGCGACACATTGCCAGGGGCCAGTCATGAACCGTGAGCAGCGTCGTCAGCGTGAGCGCGTAACCCGTCTACTGCGTGCCGACATCGCCAAGAACGGAATAGAGAAATATCTCAATAAGCTGTTTGGCGCTGGCAGCTGGGAATACGACGCAGAAGAAAACCTGTGGATCGCCCCTGATAAGAAGTATTTCGGCCCCGGGCGCGAATACTACTGCGTGCGCGCAGATGGCACTTGGTTTAAGGCCCGCTTGGGCGCGGAGCATGCCCAATGAGCGAGCCCAGCACGACGCCAAACCATGCAAGAGCGGCCGTGCATCCGTTCTTTGATTTCAACGACGCGCCAGCTGTAACCAAGCCTGAGCTTGATCGGGAACAACTGCGCGCCAAATTGCTCGACCGACTTGAATCGGTGCTGATGCACCTGTTTCCGGCCGGCCAGATCAAAGGCGACAAGTTCTACGTCGGCGACATTCACGGCGCACCGGGCAAGAGCTTGGTGGTTGAGCTAAAAGGCCCCAAGCGTGGTCTGTGGAAGGACTTCGCCGGTGACGATGGTGGCGACATTCTTGACCTTTGGGCCATGGCCAAAGGTCTGTCGGCAAGGATTGACTTTCTGCAGGTCATGCAAGACATCAGCCAGTGGCTTGGCGTGGCGCCAAACAGTGCGCTCACTTGCGCCGCTTCGACTGTGCCCAATCCACGCGCTCCTCATGTCGATGAGCTGGGGCCACCCACAGCCAAATGGGACTACTGCAACGCCCAGGGCGAGTTGATCGCCTGCGTCTATCGCTACGACCCAGCCTCAGGCAAGGAGTTTCGACCCTGGGATGTTCGCACACGGATGTGGCGCGCACCCGATCCCAGGCCGCTGTACAACCTGCCGGCAGTCGCCGCGGCCAGGACGGTCGTTCTGGTAGAGGGTGAGAAGTGTGCCGACGCACTGATCGGCATTGGCGTTATCGCCACCACCGCCATGAACGGCGCCAAAGCCCCAATCAACAAGACCGACTGGGCGCTACTCAAGGGCAAGCACGTGGTGATCTGGCCCGATCGTGATGCGCCAGGCTGGGACTATGCAGAAAACGCCGCCCGCGCCTGTGCGCATGCCGCCTGTGCTTCTGTGGTGATCTTGGTGCCGCCCGACGACAAGCCAGAAAAGTGGGACTGCGCCGATGGTGTTGAGGAAGGCTTTGACTGCTTGTCCTTCATTGCAGGTGGTGAGCGCCAGACCGTCAAAGCACCGGCTCCCGTACTGCCCAGCTTCTCACTGGGCCAGCTGCTTGACGACGATTCACCGATGCCCCCAGACATCATCGAGCCCAAGGTGCTGACACCGGGCAGCCTGATGGTTTTTGGCGGCGCACCCAAAGTCGGCAAGAGCGACCTCCTGCTGGCCTTGCTCGCCCACATGGCCGCCGGTGCCACGTTCTTGGGAATGCGCCCAGCACGTCCACTGCGCATCTTCTACCTGCAAGCCGAAGTCCAGTACTACTACCTTCGCGAGCGCGTCAAAGCGATCAAGTTGCCCGCACACCGGATCAAAGATGCCAGAGACAACCTGATTTCCACGCCACAGGTGCACCTGATTCTTAACGAGAGTGGTGTGGCTCAGGCGGTGGCAGCCATCAGAGAAGCGTTTCCCCAGGAGCCTGCCGACATCATTGCCATCGATCCACTGCGCAATGTCTTCGACGGCGGCGAAGGCTCCAACGGAGAAAACGACAACGCCGCCATGCTGTACTTCTTACAGCAGCGCATTGAGCGAATTCTGAACGCTGTCAATCCAAAGGGTGGTGTGATCTTGGTGCATCACACCAGGAAGATGGGCAAGAAACAGTTCGAAGAGGACCCGTTTCAGGCATTCGCTGGCGCCGGCAGTCTGCGTGGTTTTTACTCATCTGGCCTGGTACTGCATCGCCCGGACGAGTCAAGCAGCATTCGTCAACTGATCTTTGAGTTGCGCAACGGCCCAGCCATCCCGACCAAGCATGTCGACAAGATCAAGGGCGAGTGGCGCGAGGTGAACTCCAACCAGCGGCTGGTCTTGCAGGACCATGGTGCAAAACTGGACGCCGAACGCCGGCGCAAGCACGACGCCATTGTGCAAATTCTGTTTGACGAAGCAGCAAACGGGCGCTGCTACACGGCCAACCAATTCGCTGACAGCTTTGAGGGTAAGGCCGGCCTGGGTGCCAATCGAACCATCAACGAGCGCGTGGCCGTGCTGGCCAGCCAAGGCTACGTCAAATTCTGCAAAGAACATGAGCCCTACGGCTTGCCCTCGTTTGGGCGCAGCAAGTTTGGCTACCTGTGCGTCGAGGACATGGCATTGACGCGCCCTATCGGAGAGCTCGATGAGCTGACCGGTGAGGTTAGTACGGACTCACTTCGGGTCTATCCGACCCACTACAAGTGCCCCCAGACCGGCGCATTGCTGCCAGTCGAAAACCCCGATATCTGGATATATCAAGAGGAACTGTCATGAAAATTACCGTCAAAAACCGTCCGCAATCTGGACTTTTTTTCCGCAATCTGGAGCCAGATTGCTGCAATCTGCAATCTGGCCGCAATCTTAACTCGTTGATTTATAAGGATTTGTTCCAAAAATCCAGATTGCGGACGTCAGATTGCGGCGAGTCTCCGCAATCTGGAAAACATCCTAATAAATCAACAACTTACGAGCAATTCCAGATTGCATGCGGACCCCTCTCCCTACGGGAGAGAGAGGCTAACCCCGCTTACGCGGGTTTGCCTCTCCAAGATACCGTCACGTTGGTTGGGCAAGGAGGTGCGGTATGAAGACAACCATCCTGGCGCTGGACTTGGGCACAACCACTGGTTGGGCACTGCAACCAAGCGAAGGTCCAACCGCCCACGGCTTTGTCAGCTTCAAGACCCAGCGCTTTGAGGGCGGCGGTATGCGCTACCTGCGCTTCAAACGCTGGCTGACTGAACTCAAGAACATCAGCGGTGACATCCATGCCGTGTACTTCGAAGAAATACGCCGTCACGCCGGCGTCGATGCAGCGCACGTCTACGGCGGCTTGATGGCAACGCTCACCACCTGGTGCGAGCACCACAACATCCCCTACCAGGGCGTGCCCGTGGGCACGATCAAGAAGCACGCGACTGGCAAGGGCAACGCCAGCAAGGCGGAGGTGATCGCAGCGATGCGCGCCCTTGGCCACCCTGTTACTGACGACAACGAGGCCGACGCCCTGGCCATTCTGCACTGGGCAATTGACACGCAGGAGGTGTGACGTGAAGGTACCACCACAACCCTATCGCTGCCCACTGGGTCGTCTGCAGCCTCATGTCACAGACCTTGACGCGATCAAGGAACAGGGCTGGCGTGACCAGCACATCCTGGTCGTGAACGCTGAAGACACGCGTCTGGACTTCTGTGAACGTCAACTGGTGCGTCGCATCGGTGAGCGTCTGTACGGCAAGGCAGGGCAGCGTCATGGATAGAGCCAGATGCTTCGATACGCCCGTCAAACGGCCCGGCGTAGCCTGGACCCTTGACGATGTCTCCGCGCGCTTCTTTGAGGCTGCAATCACTGCGCGGCGCCTGCCGCCGGTTCGAGTGCAGGGCTACTTCAACACATGGCCTGCCTTTGCGCGCAGCGAGTGGGAGGCTTACTCGGCTGATGAACCTGTGCGTCTGTCCTTCCCACCTAGCCCAGAGGAGGTCGACCGGATGCTTGAGACGATGCAGTGGGTGCTCTGGCTCGAGGTAGAGCAGCGCCATCTGGTCTGGATGCGTGCCAAGCGCTATGGCTGGCGGGAGATCGCCATCCGTTTTGCCTGCTGTACCAAGACGGCGCAGCGGCATTGGCAAGCGGCACTGGATCATGTAACAGCAAATCTGAATGCTGCTTCCCGCTAAATGTCATTCTTGCCAAGAGGTCCCAGAAGGCATTTGGCAGGGCTCGGGGACAGGCAAAGGGTCGCCGCCATGGTTCCGTTGCGGCCGATGAAATGTCTTCCAGACTTTCCCGGAAATCCCGAAACGTCCCGAATCCGGGCAATCCGGGTCCCGAAAGTCCCGGTCACCCTATAGGGGGACCGGTTCCGGGATGAAAACGGGATCGGGCAGGATCGCCCGGCTTGTGCCACTTGCCCATGCAAAGATGTCAATGTCAGTAAAGAGGAGTTCGCACCGATGCTCCCCGGTCCGTCACAACGCTTGCCAATCGTTCCCGGGTTCCCGGTTCCCGCCGGGAACGATTGTGTTCCCGGGAACGATTGCGCCCAGTATCCATGCGGGTTTAATCGTTCCCGGGGCAGATCGTTCCCAAAAGCGGCTGGGAACGATTGGAGCCAGTATCCATGCGCCTTCCCGGGTTCCCGGGTCTTCTCTCTTACAGAGAGGGTGAGCATCGGGAATGCTCACCTCCCTCGGATCGACTGGACCACTTTGAAATGCCATGCAATCTCAACGCCGTTGCAATCTGAACAGTGCTCCAGTGCCGGCACGCTGACAGGTTACTGCTGCTCCCTGACGAGATTCAAAAGGGCGGGTAGACTTGGATTCACATGGACTCGCCCAACCCTCGCCGATGCCTTTAGGACAAACTTCACCGAAGCATTGCTGTGGCAATTGCGCCTTGAAACTGACAGCAGAAAGCAGCGCCAGTGGCATGCGTTGTGGCAAGGCGTATTACGACCTGGCACCAGCTGAGCGAAAGCCAAAGGCGCTCAGCCACTACTCCGAGACCCTGGCGACCAACACTTGCGACAGTTGGACTGAACAGCTGCCGAACTTCAGGGATTCGCAACGCAAGTAGGCTATGCCGTCGGTGAAGATTTAGTGCGGACGACGCAACCAACTCCCAAATTCCTGAGCCAAGTAGAGTAATAGCTGCCACGTCTGTCCACGCTTTGCCTTGGTTGTCCTTTTGGAGTGGATTTCTGGTGTCGCATTTCACTGCGATTTCAACTACATTCACGGCTATGGTTGCGAAAGGTTCGTGACCTGAGATGCCCTCTCGGGATTCGATGGGTCCTTCCTCGCCCTATCGCAATGCGGGGGGAGCGAGCGCGAGAGTCCTCTACCGACAGAGTGCGAAATGAGGGTTGCACTGGTTTGCAGGGTTGCACTGAGTTGCAGCGCGACGCACGCGTCTGGCGGTTTCAGCGACAGTTGGAATTTGGATGCAATGCTGCATGAGAAATGAGGGTTCCCCCTCTGACAGCAGTGTCCAGACGCCGCCTTCAAACCACCTTCAGCCGCTGCCATTCAGGACGGTGGTGGTGAGCGTCAAGGAACAGGCTGCGGTGAAAACCTGGGGTGCAACCCTCAGGTGCAAACCCAGCAGGGTTGCACTGCAAACCGATTCGAGTAAGACACGCTCAGGGTTGCACCCCTGACACCCTGGTTCTCGTTTCCTGACATTTTGCTGAGCCCGCCCACAGTCTGACTGCCGGCGGGGCCCTATTGATTAACTCCAGCGCTTAAGCCAGCGCACCTCCGCGGTCCGCCACAGGTCTTGATATGCCTGTGCGGGCCGCATCTTTTTGGAAAAACATTCTTGGACGCGCATGGACTCAACCGCCTCACTGACTCTTGAGCACTGGCCAACCGATCGACTGATCGACTACGCACGCAATCCCCGCAAGAACGATCATGTAGTTGATCGGATGGCATCAGCCAACGTTGAGTTCGGCTTTCGCATTCCGGTCGTTGCGCGCAGCACTGGGGAAGTTGTCGATGGACATCTTCGATTAAAAGCCGCGCGCAAGCTCGGACTGCAAACGGTTCCGGTCGTCTTGGCCGATGAACTGTCGGACGCACAAATCAAGGCGTTTCGCTTGCTCGCCAATCGCTCGGTCACCTGGGCCGATTGGGACGAAGAATTGTTGGCCCTCGAACTGGCCGACCTGACCGAGGCGGGCTTCGACCTTGCGCTGACTGGCTTTGATGATGTTGAACTCGATGCCATGTTCGGTCCCGACTCTGCTGACGCTGAAAGTGAGGCAACGGACAACTCGGACACCGCTGCCGATGATGTGCCAGAGGCGCCGACCGTTGCAGTCTCACGCCCTGGCGATGTCTGGTCCCTGGGACAGCACCGACTGATCTGCGGCGACGCCGCCGACCCGGCCGTGATCGCCAGTCTGATGCAGGGTGAGATGGCTGCGCTGTGTTTTACGTCCCCGCCCTATGGCAACCAGCGTGACTACACCAGCGGCGGCATCACCGATTGGGATGGCCTGATGCAATGCGTCTTTGCGAACATGCCCATGGCACAGAACGCGCAAGTGCTGGTCAACCTTGGCCTGATCCATCGCGGCAACGAAGTGGTCCCGTATTGGGATGGGTGGATTTACTGGATGCGCATGCAGGAATGGCGGCGCTTTGCCTGGTACGTCTGGGACCAGGGTCCAGGCATGCCCGGCGACTGGGCCGGACGGCTCGCACCGAGCTTTGAGTTTATTTTTCATTTCAACCGGCAAAGCCGCACGCCCAACAAGATCATTCCTTGCAAGCATGCGGGTGAGGAATCCCACTTGCGTGCCGACGGATCGTCCACTGCCATGCGCAGCAAGGAAGGCGAGGTTGGCGGCTGGGCGCACAAAGGTCAGCCCACGCAGGACAACAAAGTTCCTGATTCAGTGATTCGCATCATGCGGCACAAGGGCAAGATCGGTCAGAACATTGATCACCCGGCAGTCTTTCCGGTGGCGCTGCCAGAGTTTGTTATCGAGGCGTACTCCGACGCCGGCGCCATTGTGTTTGAACCGTTCGGCGGCAGTGGCAGCACCATGCTGGCAGCCCAGCGTACCGGTCGCCGCTGCCGGTCCGTTGAGATCGCGCCGGAGTATGTCGATGTCGCGATCAAGCGCTTTCAACAGAACTTTGCGGATGTGCCGGTGACGCTGGCGGCGACCGGCCAGAGTTTCGATGCAGTCGCTGCAGGGCGACTCGCGCCAGCAACGCAGTCCAGTCAATCCGAAGAGGTAAATCCATGACCGTATCCTGGCTGGCCAACAAGATCGAGCAGTGGCCAACGGCCAAACTGCTGCCCTATGCACGTAATTCGCGCACCCATTCGCCGGAGCAAGTGGCGCAGGTCGCTGCGTCGATTGTCGAATTTGGTTTTACAAATCCGATTCTTTGCGGAGCCGACGGTGTCATTGTTGCTGGTCATTGCAGATGGTCCGCCTCTCAGAAGTTGGGGTTGGAGTTCGTCCCGGTGGTCGTTCTCGATCACTTGACACCCACCCAACGGCGTGCGCTGGTGATTGGTGACAACCGCACCGCAGAGCTGGCAGGCTGGGACGACGCAATGCTGCGTGTGGAACTCGATGCACTGCGCGACGACGATTTCGATCTGTCACTGACCGGCTTTGATGCCGACGCCCTGGCCGATTTGTTCGAGGGCGAGGAAGGTGGCGACACCGGCCAAACGGGTGACGACGAAGTACCCGAGTCGCAGGACGCAGTGATCTCGCGCCCTGGCGACGTTTGGCTGCTCGACGGCCACCGCGTGCTGTGTGGGGACGCCACAGACGCCGCCAGTTACACCGTGTTGATGGCCGGACAGAAGGCGGACATGACTTTCACGGATCCTCCATATTCGGTCAACTATGCCAACAGCGCCAAAGACAAGATGCGCGGCACCAACCGACCCATTCTGAAC
>CAITQH010000476.1 GCA_903894475.1 uncultured beta proteobacterium
CTGCGCTACTTTGGGGCTGGCGCCGAAAGGGTTTTCATTGCTCGCGAGCCGCGACACCTGCTGCGCGCCGTAACGCTGGCGCACAAGCTCTGACGAAAGGCCTGCGTTGTAGGCAGGCAGGTCTCGTACCTGGGCGCGGGCTGAACGGGTCAGCAGTTCAGCGGCGGCAAATGAACTGTTGTCAGTGGTCATGGTGTGGCGACCGATGCGTCGATTAGGGCGTGTTCTTCCATATCAGAGACCCCGGTTTTCTGCGAAGGCCAGCACGGCTTGCAGCATGGCTCGGATCGTCGGCTGGGCCTGCGCGACCACCTCGGGCAGGTAGTCAAACGGCATGCATTCCTGCATGTAGCTGCATTGCGTCATCTCCAGTTGCAGCGCATGCACGTTCTGCGCAGGCTGGCCGTAGTGGCGCGTGATGTAACCGCCCTTGAAGCGGCCGTTGAGCACAGCCGTGTGGCCCGGGGCGGACCGGGCAATGGACAGAAGCTGCCCGGCCAGCGCGCGGTCGCAGCTCGCACCATCGGCAGTGCCGAGGTTGAAGTCGGGCAACTTGCCTTGAAAAAAGCGCGGCAACACGGAGCGAATGGAGTGCGCGTCCCACAACATGGCAATCCCGTGGCGGAGCTTGATGCGCGCCAGTTCGGCAGCGAGCTGATCGTGGTAGGGCTGCCAGACGGCTTTGCGCCGCGCCGCAATTTCAGCCTCGTCGGGGCCTTTGCCGTCGAGATAGAGCGGCGTATCGTCAAAGGTGTCAAGAGGACACAAGCTGGTCACGCTCTGGCCTGGATAGAGGCTGGCACCGTCGGGCGCGCGATTCAGGTCGACCACGTAGCGGGAATGCGTGGCTTGCAGGATGGAGGCGCCCATCGCCGTCGCGAAGTCGTAGAGGCGGCCAAGATGCCAGTCGGTGTCGTGAACCTCGCGTCCCTCAGGAGTAAGACCAGCGGCAATCGCGGGCGGCACAAACGTGCCCACATGCGGCATGGAGACCAGCAAGGGGCGTGTGCCCTGGTGAAAGACAAACGGTGGCTCGGTGGTGATGTGGTTCATGCGGTGGTACCGGAAATGATGGATCGACGTGCGGCAACGAATGCCTGCGCGGCCTGATCGTGCAGGGCGTGCTGCCCGTCCTGTACAAGGCGCTGCCCCGCCACCCAGACTTCGTGCAGCGCAGAGGTGCGATGGCTGGCAAACACATGGGCCGACAGCATCTCTGGGGCGCCGAGTCCTGCCAGCACCCAATGCTGGCCATCGAGCGCCACAAAGTCCGCCTGCTGGCCCACGGCCAAACCGGCAACGGCGCGCCCCGCAGCCTGTGCGCCGCCCTGCACTGCCTGCAAGGTCATGGCCGTCGCCACCTGTGCCTGCTGGCCGCTGGCCAGCACGTTGCGCTGGCGCAATTTCAGCCGCTGGCCGTATTCAAGCAAGAGCAACTCTTCAGCCACATTGACCGTGGCATGACTGTCCGAGCCGACGCCCCATGCGCCCCTGTGCGAAAGCCAGCGCGGCATGTCAAAAATGCCGTCACCCAGATTCGCCTCGGTGCTGGGGCAAATCCCGGCCACGGCACCACTGCGCGCCGCACGCTGGTACTCGATTTCATTCATGTGGGTGGCATGCACCAGGCACCAGCGGGCGTTGACATCGGCGTGATCGAGCAGCCACTGCACCGGGCGCTGACCGCTCCAGACCAGGCAGGCCTCCACCTCAGCCGTCTGCTCGGCGATGTGGATATGCACCGGCGCTGTCGCATCGAGAGCGTTGAGCCCCGCCAAAGCCTCACGCAAGGCCTCTGGCGGCACGGCGCGCAGTGAGTGCGGTGCCAGCCCCAGGCGGGCGCCCTGTGCAACGCATTGCGGCTGCAGCCGCTGCAGCAA
>CAITQH010000477.1 GCA_903894475.1 uncultured beta proteobacterium
CCTGCCAGCGCCGACGCAGCCAAGTCCTTGACTCTGGCGATGTCTCACGGTGAACCCGTTCGCAACCCGGCATGGCCTACCCGTCCTTTTCATTCGACATCGAAAGTGAGCTGGTGGCTGCTGGACTTCGGCTTGAATTTTTCGCAAGCGATCAACTGAACAGCGCCACGAGCGGGCTGGCTTGACGGCACAGCTTGCATTCGCCCAACCGACGGCTTGTTCCATCGTTTGAATCGAACTTTAAACACCACCGAGGGACAAATATGTCGCGTATCCCTCCATCGATCAAGCCAACGCGTTTATGTATGGCCCCGGATTTGATACCAATCCGATAGGTGTCGAGTACGACCCCGAAGATTGGCTTGCACAAATGAAGCTCGGTGTATCGGCATGGCTGAGAAGCTGGTGCCGGTCATAATACGCGCTGCTCTTGCCAAGTTCCTTCCCTGGGAGACTCAGACCATCATGTTGGACACGATCAAGCGCTTGCTTGCGCCACCAGTCTTTCAAGGTGATGAGGAGAAAACACGCCGTGCCAGTTTTCTCAACGAGTTGATCGGCATCAACCTGCTTGTTGCGGTCCTGATTACTGCCGCCGTCTTCCTTGGCAACAACGTCCCCAGCAGGTCGCAGATCATCGTCATTTTATGGATGGTCTTGCTCGCGCTGGCCTGGCGCATCCTGCACAGCGGCAGGATTAGCTTTATCGCTTTCGCCCTGTCCATACTCTGCTTCGTTTTTCTGACCGGTGCGAACATCAGTCTGGGAACGGTACGCACACCGACGACCGCCCTCTACGTGATTTGGATCCTCGTGGTAGGCATACTATTTCAGCTGCCCGGAATCCTGATCGCCGCCAGTGCAAGTTCGCTGGCGGTGTTGGGCTTGATACTTGCTGAAAGCGCCGGACTGTTGCCGCAGCCCAATTACAGCGTCGGCGTAACGCAGTGGTTGAACTACACGGCCTTGTTCGGTATGACCGCGGGTATGGTCTATTACGGCAACCGAATAACCCGAAACGCTCTGGCGCGCGCCAAGAATGAAATCGAGCAACGCAAGCAGACCGAAATGGAACAGCGCACGCTCACCCGTGCCGTCGAGCAGAGCCCGGCTTCGATAGTCATCACTGACCTGAACGGAAACATCCAGTACGTCAACCCGCGCTTTTGCAGCGTCACAGGATACTCATTTGATGAGGCAGTCGGAAAGAATCCTCGCATCCTGAAAACCGACCAAACGCGAGCCGGCACACACCGGCAATTATGGGATACAGTCACCGCCGGTCATGAGTGGCGCGGTGAATTTGTGAACCGCAAAAAGGATGGCTCTGTGTACCATGAGCTAGCCATCATTTCACCGATAACCGACTTCAACGGCGTTGTGACTCACTATCTGGCCGTGAAGGAAGACATCACGGAGCGCAAGCGGGCCGAAGAAGCGGCTGAAGCGAGCGCCTTGCAGATAAAGCGGGCCGACACTTTGCTGCGCACCGCCGTTGAGACCATCAATGAAGCCTTTGTCATCTTTGACTCGAACGACTGTCTTGTGTTCTGCAACGAAAAATACCGCCAGGTCTATGCCGAATCTGCGCACCTGATGGTGCCAGGTGTCAGCTTTGAGACGCTGATCCGCAACAGCGCCAAACAAGGTCGCTACCTTGCTGCCATTGGTCGGGTGGAGGAATGGGTCAGCGAGCGCTTGGACGCACATCGTGCCAGCGGGGGCACACCCATTATTGAAAATCATGCGACCGGCGGCACCCTGCTCACCGTCGAACGCAGAACGCCTGAGGGCTACATTGTGGGGTTCCGGGTTGATGTCACTGAACTGCAGCAGGCCAAGCAGGAACTTCAAGAAAAGAACGACGAACTCGAAAGTATTGCCAAGTACGACACGCTGACCGGGCTGCCCAACCGGGCCATGCTGACTGACCGCATGAACCAGGCACTATCCCAGAGCCGGCGAAGCGGCCAGCAGGTGGGTGTGGTCTTTCTGGACCTCGATGGCTTCAAGGCGGTCAATGACACCCACGGGCACGATGCGGGAGATTATGTGCTCATCACCTTGGCCGAGCGCATGAAGCTCACGCTGCGGGAAGGCGACACACTGGCCCGCTTGGGCGGCGACGAATTTGTCGCCATGCTGCTGAACCTGGCCGATGCGGACGCCAGCGCGCCCATGCTCAACCGCTTGCTGGCCGCGGCAGCGCAGCCGGTGCAGTTTGGTGATGCCGTGCTGCAGGTCTCGGCCAGCCTGGGAGTCACTTTCTACCCGCAGGCGCAGGAAATTGATGCTGATCAGTTGCTGCGGCAGGCCGATCAAGCCATGTACCAGGCCAAACAGACAGGCAAGAATCGTTACGCTGTTTTCAATGCGGCGCAGGACCGCCTCGTGCGTGAGCACCATGAAAGCATGCAAAGCATCCGTCGTGCCCTGACGGAGGATGAATTCGAGTTGTATTACCAGCCCAAGGTGAACATGCGCACTGGCGCTGTGATCGGTGCCGAGGCCTTGATCCGCTGGGCCCATCCCGAACGCGGACTGCTGCCCCCATCTCAATTTTTGCCGATGATTGAGGACCATCCACTGGCGGTCGATCTGGGGCAGTGGGTGATCCGTAACACCCTGGCACAGATCGAACTCTGGCAGCGTGCCGGTCTGAGCATCTCCATCAGCGTCAACATCGGCTGGCACCATTTGCAGCAAGCCGATTTTGTTTTGCGTCTGCGCGAAACATTGGCGGCACAGCCGCAACTCAAGCCAGGCTGCCTGGAACTTGAGTTGCTGGAAACCAGCACCATGCATGACCTGATCCATCTGCGTCAAGTGATTGAAGAGTGCCGCCAGATGGGTGTTAAAACTGCTCTGGACGATTTTGGTGTCGGCTACTCATCGCTGACCTATCTGAAATCATTATCGGTGGACCAACTCAAGATCAACCGCAGTTTCCTGCGCCACCTGCTTGACGACACGGACAGCATGATCATTCTGACGGGTGTGCTGAATCTGACCCGTGCTATGGACCTGCCAGTGATCGTCGTCGGAGTTGAGACCGTTGAGCACGGCGTCAAATTGCGGCAGCTGGGTTGCGAATTGGCTCAGGGCTACGCTATTGCCCATCCGATGCCAGCGGCTGCGTTGCCCGACTGGATTGGGACCTGGCAGCCGGATCCGGCATGGACGTCGCTCAGCTGAACGAAAAACTGCAGGCCCCGATGACGGGGCTCTCTACTTATGGAATCGAATCACATTTCGCCCCGCACCCTTTGCTCGATACATGGCCGCATCGGCCCATTCCAGGATTTCCTCTTCCGTACTGTCCAAGTTGAGAAATACCACTACGCCGATGCTGGCGGTACAGTTGCATTCAAGCTCCTGTGCACCACGCGTCACCATTGTCAACAGATAGGGTTCGGCGAGAAGACTGCGAATCTTCTCGGCCACCTGTTCCACCTGATCGCGGCTTTGTATTTCGTGATGCGCCAGATCATCGAGCAACACAACAAACTCGTCACCACCGAAGCGCGCCGCCGTGTCACTTTGCCGAATGCAATGCCTGATTCGTCTGGCAGCTTCAACCAGCAGCAAATCTCCCAAACTATGGCCATGTCTGTCATTGACTGGTTTGAAATGGTCCAAATCAATGAAGAGCAGCGCGCCATAGTGTCCACTGCGTTTGCTCGCCAGCATGGCCTGGGTCAATCGGTCCTTGAGTAGCATCCGATTGGCCAGTTTGGTAAGTGGGTCGTAGTAGGCTAATTGGCGCACCAGTTCTTCCGTCCGTCGGCGCTCGCTGATGTCGCGATGAAAAGCCTGGATCAGCGCTTCGCCCTTTGTCATGATCAGGCTGGCGGACACCTCCAATGGAAAGACATGACCATCCCTGTGAAAGTGTTCTGTCTCAAAGGTCAGGGGCTCACCCGAAAGAATGCGTCGCATTCTTTCGGAAACCTGTCGCTGAACCTCCGGTGTATCCAGAGCATTCAGGCTCATGTTGCGCATCTCCTCCGGGGTGTAACCGTGCATCCTGGCGAATGACGCATTAACCGACACCAGTCTGCCCTTGTTCGACAGGATGGTTATTCCATCACTGGCTCTGTCAAACAGGTTACGCAACTGCTCCTCGTTGGCTCGCAACTCCATTTCAGCCTGCTTTTGCCTGCTGATGTCGCTTAACACGATACGCAGCACCGGCGCAGCATCATCGCTGAGTGTCACGCTGCTTCTTAACCTGACCCAGAATCGGTGGCCATCCTTGTGAACCAACTGCAGCTCGCAGGCCTGCGCTTGGCCAGTCTCCAGTAGTTGCTTGTGACTCCGAAAATAAATGCCCTGATCGGCCGGCCATACGAATCTGGGAAAGGACTGACTGATTGGCAAACTGCGCGGCACTCCCAACATGGCTGCAGCGGTGAGATTGACTTCCAGAATCAAGCCCTTTTCACTCACCGTGCAGTAACCTACCGGGGCCAGATCATAGAGATCAAAATAACGTGCGCGTTCGACATCAAGCTCAGCTTGCACGCGCCGTAATTCGACGTTTTGCATTTCGAGTTCGAGTTGGTACAGGCGCAGTTCAAACAGCGTGCGCCTGGCCGCTTCCGGCAGGAACTGCTCACTCGGATCGACTCGAGTTTGCCTAGCCATTGCAATGGGCTGCGCGACTGCCCGCATATCCCCCCCCCCCGGCGGATCGCTCTTGGCCCTTATCGACCGTCATAGCCCTCCCAACACGAAATTTGCTGATCCGACAAGATATACCTATTGCGAACAATAGCAAGATTTATTTCGCTTCGAGGTTTGATCGTTGGCGCTCGCCAAATTGGAAATCAACATCGAAAGCCAGTACACCGGATAAAGTAGTCGAAACTGTTTCTATAAACAAAACCTGCCGGCCGTTAAGGTCTTGCGATGTCAGGAGAATGGTGACACCGCAATTTCAGGGAGTCATCATGAATCTGTCTGCGCTTGACGAAAACGGCAACGCTGTGGACTGGTGGTTTGCTTACAAAGTGCCGCAGCTTGCCAAAGACGCAAGTTCCCCAGCGGCCACTGGGTATGAGTACGTCTACTACGATCCGAAAATCGGCCGAGTCGTCAAATCGCCCTATCTCCTGACGCAAGGAAAAGGTGCGCTCGATCTGACGCTGAAGTCGGTCTTTGGAAAACCGGAC
>CAITQH010000478.1 GCA_903894475.1 uncultured beta proteobacterium
GCCAAAGGCCGAGCGCACCGAGCAGTGATGCAGCGCCTGAGAAGTTGCCATGCGCATGCCGGCACTGGAACCAATCATGCAGTCAAAGCGCGTCATGCTGACCATCTCGATGATGTTGCGCACGCCGCGCCCCTCTTCGCCAACCATCCACGCCAGTGCACCGCGCAGTTCGGTCTCGCTCGATGCATTGGAAGCGTTGCCCATTTTCTTTTTCAGACGCAGGATCTGCATGGCGTTTTTTGTGCCATCGGGACGCCAGCGCGGCAACAGAAAGCACGACAGGCCGGCGGAGGTTTGCGCCAGCACCAGAAAGGCGTCGCACATCGGTGCCGAAACAAAATACTTGTGTCCCACCAGCTCATAGGCCTGCCCCGGGCCGCCGATGCCGACCGGATAGGCACGCGTGCTGTTCGAGCGCACATCCGAGCCGCCTTGCTTTTCGGTCATCGCCATGCCTATGGTGATGCCCTGCTTTTGTTCTATTGGCACATTGCGCGGGTCGTACACCCTGGCCGTGACCTTGGGTGCCCAAACGCCAAGCAGATCGGGCTGCAGGCGCAGCGTCGGCATGGCTGCAAAGGTCATGGTGATGGGGCAGCCATGACCCGCTTCGACCTGCGTGTGCAGGTAGTTTCTGGCAGCGCGCGCCACATGGGCGCCAGCGCGCGGCTCAGTCCAGGGCGAGGAATGCAGGCCATGCTCGATGGCGGTCTTCATCAGCTGGTGATAAGCGGGATGAAAGCTCACCAGATCAATCCGGTTGCCGAAACGGTCGTGGCTGTCGAGTTCAGGTATGAATTTGTTCGCCAGCCGACCCAGTTCAAGATAGTCCGCCGACCCGGTCATCTCGCCAAAGGCGCTAAGCTCACCCTGCGCCCAGGCAGCACCTTCGCGCTGGACCGCCTCGCCCAGCGCCGTGTCCTGGCTGTACATGTTGTAGTCGGCCAGATCATTCGAAAGGTTTTCCACCTGATGCGTTTCGGCGAGGTAGATGGAAGCTGGGGTGGCCTCAATCCTGGTGTTCATATATTTCCTTTACAAGTCCCAGAACCGGATCAGATTGTTGCCCGCTTCTTTGGCCTGATACATCGCGGCATCAGCCCAGCGCAGGAAGTCTTCCAGTGTCCCTTCATTGTCATTGAATACGGCGACGCCGATACTGGCAGTGCAATGGTGCTCAACCAGGCGATCGAACTTGTCATGACCTGTCAATGCCAACAGGTAGGGTTCGGCCAGGCAGGTCCGGATTTTCTCGGCAATGAGTTTGGCTTTGCTACCGGCTTCGACTTTGTTGACATCGAGCTCACCAACTACCACCACAAATTCGTCACCTCCCAGACGCGCCACGGTGTCAATTTCGCGCACGCAAGTAGTCAACCGCCTGGCAGCCTCGGTCAACAACAGGTCTCCTGCCGCGTGGCCGTGCGTGTCATTGAGGGACTTGAAGTTGTCCAGATCCAGAAAGATCAGTGCACCGTAGCAGCCACTGCGCCTGCTGCTTGCGATGGACTGACTCAGACGCTCATGGACCAATCGACGATTCGGCAATTTGGTAAGCGGGTCATAGAACGCCAGTTGACGCACCTGCTCTTGCATTTGCTTGCGTTCGGTGATGTCGCGCGCTACCGTGACTATCATCCAGCCTCTGTCGGAGCGCTGTGAGTGGCGCTGGATTTCGACCCAGGCCTGCTTGCCCGTCCTGCGCGTCCGCAACACTTCGACCGGCTCCGAGACGCCACCATCGGCAATGACGGCGTCGTAAATCCGGGCCAACTCCTGCTCAGTCTGCCCGAGCACGCCCACCGGTCCTGCTGCCAATATTTCCTCGCGCGACAAACCCAGCATGCTGCAGGCGCTGGCGTTGACGTCGATAAATTGCAGGGTCTCCCGGTCCACCAGATAGACAGCGTCCCTGGTGGCATCCATCGCGCTGCGAAATCGCAGCAGTCCGTTGGTGAGTGCATCTATCGCCTCATCCTGCTGCTTGCGTTCGGTAATATCATCAATGACACCAACCAGACCTCGCTTTTCGGTGCTGGTATTGAAGAAATGCCGGGCCGTCAAATGTCCCCAGAACTCGGTTTTGTCACGGCGAACAAACCGCCGGGTCAGGTCCACCGGTGCGATTTCTGCTGCCAACAACGAATGCATATTTTGCAGCGCTGCGTCACGCTCCATCGGGCACACCAGGTCAAGGTAAGCAGACCCCACGATGGCGCCAATGGGGCAGCCAAACATTTCGTCCATGCGCTCGTTGGCCTGCACGATGCGCCCCTCGTGATCGACCACAAAGATGGCCACACTGGAAGTGTCAAGAACTTTCTTGAGCAAAGCTTCACGCTGCCCAATCTTGCCCAGCATGCGATTGAACGCCACCAGAAGTTGCCCGACTTCATCCCGGCGCGTGATGGTCAGCGGCGACGCCGGCTGGTCTGAGTCCGACCGCTCCACCAGTTCACGTGCCGCAGCCGTCAAAGGTGCCAGTTGACGTCTGAGCAGCCATTGCGTCAGTGCACCTGTCAGCAACGTGAACACAAGGGTGACCAACAGCACGTTCTGTTGTATTGCGTGAACCGAGGCAAAGGCTTCTTCGCTCGACAGTGTTGCCAGCAGGATCCAGTCCGCAAGCGGAATCGCCTTGGCCGAAACCAGCACCGCTACGCCCTGGGGGTTGTCGACGACGTCGTATCCCTCGTAGCCTTTCAGAAAGCGGTCCAGCGGTAAGCTGCTGTCATTCATTGGAAGTGCATGCATCGTCCGGCTCTTGTCGCTGGCCGTCACAATCAGTTGATGCTCGGGTGCAACAAGCAGATAGCCACCCTTCTTGCCGAAATGCGTCTGTCCCAGAAGATCGAGAAAATTGGCGCTCGCCAGATTGGTGGTTCCAGCAAGGGCCCCTATGACTTTGCCAGTGTGTTCGACGATCGGGACGACCATCGGGAACACGGCCTGCTTGATCAAAGGGCCCATCAATGGCCAACCCACGCCGGATTTCCCCGTGGCAAGTGCAATCTGAATGCTGCTATTGCCGGAATAATCGGCTCCCACACGATTTGGCACACTGGAGACATCGGCCAGCGCAACGCCATTGGCGCCGACAACATGAACACCGGCGTTGAACAAGGAGTGCAGAAGCGCTCTGTCTTTCAGATATTGCTGCAAAGCGGGAGGACTTTTCAGCATCGCCTCGTCAATGCCACCCGCAACCAGATTCAGCACCTGAAGCCTCATTTGCAGTTCTGCGTTAATCGACGCAGCAGCCAGCTTGACTGTGGAGAACTGCTGCTCCCCCAGAACAAGTTCCATGTCCCGATGCAGCTTCTGACTGACGTAAAACATGAGCGACCAGACACTGACCAAGAAAATGGTCAACACGAAAAGCGTGATCCGCGTGCTCAGCGAGCGCCAGCGCCATCCTCGATATTTCATGTCATCTGCTTCATGGCCAATAAAGACTACGCGGGCATGGTACTCCCATGCCGTAACCGCCCCAAGGACACCCGGTTCAGGACCTGCCTGGCGGCGTTCATGGCGTCAGCACGAACCGGGCAAAAAAGCTTTCGACGTCAGCTCAGCCAACTCCGGCACCAGTCCAGCGCGAGTTCCAGATGAGCGTTGGCCGCACGGCTCAGCGGCGCACCGAGTTCAAAGCCCTCGCCACGAATTGCCAGCAGGTTGCAAGGTGGTGGTGGCCCGGCGTACAAGTCGCAATACACCTGCAGCAAGGCCTGCGGGGACAAGGTATGCGTAGCCGCACTGGTGTCCCTGGCTGGCGCCAGGCTGGTGACTTCGAAAGGCGCAGTGCAAGTCAGGCTGGCATCGACAAACAGCACCCACGAGCGTCCCACCAGGTCCAGCGCGTGCTCGATTTGCAACTGGTAATCCTCAAGCCAGTCCACGCCAGAATCCGCCGCCATCAAAGCGCGCAGGCGATCAAGACAAAGGGGACCGAGCGCATCGTCGCCGCGACTGCGGTTGCCCCAGGCAAATACCAGCAGTGGTGCAACGGGCCCGCTGCGCACGCTCATTCAGAGCGACTCCCAATCACACTCACGTCACGCTGGAACAGGCCTTGCTGCGACTTCTGTACACGGTCCATCAACTCCCCCCCGGGGCCAAGCAGGGTCACGTCCAGCGGCATCCACCCGAGCGCATGGGTAGCACACGAAAGGCAGGGGTCAAAGGCACGGATCGCCACCTCGATGTGATTGAGCAGGCCAACGGTCAGCTCGCGACCATCGAGGTACTGACTGGCCACCGAACGCACGGCCTGGTTCATGGCCTGGTTGTTGTGGGTAGTGGAGACGATCAGATTGCAGCGCGTCACCAGATCGTCCTCGCCCACTTCGTAGTGGTGGATCAAGGTACCACGCGGTGCTTCGATCACACCCACACCTGCGCGCTGACGCACGCCGCTGGCCATCAGTTCACCGCGCATGACATCGGGGTCATCCAGCAGTTCCCTGATCACTTCGACGCAGTGCAACAACTCAACCATGCGCGCCCAGTGGTAGGCCAGCACCGCCTGGATCGGTTCACCGCGACCCGTCGCGACAAACTCGCGGCGTTGCACTTCCGCCAGCTCACTGGGGATGAAGTCGCAGTTCTGCAAGCGCGACAAAGGGCCGACCCGGTAGCTGCCCAAGTCCGGTCCCAGATGCTTGAGAAACGGGAACTTCATGTAAGTCCAGGGCTTGACTTCTTCCTCGATCAGATCGAGATAATCCTGATCCCGCACAGCATCAAACAGAATTTTGCCCTGCGCATCGCGAGCCCGGATCGCGCCGTCGTACAGGTCCAGTGCACCGTCCGCTCGCACCAAGGACAGGATGCTGGAGGGAACGTGCCCAAAAGTGTCGTACAGCGCCGGGTTCTGCGCGTGCAGTTGGCTGGCGATCTGCACCGCTTCCTGCGCCCAGGCCAGCATTTGCGGCAAATCGCGACTCAATGTTGCATGGTCCTGCGCACTGACATGCTTGTTGACACCGCCCGGCACCGAGCCGGTGCCGTGGATTCGCTTGCCCGCAGTAGCGCGGATCAGTTCCTGACCGAACTTGCGCAGCAGCACGCCCTTTCTGGCGATCTCCGGGTGTGCCTGCGCCACGCCCACAATGTTGCGCCGGTTCACTTCGGAGTCGAAGCCAAACAACAAATCAGGCGCCGCCAGATAGAAGAAGTGCAGGGCATGCGACTGCATGACCTGGGCGTAGTGCATGAGGCGGCGAATCTTCTGCGCGGAAGGCGTCACCGTGGCCCCCAGCACGCGGTCAAAGGCCTTGGATGCGGCCAGGTGGTGTGACACCGGGCAGATGCCGCACAGGCGCTGCACCATCACCGGAACTTCCCAGTAGGGCCGGCCTTCGATGAATTTCTCGAAGCCACGAAATTCGACGATGTGCAGCCGAACCTGCTGCACGCGGTTTTGCGCGTCGAGCAGGATCGTCACCTTGCCGTGGCCTTCGACCCTGGACACCGGGTCAATGGCGACGCGGCGCAAGCCGGTGGCAACAGCCTCGGGAGTAGCTGTTTCAAACGAATGCGTCATGCCTGGAACTTTCGGACACAAGCATTGTCATACCGGGCTCGACCCGGTATCCAGTGTTTGCGAGCACTGGATTGCGGATCAGGCCTGCCCCGGACTCCGATCCGGGGTCCGCAATGACAAGGTGAGGGCGCAATGACAGGTATTTGGAATTGGTATGTCGGCAATTACTGTCTCCCTCAGTCGTAGCGCAGCAAACTGCCACTCAGGTGTGGTGTCCGACCGGCCATCAGGTCGTTCAGGAAAGACCAGAACGCTTGGGCCGATGGCGGACAGCCGGGCAAGAAGTAATCGACCTGCACGACCTCGTGAATCGGGCGCACCTTGTTCAGTGGCAGTGGCAGTTCGGGATCATTCGGAAACGCACTGCCGGCGCTCATGCCGCTGCGACTACGGTAGACATCGGTCAGCAATCCGGCCAGGTCCAGATGGTTGCGCTGCGCCGGCAGGCCGCCGTTGATGGCGCAAGCGCCCACGGCCACAAGGGTCTTGCAGCGGGCGCGAAACTTGCGCAGCACGTGCACATTCTCGGCGTTGCACAAGCCTCCCTCAATCAAGCCGATGTCGCAGGCCCCGATCTGCTTGATGTCGGTCAGCGGCGAGCGATCCAACTCGACATGCTCAAGCAAGTCGAACAGCCGCTCGTCGATGTCGAGAAGGGACATGTGGCAACCAAAGCAGCCTGCAAGCGACACCGTGGCCAGCTTGAGCTTGCGTTTGGGGCGCGGAAAGGCGCCGGCGCTCACGGGCGTTCTCCCGACCCCGGGTCCGACACCGGTTGCAGGTCAAAGCGCCGCTGCCCGATTGGCATCGCAAAACCGCGCCGCTTGGGCAGGATCACGCCCACCGGGCAGATGCTGGCAGCGCGGTCCTGTAGCGTCATGTCGGTATCGGCCAAGGCGCCTGATTCGCTGTTGACCAGCAACCTGGTCGAGATGCCACGCCCACCAATGGCAAAGACGTTCTTGCCATCGAGATCGCGGCTGGCACGCACGCACAGGGCACACAGGATGCAGCGGTTGAAGTCCAGCAGGATGTCGGGGTGGCTGGCGTCCACCGGCCGGTCCGGATAGAACTCCTCGAAGTGCGGCGCCTCCATACCCATCGCATACGCCGTTGCCTGCAGCAGGCAATTGCCACTCTTTTCACAGCTGGGGCAGAAGTGGTTACCCTCGACGAACAGCATCTGCAGCAGCTTCTTGCGCTGGCCATTGATCTCCTCGGTATTGCTCTGCACCACCATGCCCTCCACTGCCTGCAGCGTGCAGGCACAGACCATGTGGCCATTGACCATCACACCACAGAGACGGCAGGAACCATGGGCCGGGAACTCCTCATGCCAGCACAGGTGCGGGATGTAGCTTCCGGCGCGCGTGGCGGCCTGCAGCACCGTCTGGCCCGGCTCAAAGCCGATCTCGACGCCGTCCAGCGTCAAGGTCTTTGCGTTCAGACTGGCCGCTGTCATGCTTCGTTCTCCAGGTGGGCGCCGGCGTCGTCGCGATGCGTCATGCGCCGGGCGATGGAGAGTTCCGCGTCAAGATCAAAAGCCGGTTCGAAATGCAGCCACTTCATGCGTTGCTCGTAAGCCGGCCGGAATTTGGCGATGGTGTCGCGCAAAGGGTTGGCGGCGCTGGCGCCCAAGCCGCAATGGCTGGCGCTGTGCAGCAGCCGGTCGAGTTCGAACAGGACTTCGATGTCGGCGCCGGAGCCGCGCCCGGCCGCGAGTTTGTCCATGCGCCGTGCCAGGAGTTCGGTGCCGACCCGGCAGGGCGTGCAAAACCCGCAGCTCTCGTGTGCAAAGAAGTGGGCAAAGGCACGCGCCACCTCGAACATGTCGCGCGAAGCGTCAAATACCATGAAAGCACCGGCCGTGGGCAGGTCCTCGAAAGCGATGCGACGACCAAAATCAGAACGCGAAAGACAGACGCCGGAAGGGCCGCCCAGTTGCACCGCCTGTGCATCCAGCGCCCCGCAGTCCTGCAGGACTTGCTCGACCGTGGTACCGAACGGGTATTCGTAGAGGCCCGGTCGCTGGCAGTCGCCCGAGACCGA
>CAITQH010000479.1 GCA_903894475.1 uncultured beta proteobacterium
AGGGGCCAGGAACTGGCCCTTCTTGATGTTCACCGGCAAGCCTGATTGCGCTACAGCGCGGATGAAGTCGGTTTGCCGGCACAGGAAGGCCGGTGTCTGTAGCACATCCACGACCGAGGCGACCTGTGCAATCTGATCCGCTGAGTGAATGTCGGTTAGCACTGGCAGTTTGAGTTCACGCTTGACCTTGGCCAGAATCTCCAGCCCCTGTTCTATGCCCGGTCCACGGAAGGTGCTGCCAGAGGATCGGTTCGCCTTGTCGAAACTGCTCTTGAAAATAAAGGGCATACCCAGGCTGGCAGTGATTTCCTGCAGCGTACCGGCTGTGTCCATCTGCAACTGTTCGGATTCGATGACGCAGGGGCCTGCGATCAGAAACAGGCGCTGCTGCAAGCCAAGCTCAAAGCCGCAAAGCTTCATCGAGCCGCCTGATGAACCAGAGCCGCCTTGACAAAGGCATTGAACAGGGGATGTCCGTTCCAGGGTGTTGACTTGAATTCCGGGTGAAACTGGACGCCGACAAACCAGGGGTGCACAGCGCGTGGCAGTTCCACGATTTCAGTGAGTTGCTCGCGCTGTGTCAGCGCCGAGATAAGCAATCCGGCTTTGCGCAGCGGGGCCAGGTAATTGACGTTGGCCTCATAGCGATGACGGTGCCGCTCGGTTACTACGTCGCCATAGATCTCATGGGCCAGCGTCCCTTTGACGACATCAGAACTTTGTGCGCCCAAGCGCATGGTGCCACCCAGATCAGAGCTTTCATCGCGGGTCTTGATACTGCCGTCTTCATCCTTCCATTCGGTGATCAGGGCAATCACCGGGTGCGGCGTTTCGAGATCGAACTCTGTGCTGTTGGCGCCTGGCAGGCCCGCGACATGGCGGGCAAACTCTATCGTTGCGACCTGCATGCCAAGGCAAATTCCCAGATAAGGGACTTTGTTTTCTCTGGCAAAACGGGCAGCGCATATCTTGCCTTCGATGCCGCGTTTGCCAAAGCCACCAGGGACCAGGATGGCATCAAATTGAGCCAGGCTCTTGACGCTCTCCGGAGTCAGCGTTTCGGAATCCACGTAATCGATGCAGACCCGGACATGATTCTTCATGCCTGCGTGGCGCAGCGCTTCATTGAGCGACTTGTAGCTGTCACTCAAATCCACATACTTGCCAACCATGGCAATGTGGACCGTGCCCTGCGGGTGTTCGGTCTCAAACACCAGATCATCCCAGCGCTTGAGATTGGCCGGGTGCGTGTTGAGCCTCAGTTTGTCGCAAATCAGTCCATCCAACCCCTGCTCGTGCAACATGCGCGGCACCTTGTAGATGGTGTCGACATCCCACATCGAAATGACGCCCCAGTCGGGCACATTGGAGAACAGCGAGATCTTTTCGCGCTCTTCGGTCGGAATGGGCCGGTCCGCACGGCAGATCAGCGCGTCGGCCTGAATGCCGATCTCGCGCAACTGTTTGGCGGTGTGCTGGGTCGGCTTGGTCTTGAGTTCGCCGGCGGCGGCGATCCAGGGCACATAACTCAGATGCACGAAGGCGGTGTTGTTGTGTCCGAGCTTCAGACTCATCTGGCGCACTGCTTCCAGGAACGGCAGGGACTCGATGTCACCCACGGTGCCACCGATTTCGACAATCGCCACATCGACCGCATCTGGCGTCCCAAAACCTGCGCCGCGCTTGACGAAATCCTGAATCTCATTGGTGACATGCGGAATCACCTGCACCGTCTTGCCCAGGTAGTCGCCACGCCGCTCTTTCTCGAGCACGCTTTTGTAGATCTGGCCGGTCGTGAAATTGTTGGCCTTGCGCATACGGGTTTCAACGAAGCGCTCATAGTGGCCCAGATCGAGATCGGTCTCGGCTCCGTCATCGGTGACAAACACTTCACCGTGCTGAAAAGGTGACATGGTGCCGGGATCGACGTTGAGGTAAGGGTCCAGCTTGATCAGAGTGACTTTAAGGCCTCGCGATTCCAGAATCGCAGCTAAGGAGGCTGAGGCGATTCCCTTGCCAAGGGAAGACACCACACCGCCGGTGACGAAGACAAATTTGGTCATGTCAGGTTGAGCTTTGTGCTCAATGGGGTGGAAATGTGAATTATAGAGTTCCTTCTTTCGTCCATCACGCTGCGGCGGATTGATGTCGCTGAAAGATTCGTATTCCTTCCATTTTGGCCCCACTCTCTCACCCCCGCCTCTATCTCGCCCCGCCGGGCGAGAAAGAGGAGCCAACAGCCCTATTTGGCCGCGTGTATAAACTGAAGAAGTACAAGTTCGATCAGCGTGTTGGGAATGCATTGCGAAGTTTGTCATGCCGGACCTTGAGGAGTTGTCATACCGGGCTCGACCCGGTATCCAGTGCCGCGCCACCACTGGATTGCGGGTCAAGCCCGCAATGACAAGTCAGCTGTCATCCAGGGCGCGATCCGAGGTCCGCAACTACTCAAACTCATCTCGCCAACGCGCCACGGCACCTGCACTGCTCTTGTTCAAACACGCGGCCAAATAGGGCTGTTGGCTCCCTCTTCCGCCCGGCGGGGCGGGAGAGGGCGGGGGGAGTGAGTGGGGCCAAAAATGAAAGAAATGCAAGCTAATCGATAACGCCAACACCACGCGGCGCGGCCAACCAGACAGGCTCTGCTACATTGCGCACCATGAATGATCTTGTTGGAAAACACATTGTTTTGGGCTTGACAGGCGGCATTGCCTGTTACAAGGCGGCGGAGTTGTGTCGGGCCCTGATCAAGGAGGGCGCCACGGTTCAGGTGGTGATGACGGCGGCGGCGCAGCAGTTCATCACTCCGGTCACCATGCAGGCCCTGAGCAATCGCCCCGTTTATGAATCCCAATGGGATGCTCGTGAGCCCAACAACATGTCGCACATCAATCTCAGTCGGGATGCCGATGCCATTCTGATCGCCCCCTGCAGTGCTGACTTCATGGCCAAACTGCTGCACGGACGCGGCGACGACCTGCTGACTCTGCTTTGCCTGGCGCGCCCGCTGGACCTGGTGCCTTTGCTGCTGGCACCAGCGATGAATCGCGAAATGTGGGCGCATCCCGCGACCCAGCGCAACGTGGCGCAGCTGCGCGCCGATGGCGCCACGGTTTTCGAGGTCGGCAGTGGTGATCAGGCCTGCGGTGAAAGTGGCGACGGGCGCATGCTCGAAGCCCAGGAACTGCTGGACGATGTGATGGCCTTTTTTCAGCCCAAGGTGCTGTCCGGTGAACAAGTGCTGATCACGGCCGGGCCGACTTATGAAGCGATCGATCCGGTGCGCGGTATCACCAATCTGTCAAGCGGCAAGATGGGCTTTGCCATCGCCCGCGCAGCGCACGAAGCCGGCGCAGAAGTGACCCTGGTGGCGGGGCCAGTGCATCTACCCACGCCACGTGGTGTCAAGCGGATCGATGTGACTTCAGCGCAATCCATGTTTGATGTGACCTTGGAACAGGCACAAAGCGCCAGTATCTTTGTCGCGACAGCGGCGGTGGCAGATTGGCGCGTTGCCAACTGTGCAGAGCACAAGATCAAGAAAGAAGCGGGCGCCGCAGCGCCGAGTTTGGCTTTCGTCGAAAACCCTGACATTCTGGCGGCCGTGGCCCAATCGACGCGCAGCCGCTCGGGGGCACTTTATTGCGTCGGGTTCGCGGCGGAAAGCCAGGATCTGTTGGCCAACGCGCAGGCCAAGCGCTTGCGCAAAGGCGTGCCGCTGCTGGTTGGCAATATCGGCCCGGCCACGTTTGGCCAGGATGACAATGCGCTGCTGCTGGTGGACGAGCACGGTGCCACCGAAATGCAGCGTGACGCCAAACTGGCGCTGGCGCGCAAGCTGGTCACAGAAATTGCCGCAAGGCAGCACCGCAAAGAACCATGACATGAAGATTGCCGTCAAGATCATCGACCCCCGCATGGCGGACCAATTGCCTGCCTACGCCACGCCGGGCAGCGCCGGGCTCGATTTGCGCGCCTGCCTGCAGGAGCCACTGACGCTGCAGGCCAACGCTTGGCAACTGGTGCCGACCGGCATCGCCATTTATCTGGCCGATCCGTCCTATGCCGCGCTGATCCTGCCGCGCTCCGGACTCGGTCACAAGCACGGCATCGTATTGGGTAATCTGGTGGGCCTGATCGACAGCGACTACCAGGGGCAACTGATGGTCAGCGCCTGGAACCGCAGCGATACCGCCTTCACCATAGAACCGATGGAGCGCATTGCGCAACTCGTGATTGTTCCGGTGCTGCAGGCGCAGTTTGAAGTGGTGAGCGAATTCCCCGCCAGCGTGCGCGGCGAGGGCGGCTACGGCTCCACCGGAAAATCCTGAATCAGTGCAACGTGTCGTTGCCTGGCGGGCTGGCGTGCAGGGGCTGCACTTTGAAGAAGCCGGTTCCTGCTGAGCGGCGTGCAATTTCTTCTTCGCTGGCTTCGCGAACCGCCTCTACCTTCAGATTCAGACGCAGGGCCATGCCGGCCAAGGGATGATTTCCATCGATCACCACGTGATCCGGGTAGATGTCGGTCACGGTGTAGAGAACGTCCCGCGGTGCTTGCGCGCTGCATCCCTGTGGCAATGCGGAGCCTTCGATCACCATGCCTTCTTCGAGTTCGGCCGGAAAGAGTTGGCGCGACTCAAGAAAGATCAGCTGGTCGTTGAAATCGCCAAAGCCCTGCTCAGGCTCGATCTGCAGTTGAATCTTTGCACCCACGTCATAACCTTGCAGTGCCTGTTCAATGATTTTGAAAAGATCGTCGCCACCGACCAGAAACTCGACCGGCTGCTCCAGCACGTCAAGTTGCTCGCCCAAAGTATCCGTCAGCGTCCAGGTCAGAGCGACCACGCATTGTTGATTGATTTCCATAGGAGAATTGTCGCAGTTTCAACAAACTGGTTTTATTGCGGGACAGACCGGAGGGTGGGAGGACTATGACAGATTCTTTACCGAGTGGCCGTTTTTCGGGCCGGGAAGCTTTTGCCCAGCTGGTGCGTGACGCGCTGGCGTGTGCGGCGCGCGAGGGCTGGCAGGAGATGATCCTGAGCGATGCTACGTTTGAGGACTGGCCTTTGCGCGAGCTGTTGGTGGTGGAGTCGATGCAGGCCTGGTCGGCCGCGGGACGACGCATGACTCTGCTGGCCAGCGGCTATGACGAGGTGCAGCGGCTGCATCCCCGCTTCGTCAGTTGGCGAAGGACCTGGGGACACATCATCGATTGCCGGGTTTTGCGGACCGGCTCGCCCACTGATTTTCCGAGCGCGATCTGGAGCAGGAACTGGTTTCTGCGCCGCATGGATACGCAGCACAGCACCGGTGTTTGTGGGCAGGACCCGGAGCGCTCCCTGGGACTCAAGGAATTGCTGGACGAGAAAATTGGCAACAGTTCCGTGGGTTTTCCGGCATCGACCCTGGGCTTGTAATAAGCTGGTGTTTTATACAGCAGAACGGTGATTTCGGCATACAATCCAGCGCCTATGGCAGTCAAACCAATCCCCGTCTATTCAGAAGCGTCGATCCGCGTCCTCAAGGGGCTGGAGCCGGTCAAACAGCGCCCGGGCATGTACACGCGCACCGACACACCGCTGCACGTGATTCAGGAGGCGCTGGATAACGCGGCCGATGAGGCCCTGGCCGGACATGGCAAGAAGATCAAGGTACTGCTGCACGCCGACGGTTCGGTCAGCATCGAGGACGACGGTCGCGGCATTCCGTTTGGCATGCACCCGGAAGAAAACGCACCGGTCATCGAACTGGTTTTCACCCGGCTGCACGCTGGGGGAAAATTTGACAAGGGCAAGGGCGGTGCCTACAGCTTTTCCGGTGGCTTGCACGGCGTCGGCGTGAGCGTCACCAATGCGCTGGCGTCGCGTCTGGAAGTCACGACCTACCGTGAAGGCACTGTGGCGCGCCTGGTCTTTGCCGGCGGCGACGTGATCGAGCCCTTGCAGTTGCGCCCACAAGGCGAGGGCGACCGAAAATCAGGTACCACGGTGCGGGTCTGGCCCGACGCCAAGTACTTTGAGACGGTCGTTTTGCCGATGGCTCCGCTGGCACATCTGCTGCGCAGCAAGGCCGTGCTGATGCCCGGTGTCAGTGTCACGCTGACGAATGAGAAGACCAAGGAAACGCAGCAATGGATTTTCAAGGGCGGTTTGCGTGACTACCTGAGTCAGACGCTCACCGGCGAACTGGTCATCCCGGTCTTTGAAGGTGAGGGGTTTGCCGATGCGCAGAGCGACAATTTTGCCGAGGGCGAAGGTGCCGCCTGGTGTGTTGCCTTTACGGAAGACGGGCAGCCCGTGCGCGAAAGTTACGTCAATCTGATCCCGACGCACGACGGCGGTACCCATGAAAGCGGCCTGCGCGACGGCTTGTTCACCGCCGTCAAGAGTTTTATCGAACTCCATTCGCTACTGCCCAAGGGAGTGAAGCTGTTGCCGGAAGATGTTTTCGCACGTGCCAACTACGTCTTGTCCGCCAAGGTGCTGGATCCCCAGTTTCAGGGGCAGATCAAGGAGCGTCTGAACTCGCGCGACGCGGTTCGACTGGTATCGAGCTTTGTCCGTCCCAGCCTGGAACTGTGGCTGAACCAGGACGTTGAGTATGGCAAGAAGCTCGCCG
>CAITQH010000480.1 GCA_903894475.1 uncultured beta proteobacterium
AACGCCGTGCTCGATCGGTGAAATTTCATCGAGCTTGCGGTCCAGCAGGGGCACGATCAAGGCGTCGAGCTCTGCCATTTCCTTGCTGCAACCGTTGAGCAGCAGGGTAAAGTGCGCCGCATCGGATTTTGAAAAACCGGCCAGCTCGCGTGTGAAAGCGTCAATCTCGCTGACATCGTTCTGGCCGACCAGCTTCTGGTACAGGCCTTGCAGTGCAAATTCACGAGCGCGCGTACGCTCGGACTTGGCCTTGGCCTTGCGCACGCCGGTCGCAGTCAAGCCGTTCTTGCTCTGGTGCGGCGGACGTTTGGACGCCGGTGTGCTTTGGCGGTCGGTCATCAAATTTCTTCCAGCAGGTTGGCCATTTCGACGGCGACACGGGCGGCGTCGCGCCCTTTTTCGGTTTGTCTGGCCAGTGCCTGCTCCAGGTTTTCGGTGGTCAGAATGGCGTTGGCGATCGGCAACTGGTAGTCCAGCGCCACGCGGCTGACGCCAGCGCCCGATTCGTTGGCCACCAACTCAAAGTGATAGGTCTCGCCACGGATGATGCAGCCCAGCGCCACCAGCGCGTCGTACTTCAATTTCTCGGCCATTGCCATCAAAGCAACTGGTACTTCCAGCGCACCCGGCACTTGCACCAGGTCGATGTTTTTTTCTGCCACGCCAAGGGCTAGAAGCTCGGCCTTGCAGGCTTGTGCCAACTCGTTGGTAATGGCCTCGTTGAAACGCGCCTGCACCATGCCAATCGTCAATTTCTTGCCGTTCAAACGGCTGTCGGTGGAAGCCGGGCTTCCTTTGTCTGCGCCAAACATGGTTTCTTTCTAATGGGTTGGGGACAGAGCAGGCTCGCTTTGCGTAGCTGCGGTCTGTCACGCAAAGCTATTACTTTGTAATATAGCCGACGATTTCCAGGCCGTAACCCGTCATGCTTGGCATGCGCCGCGGATTACCCATCAACTTCATTTTGTGAACCCCGCACTCGCGCAGGATCTGCGCGCCGATGCCGTAGCTGCGCAGGTCCAGGCGCTCGCGCTCCGGGCCGTGGCTGGATCTGGCAGTGCCTTCAAATTGCGACAACAACTGCTCGGCACTTTCGCCGCAATTGAGCAGCACCACCACGCCCCGACCCTCGGCCGAGATGCGTGCCAGGCTGGCGTCCAGACTCCAGGAGTGCATGGCGCGCCCGATTTCCAGGGCATCGAGCACTGACATGGGTTCGTGCACGCGGGCCGCCACGGTATCGGCGGGGTTCCATTGCCCCTTGACCAATGCCAGATGAACGCCCTGCGTGATTTTGTCCTTGAAGGCGTGTGCGGTGAATTCGCCGAAAGCGGTGTTCAGGGCGCGTGAACCCATCTTGGCGACCAGTGATTCGACACGGCTGCGGTGTTCAATCAGATCGGCGATGGTGCCAATCTTCAGACCGTGCTGCGCCGCAAACAGCTGCAAGTCGGGCAGCCGCGCCATGGTGCCATCGTCCTTCATGATCTCGCAGATCACCGCTGACGGGCTGCAACCGGCCATCACTGCCAGATCACAACCCGCTTCGGTGTGGCCAGCGCGCATCAGGACGCCGCCCTCGACCGCTTGCAAGGGGAAGATGTGACCCGGCTGAACAAGATCCTCCGGTTTGGCATTTCTGGCAACCGCCGCCTGCACCGTGCGTGCGCGGTCGGCCGCAGAGATGCCGGTCGTCACGCCCTCGGCGGCCTCAATCGAAACCGTGAAGGCGGTTGCTTTCTTGTCGCCGTTGCGCAAGGTCATGGGCGGCAGTTCCAGACGCTCGCAGTGCTCGCGGCTCAGGGTCAGGCAGATCAGGCCCCGTCCAAAACGCGCCATGAAATTGATCGCGTCAGGCGTCACGTGGTCGGCTGCCAGCAGCAGATCGCCCTCGTTTTCGCGGTCTTCTTCATCTACCAGAATCACCATGCGTCCGGCGCGCAGGTCGGCCACGATGTCTTCAACCGGGGAAATGGCAACAGGAGAGAGAGCGCTCATGCAAGGTTCTTTCAGGAAACAGTAGGGCAGGACGAAGCGATCTCTGGCTGGAGCATGCGCTCCACGTAGCGCGCGATCAAATCAATTTCCAGATTCACTGGCGAGTCAACGCTCAGGCTGCCCAGCGCCGTGTTCTTTACCGTGTGTGGAATCAGGTTGATATGAATCTCGCAGCCCTGCGCCAGGTCGGCCACGCGGTTAACCGTCAGGCTGACGCCATTGACCGTGATCGATCCCTTGTAAGCCAGGTATTTGGCCATGGCGGCTGGCGCCAGCAGGCGCAGTTCCCAGCTTTCGCCCAGTTGCGCAAAATGACTGACCCGGCCGATGCCATCGACATGGCCCGAGACCAGGTGACCACCGAGCCGGTCGTTGGCACGCAGTGCCTTCTCCAGGTTGATGGGGCCGGTCTGATCGAGTCCGGCGGTCTTGCTCAGAGATTCAGCCGAGATGTCGATGCCGAACTGGGCACCGGCAGCGTCGAGCTTGGTGACCGTCATGCAGGCACCATTGAGGGCAATGCTGTCGCCCAATACCACATCGTCAAGGTAGCCGGTCTGGCACGCAATGGTGAGTTGCTTGCCGTGGCTGAGAGAGTTGCCAAACGATTGGACGCTGACGATGCGTCCGACGCCGGTGATGATTCCAGTAAACATGGCGCTATTTTCGCAGGGAAAGAGCCCCCGGTCCGGTCAAGGCTAGAAACTTGTCAATCAGAACCGGTCGTGCCCCGCAATTCGGGCCACGATGCGCAGGTCCGGGCCTATCCGGTCGCTGCTGATGAACTCCAGCGCCAGGGCCTCAGACAGGGCAGCTAGGGGGCCGAAACTGGCCATATCCCGACCCCTGCCCAGCATCTTGGGCGCCAGGTAGAGCACGATCTCGTCGACCAGACCGGACTCGAGCAGGGCGCCGTTCAACGCAGCACCGGCCTCTACATGCAATTCATTGATTTCATGCGCAGCAAGATCGCGCAGCATCGCTGCCAGGTCGACCCGCTGATCGGTACCGGGCAGGTGGCATACCCTGGCGCCCAGCGCTTCCAGAGCGGCGCGCCTGCCGGGGTGCTGGCTGGCGGTGTAAATATGGCAGGTCCGCTGGACCTTGAAAAGCTTCGCACCCAGTGGGGCTTCAAGCCGGTTGTCCAGTAACACCAGTTGCGGCTGGCGCTCGGTTGGCACCAGCCTCACATCGAGCCGTGGGTCGTCAGCCAGAACGGTGCCGATCCCCGTCAGAACGGCACACGAGCGAGCCCGCCAGGCATGACCATCGGTGCGCGCAGCCTCGGAGGTGATCCACTGGCTGGCGCCGTTCTCCAGCGCTGTTTTGCCATCCAGCGAGGCCGCCAGTTTCAGGCGCACCCAGGGTGTGCGGCGCAGCATGCGGCTGAAAAAGCCGATATTGAGTTCACGCGACTGCAAGGCGCCCGGGCCGACTTCAACTTCGATGCCGGCGGCGCGCAAGCGCGCAAAGCCTTGCCCGCCGACCAGCGGGTTGGGGTCGGCCAGCGAGGCCACTACCTTCTTGATGCCGGCGGCAATCAGCGCATCGCAGCAAGGCCCGGTGCGTCCCTGGTGTGAGCAGGGCTCCAGCGTGACGTAGGCGGTGGCGCCGAGCAGACTGTGACCCTGCGCCTGTGCGTCACGCAGTGCCATGATCTCGGCATGCGGCCCACCGACGCGCTGCGTGAAGCCTTGTCCCAGCAACTGACCTTCGGCGCTGGTGAGGACGCAGCCAACGTGCGGGTTGGGCGAGCTCAGCAGCAGGCTTTGTTGTGCCAGGCTCAGGGCGAGGGCGATGAAGTCTTGCATGGGCTGTGCAGTTTACCGCCTGGCGGCCAGCCGCCACCGTTGGTCGGCCCGGTGTACCAGCCGATGCCGTCTTGCGCTAATCTGCCAGTCATGAAATTTCGTCCCCTTGCGCTTGCCCGGATGCGTGGATTCACCATGATCGAGTTGCTGATCGTCATCGCCATTGCAGCGATCCTGGCGACGATTGCTGTACCGGCGCTGCAGGGCACGATCCGGGACTTCCGCCAGAAGTCGGCGCTTTCCCTGTTGGTCAGTGACCTCAATCAGGCACGTTCAGAGGCGATCAAGCGCAATACCCGGGTGCTGCTCTGCGTTCGCAATGGCAGCGCTTGTGCCACCGGCACCAATTGGGCAGTGGGCTGGATCGCGTGTACCGATTCGAATGTCGACGGTACTTGCGACACCAGCAGCAGCACCAATCCGAATCCCTTCATCGTCAGGCCGGCGCTCGATTCGTCAATGACCTTGAGCGCGGTCGACGCTGCAGCGACGGCGCTCCCGCTGATCCGCTTCAACGCCAACAGCACGCAGGGCGCGGGCAGTTCGGCCGCCACCTTCACACTTGGCGGAAACTGGTCTGGCGCGGCTTCCAATACGGTTACCGTGGCTGGCACTGGCAACATTTCGAAACATTAGTGCGCACCATGATCACGCAATATCCCAGACGCTACGCGGTGAGTCCAACCGAGCAGGGCTTCTCGATGATCGAAGTTCTGGTCACCCTGTTGATCATTTCATTGGCACTGCTGGGCACAGCCGGTTTGCAGGCTTATTCCATGCGCCTGAACCAGGGCGGGCAGTTCCGCTCACTGGCCGTGTTTCTGGCCGCAGATCTGGCTGAGCGCTTGGAAGGCAACAAGGCGGGCGCGACGGCTGGTTCTTATGCCGTGACCAGCACCACGGGTGCAGCCTACGTGGC
>CAITQH010000481.1 GCA_903894475.1 uncultured beta proteobacterium
CTTCCATCTTGAATTCCAGCGTGTACTTGCCACGCGCCTGCCCGTCTTTACGTTTGCTCATTTCCTGTTCTCCTATTGCTGAATTTTCACATCAGCTAAGGAGTCCGTTTTTCGGGGGCAAGGTCAGGTTGGTTGACCGATTTGGTCACCGACTATGTCCGAGACTTCCGCCCAGTCCTGTTGGGGTCAGCGCCTGACAAAGGCTACCTGTTCCTGTCGAGCAAAGGAGGAGGGCGATTCAATGCGCTGAACCGGCAAGTATTCAACGTGACCAAAGAACATATTCCGCAATGCGGGGGGATATCGCCGCATGCCTTCAGACACTTGGTCGCTACCGAATGGCTGACGCGAAATCCCAATGATTTCATCACCGTTGCAGCACTGCTGAATGACACTATTGAAGTCATCATGAAAAACTACGCGCACCTCAAAAAAGCCACTTCATTTGACCGCTACGAGGCCTATGTAATAAAAATGATGTTCAATGGGTGGAGCCTTTAGTGCTGGAGCGAACTTGGTGGCAATTTAGCCTCAAGCTCGTCCTAACGGCTTTCCCTGGGGACGGTTCCTTAGCGCGCCCAGCGCCTTGTGCACTTGACTGTCGGACTCTGAGTCGCAAGGTCTGACAGTCGGCAACTTCTGCTCGACTTTCGCGAGATTTTAGAGTTCTCGAGTAAGGGGACGAACCTTGTTGTGGCCATCAGTTTAGACGGGTTGGGTGTCTCATCTGGGTATCGCTATACGCAGTATCAGTTTTCAACCCTAGGACATTTACAAGGACGAATCATGACCAATGGAGCGGTAACGCAAAGTGAAATTGACATTCTTAGTGAGAGTGCGCTGGACTTGCTAATAGTTTGTCTCAGAATTGCCATAAGCCGGGGCGGCTTTGAAGAAGTAATCAGTGTTTGCAAGGGCTTGGTGGACGGCGCAGCAAAGACCGGTCGCCCGTTAGCATGCTGGGCTGCGACCGAATGGAGGGGAGTAGAGATGTTGGTAGCGAAGTACCAAGGCTTAGCGTCGAATGGACGGCAGCATTGCCAGTCGAGCGGAGAGGTCAGCGACTTGCCACTACGGAGTGACCTCGTGTCAGCAAAGCCTGGCTACGTCGATGTCTTTAAGGAGGCGATGGAGCAAATGAAAATCACTGACCCTGACTTCGCTGCCTACTTGGAGAAAGCGGGAAAGACGGCGAGCATGAGTGGCTTTGTTCGGAGCATCGCAGCCGGCGACTATGAGTAGCATAGACACTTGATTACAAAGGGCCGCCGCAGGCGGCCCTTTTCTGTCCGGACAACCAGTGGTACGCCGCTGGTTGCATCCGACGACTCAGCTAGGGAAGAGTACCAGCATCGTCGACTTCGGGCCAGTGGCGCCCCACGGTCGGGTCAAGCCAGTCGGCAGCGTCTCGTATCCAGTCGAGCGAGGTCTGCGTACCGGCGGGCGAGTTTCGACCGCACGCTTCCAGCGTTTGCGCAAAGCTTCGAAGTTTGGCTGCCCGGTTGTACCTATCGGCGAGCTTCTCAACCCTTTCGAGCTTGTCTAGCTGGGCACGTTTGACCGCAGCTTTTTCTTCCAATAGCTGCCGACGCTTGCTTGCCCTTTCCTCAGCCTCACGTTCAATGTCGTCGTCCAACTTGTCCCGCAACGCTCTGAGACGAAGCCTGTGCGGCAGCTCGGCTATACGCTTGGAAAACAGGTCGGTCGTGACGTCTGGAATTGTGAACTCTGGGCTGTTGTATCGGGGCTGAAGGACGTCCAATTGAAGTACGTTGCTTGGCAGAAAAACGTATCTGTCCGAAATGTAGAAGTACTCCGGATTCTTCTGAAACTGCTTGCGCTCAGCGGCTGTGAGTTCGCGCTCCTTCCGTCGGCCTGGCTCGAAGATGCGCAGGGTTAGCTTCATTCCATAGATATTGAAGTAGGCGGGGGAATCCTCTTTTGGGGCAGAGATGACCTGCAGCCCGCACTGATTGCAATGCCGGATAGCCCTGTCTAAAGTCAGGAGTGCGCGAAGCTGGTTCTTGGGAGATACCGCGATTTCGAAGAGACCGGGGCTGCAGACCCTGGGCCAGTTGCGCTTGTCGCTGTAAGCCGTTGCGAGTCGTGTGGCCATATCCCGAACAATCGGAAGGCACTCGTCGATATTCTTGGCAATTTCAGGGAGGGGAAGCGTCACCGCCGGCAGGCCTGGAATGGCGATGCGCATACGACGTTCAACTTCGTCCTCTTTTTCGTTCACCCAAATTTCGTGCGTACAGGATGGCTTGAAATCGCCTTCAGGCAGTGGTGGGGTTGGCGCCGCCTTTCCATGCAAGGCTTTGACCCAGTGACCCATTGGAGGCAGCGGTATTCCCATCTCCACTGCATAGAGCTTGATTTGATGGCTGCTAAGCCCATAGATGGCGACCAGCTTGGTCAGCGGTTGTGACCAAACTTCTCGGTACAGTTTGCTGCGTTCAAGGGTGATGTGGCGCCTGGTCATCTTGCCTCCGGATTCCAGAAATCACAGAGGATAAAACACGCTTGACCCACTCCGCCTGGCACCTCTAGTCGATGAGGCAGCCACATTGGCGAACGCGCTAGGGTGCGGGCAGACTCGGAATAGGTGAGAGGTGCTTGTGCAGGGCAACGGCGGAAGGTATCTCCATTCACGGCCACTTTTGTTCCCAGTCCCCTCGCAGCTTGCTCACATTGTCCCGCCACCTTGTTTCCAAATCAGCGAACGGTCCTGTGAACAAAGGCCCCGTTGCGAGCAATGCCTCAAGGAACGCCAGTCGGCGCGTATCGAACTCCTTGCGGGGTTCTTCTGCTGCTTGCAGGAGGTGTCTGTTCTCAAGCCATACGAGCTCGTTGGCGACAGCAAACTCAAGGGGACTGCCGCCAAGGGTGCTCAGGTCGAGCATCAGCACCAGTTCGCTCTGCGGGCAAGTCGGCAGGTGGGAAGCTGTGTCCAGGATGATTTTGGCGACAAGGTCCCAGTCCGGCGCGTGGTGGGTGAATGCAGATGCCTGGATGTTTCGCATGTATTCGACAGACTGGGACTCATTGTCGCCAGGTGGTGCGCCGGGCACGTAGACGACGTCGTGCAGCAGGACGGCCAGCGCTTGTTCTGTTGACAGATGCAGACCCTGGCCACGGGCCTTCTCAAACAAGTCGAAGACGTGCTCCTGGCCGTGATAGAAGCGTTCAGGCGCGGCGTACTGTTCCAGCACCTGTTTGAACAGCGGCACTCCCAACACACCCCGGAGTTGTGAGTCCCACAGGGCTGAGGAAGTCGGCTGGCGGACCAACGAGAAGCGCGGAACACCGGGCTTGATTTGCGACCAAAAATCGGATGCGGGACGCATCCAGATGTCTTTGCGCGCAAGGGGGTCAAAGCTCTGGTACAGGACACCTGGCTCCAGCGTCGCTTCAATGGTGCAAGGACCCACGACCGTGTACAAGCCACCTTTGTAATGTTGCAGCCTTTGACCGGGGGACAGGTTCCAACGGTGAGTGGACGGCTTGGCTTTCTTGGGCATTGTGGTTATTCCGAGGCGCTATTAAACACAACTCGGGTGCAGGCGCATGGGTATCTCGTTAGCTTCCTCAGGGCCATGGCATTGCGCGGGTTGAACATGGCACCAACGGGTTACTTGAAACGCATTCGGTTGTTCTTGGGCTTGTGCTCAAGTTCGCACAAGCCGAGTTCCTCCATCAATGGAGGGATGTAGACGCCAAAGCGCCCTCGTAAGCCCTTCTTTAGGCCGTACCAACCGCCAATTGGATTGGCTTGCGACCGAGCCCAGCTTTCAACAGTGCCGTCCTTTGCAGGCTTCTGTTCGTCGGCGCCACCTAGTTCGACCCAATCATCGACTTCTTTGGTCATTGCATACAAGTCGTCAATGCACCTTGCGTCATAGTGCAGTACGGTACTTCCGACCGTGCAGACAAGTATCAATTTGCCGTCTTTCTCGTCGGTATGCATCCTGTATTCAGATGTTCCCGGAGGTGTCTTGAGCACCCAAGGGTCGTTTTTGCTTCGAGATACGTGTGTTTGCATGAAGTCCTCAATACTGTGTCGCGCCAAAGCATCCTGATTGTGGCCCGCTTTGCAAATCGTTGGCAGTGGTGGACTAAAAGCAGCTACCGGCCAGCCTTGGCCTTGGGTCTCATCTTCAAGTATTCCCTTACGGGTAGGTCATTTTCACTAATGTGATGGCTCATCCATTCGGTAATTACACGCACCAGAACTGTTGCATCCAGGATGTTGTGAGATGCGCCTGAAAGAAAACCGGTAAGCGCGTCTCTGTAGGCCTTGTGCTCCAACTTGTGTTCAGAAAGCGTTGGGCATGCGTTGTCCTCAAGGATTTGTTCTTCGAGCGCATCGTGCTTGCAGGAAAGGTCCACCATGTCGAGGAGTGCCACACGGACTTGGTCTTTCGGATACGGAGCAGTTTCGACCAAAGAGAGCAAGCGCCGCCCGAGTTGGAGCAGGGTTATGTGCTGCTCGTCCAACTTTGCATTTCCCACACTCAGTTTGGGCGACCATTTCGGGATTCGCAAGTCTGTCATCAATTCAGTGACTCCTTCGACGACTTGGCGTCATATTTGGAAGTAACCGGATTGGCGCGAAGACTCCCGCAGCGCTTTACCGGGCTTGAAGTGGATGACACGCGTTTCTGGGACAGAGACGCTTTCCCCATTGCGTGGATTGCGACCAATGCGTGGCGGTCGACGGGATATTGAAAAGCTTCCGAAGCCTCGAATTTCGATGCGGTGCCCTGCAACCAAGGCGTCTGCCATCGCGGCTAGTATTGTGTTGACGGCAAACTCTGTGTCGCCCTTTGTCAAGTGCCCAAATTTGGCGGCAAGGTCGTCAACAATTTCGGAGCGGTTCATTGCTCCTATGTTAGACCCGTCGTGCCCAGGGGCCGAGTACCAAGAGTTCAATAGAAGCGAGGTTGCGTTCGAATTTGGCTCCACCAAGCATAGACTCTTCGATGAGTCCTACTTGAACCGATTTGGCGTAGCCCTCGCGAGCTACGTCAAAAGGAAGGCAAAGAATTCGTTGACCGGCTCGCCCAAGCTCGGTGGCCAATTTCGAAATACCTGTTGGTTGTTTCGAGTTGACAGCGGTCACCATGCCCTGTTTCCCCAGATGAGCCCGCATGATGCGTCTCTGGCGCGGCGGTCTAGAACTCGCATCCGGCGCTCAAGGTCACAGCCATCCCGGGACTCAGAAAGGAACTTGTCCTCAACATCTTTTTCAGTGCGAGAACCTGGTATGAGAGCTTTGATGAGCTCTATCAGTTTGGACATTGTGTGTCCCTCGAAGATTGATATGCGACTAATATAAGGGTTTACCCTAATAATTGCAAGGACTGAGCTCCCTAAGTTGGCCGACTGGCGAAAGCTGCTTCAAACACTGGCAATAGAGTCTGTGCGTGAAGCTAATACTTTTCGAACGTTACCTTCGTGAGGGCGTAATTTCGTTGGCGGTTTATATGCTGCACTTGCATGCAAATAGGTACAAGGTATCGTCGGACCGTCCCAGGCAACTCGCACTTGAGAAACTGGATAGGTGGGTCAATGATGCAGTGGCTTTTGCACCTGACGAAGAGAGCGCTCAATCAGCGAGAACTTTGATTGACGAGAACCTGGGGCATTACGCCTACGAAGTTTGACTCGACACCAGCTTTGTCCGGCCTCTCTTCTCTATCAATCACACTGACGGATTTCCAGTGAATTTAGTCGATGAGCACACCACCTTCGCGAAAGCGATAGGGTCCAGCATATTCGCCGATGGCACAGGTATGACTGGCCAGTCGACCATCACGCCACATGTGTAGCTGATAGCCGGGTGGCTCCATCACAAAACAATCCGGTCCATCGACACGTAAGTCCAGCGCGACCTGATGTGCAGGGCTTGGGCAGGTGGAGGCCACCGTGTTTCCAAAACGGCACTGTATGGAGCGATGAATGTGACCACAAAGCACTCGTTCCACATGCTTGTGCCTGGAAACAATCGATTCAAGTGCTTCCCATCCTTCCAGGCCGAGCGCGTCCATGTGGGCAATGCCGGTGACAAAGGGCGGGTGATGCATCGCAATCAGGGTCGGGCTCTGGTCTTCGGTCAGCCGCTCATCAAGCCACGTCAGACGTTTTGAGCACAACTTGCCGCGTCCCTCGTTCGGCACAGCGGTGTCCAGCGTGACAAGCCGAATGCCTCCCAGGTCAACAGCGTACTGCAGGAATTCATCGCATTGCTCAAGATACTCGAAGCCGGGCCCGCAAAACGCCTCGCGCAGGGCGTTGCGTTCGTCGTGGTTGCCCACCACAAAGTACAAAGGCATGCCAAGGGGTGTCAGCAATTCCTTGAGCAAGTCGTACTCGTTCTTGCGGCCATAGTCCACTGTGTCGCCGGTAACCAGAACGACATCTGGCAAGGGGTTCAGGCGCATGATGTTGGCGACACAGGCACTTAGCATCGAGGCCGTGTCAACGATGCCATAGGCGAGTTTGCCGCCGGCCTTGATGTGGAGGTCTGATATTTGGGCAATCAGCATACGAGACTGCCGGTATCGACTTCAAGCCCAATCGAATCGCCCACCGTGAAGGTCAGTTTGGGTGGGAGCTTCAAGACCACTTCCTCAGCACCGTCAAGCCGTACCTGGACCCGGTTGTGGTCGCCAAGGAAGAAACTGGAGATAACCTGACCGCGCATCGAAGATTGGGATAGCGGTACGACGCGTACCTCCTCGGGTCGAAAGCTGTTCTTCCCGACCGTATTCATGGTTCCGATGAAATCGGCCACAAAACTGTTGGCGGGACGGAAGTAAATGTCCCGCGGGGTTCCGACCTGGGAAATTCGACCTTTTTCCATCACCGCAATACGGTCACCCAGGGCCATCGCCTCGGCCTGGTCATGAGTGACGTAGACGGTCGTGATACCCAGGCTTCGGAGCAGCGCGTTAATGTCAACACGCAACGTCTCGCGCAACCTTGCATCCAGCGCAGTCAGTGGCTCGTCCAGCAGCAGGGCACGTGGTCGCGGGGCGATGGCGCGCGCCAATGCCACACGCTGCTTCTGGCCTCCAGAGAGCTGGGTAATCTGCCGGTCAGCCAGTGACTCGATGTGCATCATCTCCAGCATCTCACCAACGCGCTTCTTGCGCTCGGATTCAGGCATCTTTCGGACGACCAAACCGTAGGCGATGTTCTCTTCAACCGTCATATTGGGAAACAGCGCGTAGCTCTGAAAGACCATGCCGATGTTGCGTTTCTCAATCGGAAGCGCCGTGACGTCTTCATCGTTGAACAGCACCCGACCGGAGTCAGGAACATCCAGCCCTGCAATCAGGCGCAAGGTAGTGGTTTTGCCGCAGCCGGACGGGCCAAGCAGCACAAGCGTTTCGCCTGACTCGATGCGTAAGTCGGTCGGCTCCAGCACGACCTGATTTTTGTAGCTCTTGGTGCAAGCCTGGACCAGGATTCGCACTCCACGGTTCGATTTCATTTGGAAACCTTTCGTCCGCCGGCAAGTTGAAGCGCTATCAGCAGTGGAACAATCATCATGAAGAAAACAATCGTGTAAGCGCTGCCGACTTCAATGCGCAGCGACGCATAAGCGTCTGCCAGTCCCACTGGCAGAGTCTGGGTCAGTGGCGTGTGCAGCAACAGAGTCATGTTGAATTCGCCAATCGACAACGTCAGCACCATCAGGGACCCGGCGATGATGCCGGACCTGCAGTTGGGCAAGACGATGCCTGTAAAGCGTTGCAGGAAAGTAGCGCCAAGACTGCGCGCACCTTCTTCGAGAGAATGCATGTCTACCGAAAGCAGGACCGCCAACACTGAGCGCACCATGAACGGCAAGGTAAAGAGGACGTGACCGACAAGAATGAAGGTCCAATGCGTGCGGAAGTTGCCCACCGCCCCATAGGTGACGATAAGGGCCAGTGCCGTTGCCAGACCAGGTAAGGCGACCGGCAGCATCAGCAATTCCTCGATAGTCCGGGCCATCTTGCCCTGAACGCGCGACAGCACATACGCCGCCGGAACCCCCAGCACCAGCGTGCTGACCAGACAGGCCAGGGCAATCCCCAGGGATAGCCACAGGCTGTCCTGATAGCTGTCCCAGACCTTGAAGACCCATTGCAGGGTTAAGCCACTTGAGAGCCCAACGAATTGGTTCTTGGTCAGTCCAGTCAGTACGGACAGGACCACAGGTACCAGCAGGAAACCAGCCACACCGATGGTGAAGGCAAGCAGCGACCAGAAGACCGGTGAGCGACGGACTTTGGCAATCTTCTTCATGCTGCTGCGGCAACCGTATTGCCGGTCAAACTGCGGGCAAAGGCGAGTGCCGACCATGTCAAGAGGCCCAGAACGAAGGAAAGTGCTGCCGCCATGGCGATGTTGGCCTGCAACGTGAACTCGGTGTAAATAATCATGGGCAACACATCAATCTTGGTGGCCAGGGTAAATGCTGTGCCAAAGGCGCCCATGGAGGTCGCAAAACAGATGGCGCCGGCGGCAAGCAGGGCCGGCTTGAGCCCGGGTATCAAGACGTCAACAAGAACTCGCCAGTTCGAGGCTCCGAGGGACCGTGCCGCCTCTATCAGTTGAGGGTCGAGCTTCTCCGCCGCTGCGATGACGGTCAGTATGGTGCGCGGGATGGAGAAGTAGATGTAGCCAATGAACAGGCCAACCATCGAGTAGGCAAAGACCAGTCGTTCGCCGAACAGCGCGTTGGTGATGTTGGGAATCAGACCCTGGCGACCACCCAGCATGATGACCATGAAGCCAATCACGACACCGGGAAACGCCAGTGGCAGCGTCAAGAGGGCAGTGAGGACCTGGCGCCCGGCAAACTCGTGACGCGCCAGAAAGACACCGGCAATGCCCGAAATAATGAGGGTCGTCACGGTCACGACCACTGACAGCGTGACCGTGGAAACCATGCTGCGCCAGTAGCGTGGCTCCACGAAAGCGGCCACGTAGGCTGACCAACCCAATTCGCCACTGCCGCCAATGACGAAGAGTTTGGCCAGAGGAATGGCAAAGAACGTGAAAAACATGGCCGCGACTGGCAGCGTCAGTCCAATCAACCAGGCGCGGTCAGTTTTCATCAGCCAACTTCTTTTTGGTAACGGGTACCAATGGCTTTGGACGCATCGGCCAGCTTCTGTACATCAATCGCCTTGGCGCGCTGATAGTCAGCATCGGGCAAGAAGCGCTTCTTCATATCGTCCGACATCGCCTTGGCAAAGACCGGACGCAAATAGGCGTTGGCCCAGTGACGCTGACCATCGTCCGACAGCACAAAGTCAAGAATGCGTTTGCCTTGTTCGGGGTTGGGGCCGTTCTTGACCAATCCCATGACGTAGGGAAGCTGCTGTGTGCCCTCTTGGGGAATTACAAACACAGTGGGTGCCTGGTCGGTGTACTGGCCGCGATAGGCGTTGAAGTCATAGTCAAGCAGGATGGGGATTTCGCCCGAGAGTACACGTGCGTAAGCGGTCTGCGTCGGAACGATGGGGTTGTTCGCCTGAAGTTGCTTGAAGTATTTGATGCCCGCATCCAGGTTGTCGTAGGTGCCACCGAGTGCCAGGTTGACTGCAATGACGCCAACTTGGCCGACCGCAGCGCTGCCCGGGTTGAGGTAACCCACCAGACCCTTGTACTCAGGCTTGAGCAAATCGGCCCAGCTACGCGGCACAGGCTTGCCGCCCAATGCCTGCGTGTTGACAAAAAAGCCAAGCGTTCCTGAGTGAATGCTGAACCAATAGCCTTCTGCGTCCCTGAGCGACGCCGGAATCTCGGCAAAGCGCTTGGGTTGGTAGGCTTCAATGACGCCGGCTGCTTTGGCTTGTGGGCCGACCTGACCCCCGAGGTAGACCACATCGGCCACGGGCTTGGCCTTCTCGGCGATGAGCGCTGCCAGCGATTGCCCAGAGTTCTTGTTGTCCGGAGGTACCTGAATATTCAGGCGTTGTCCCACCATGCGCAGCATGCCGCCCCAGTCCGCCCATTCCGGTGGACAGTTGTAGCAAATCGCTCGGGACGACTGGGCCAGTGCCGGGAAAGCGGCGGTCGTGCCTGCCAGAACAGCAGTCGACAAGAGGTCGCGTCGGTTCATCATTGGAGTTTCCTTTTGAGGTTGGAGGGAGAGACTTGAGACACATAGCGCTGAGCGGTACCGCCCTCGCGCAAGGTGTGAGGGAGCAGGGCGGGGACAGTGTTTCGCTCGCCTGCGATGATTTGAAGCAAATGGTCGACTGCAATTCGGCCGATATCGGCTGTCGGTTGCATCATGGTGGTCAGCGCCGGGGTCATCCACTGGCCGACCTGAACACCGTCAAAGCCGACGACCGAGACGTCCTCTGGTACTCGCAATCCGAGCAGGTACAAGTCTCGTATAACAGTCATTGCCAACTGGTCGTTGGAACAGAAGAGCGCAGTCGGTCTGTTTTTCGCCTGAAGCAAGTCCTTCAATTCGCCGCGAGTGTCTGCGGTATTGAATGGCAGCTCAAGCGGTGCTCTCCAGACCAGTCCGGCGTCATTCATTGCGTCCCTGTAGCCGGCAAACCGTTGGCGGGACCGGTCTGATTGGCGGAATTGTCCTGCGACCATGTGAATGTCGGTGTGCCCAATTTCAATCAAATACTTGACCAAATCCCGAGCAGCCAGGAGGTTGTCGACACAAACGCTTGGCCTGGTGTATGTCGAGGAATTTGTACCTGCAGCCACCTGATTGAATACCAGTACGTAGGGGATGCCCTCAGCATCGAGTTTGTCCAGTACTGGGCTGCATGCTGCATCGGCCACCGTCAAAATCAAACCATCCACGCGCTGCTGTAGCAGGACTTCGCTCGAACGCTCTTCAGACTCTGGACGGTAGCCCGAGCTACTGACCGCGACTACATGGTTGTTCTCCTGCGCCGCGGTCTCAATGCCTTGCAGGCATTCGGCGAACACCGGGTGATTGAGCATTGGCAGCATCACTCCAATTGTTCGAGTGTGCGTGGAGCGCAGGTTGCGCCCCATCAGGTTGGGCCGGAAACCGAGCGATTTTGCTGCAGCAAATACGGCGTCAGCAGTTTGCCTTCGAACCACACAGGTCGAATTGACGACTCGCGACACTGTGGCCACGGAGACGCCCGCTAACAGCGCCACATCCTTGACGGTGGCGACTTTGCCCATTGGTCCGCTCAATGTTTGAATCCTCAATTTTTTCACGAAACAAGTGAAATGTAAACGATTACATTGTTTGACGTGTTTGTGACTGTGTCGTGACACCGAGTGCAAATATGAAGCCAAATGTCCCTCTGTCGTATTTCCACAAAGGTATCGGATTACGATGAGCCATGGATGAGCTGAAAACACTTGAAGCCATGGGTCTGGTTCTTCCCGGTCCGGCCTACATTTTTGGGGCCATTGTCTTTGGCATCATCGGCTACGTTGTTTTCAGGCGCGGCAGGAAGACCGAGCGCTCGGTGCTCACGTGGTCAGGTGTGGCGTTGATGTTGTACCCGTACGTTGTATCTGAGACATGGCTTCTCTGGGTGGTCGGTGCCGGACTTTGCGGATGGGCATATCTCAAGTGGACTTGACCATGCGAGCGTCACCAACTAACACTTGTTAATAGGAGGCTACTGCATGGGAACGATTGGGAACTTTCTATGGTTCGTATTGGGCGGATTCTTTATGGGTCTTGGCTGGTGGTTTGCTGGCCTCGTGGCCTTCATCACTATCGTCGGCATTCCCTGGGGAAGGGCTTGCTTTGTGATTGGTCAGTTTGCCTTCTTCCCATTCGGTAAAGAGGCTGTCAGTAGGAAAGAATTGTCGAATCAGGACGACATTGGAACGGGTGGGCTCGGAGTGATTGGCAACATCATTTGGTTCATTTTTGCCGGTGTCTGGCTTGCGATTGGGCACGTCATTTCGGCCATCTTGTGTTTCATTACTCTTATTGGCATCCCTTTTGGGATTCAGCATTTGAAGCTCGCAGGCATTGCTCTTGCGCCCATTGGAAAGACCATTGTCGACAAGGAAGTTGCCGCCGCTGCGCGCAGACAAAACGCCGAGGCTTCCGTAAGCAGTATTCGCAGCGGAACCTGATTGGTGGACAACGGGAGCGGTGCCCCGTAGGTGGCACTTACAGACGGGACCCAACCCTGGGTTGCCATCAACGGTATGAGGAATCAAGGACGCAGACCATGAACAACAACATTCTCATCTACGGCGCTAATGGCTATACAGCCGAACTCATTATTGAACTCGCGCAGAGTGAGGGCGCCAAACCCATTCTTGCAGGGCGCTCGCAGCAGAAACTTGCACCGCTTGCAACACGGCATGGTCTCAGTTATCGGGTGTTTGGCCTGGAGGACATCGGAGTCATTGCAAAGAATCTGACCGGAGTCGCCGTTGTAGTCAATTGCGCCGGGCCGTTTTCACGGACTGCCAGGGCCATGGTCGAGGGCTGCATCGCTGCAGGGGTTCACTATCTTGACATCACTGGCGAAATTGACGTGTTCGAAGCGCTTGCCCTGCTAGGCCCCAAAGCGGGGAAGGCTGGAGTCATGTTAATGCCCGGTACCGGCTTTGATGTCGTACCAAGCGATTGCCTCGCGGCTCACCTGAAGCGGCGACTTCCCGATGCCACTGCCTTGACCCTCGCGTTCCAAGCCATTGGGCAACCGTCGCATGGCACGGCTACGACCATGGTAGAAAACGTGCACCGTGGCGGCATGGTTCGGCGAGATGGCAAACTGGTGGCCGTGCCGTCTGCATCGGCTTGCCGTGACATCGATTTTGGCAAGGGACCGGTTACCACCATGTGCATCCCTTGGGGAGATGTCTCCACCGCTTGGGTCTCCACGGCCATTTCAAACATCGAAGTTTTCATGGCTGCACCGACAGCATTGCGATGGATGGCCAAAGCTTCACGTTATATGGGTGGAGTGATGGGTTCCAACTTCGTGCAAGGTTTGCTGAAGAAGCAAATCGATGCCGGGCCCGCTGGCCCCGACGCAGACCAGCGCCAGCGAGGTGCGTCGCACCTGTGGGGTCAAGTGCGAAATGCCGGCGGCCAAACGGCCACGTCACGCCTGGACACCGTCGAAGGCTATGCACTCACAGCACTGACAGCCTGGGACATCGCCAAACGAACGGCCAATGGCGAGGCTCAGCCTGGGTACCGCACGCCGTCGCTGGTTTTTGGCGTTGACTACATCTTGAACTTCGCCGGCACGACGCGCACTGATTTGTGAGAGAGACTGCGGTTATATTCAACGATGGTTCGCAAGTCAGCCATGACCCTTGGGCAGATGCACTGAGACGTCACGAAAATCAAACTCAGCGGTACAAGCAACAATGGAAAGCAAAATCACCATCTTCCACAACCCAAATTGCGGAACTTCCAGGAACGTCCTGGCATTGATTCGCAACAGCGGCGAGGAGCCAGAGGTAATTCAGTATCTGAAGACGCCACCCAGCACCGCACAGCTACGAAAGCTTCTGAAGGCCTTGGGCATCAGGGCCCGCGAGCTGTTGCGCCAAAAAGGAACGCCCTACGATGAAATGGGGCTGGCTGACCCGAAATGGTCGGATGACGAGTTGATTGAATTCATGCACGTGCATCCCATCCTCATCAATCGGCCTATCGTTGTGACGCCCCTCGGTGCAAAGCTGTGCCGCCCGTCTGAGGCGGTGCTTGACATATTGCCGTCGCCGCAAAGGGGAGCGTTTACGAAGGAAGATGGCCAAGTAGTGGTCAATGCGAACGGTAAGGCAGTCTGACACAGGCCAGCCTTGACACTATCGAAATTGAACTCTTCCACTATGCCCGCAATCGCCTCCCATGGGCTGCTACTTCGGCCATTTGAAGGTCGGGACGCCCCCGCATTCACGCGGGCCGTGCGAGAGTCTGTGGAGACCGTGGGTCAATGGATGCCCTGGTGCCACGAAGGCTACACCGACAAAGATGCCCTGGACTGGTTTGGTCTTTGCCGCCAGGGACGTGAAGCACAGACTGCTTATGAGTTCGGCATTTTCTCGGAAGATGGCGCCGAGTTTCTTGGAGGCGCCGGTTTGAACCAAATCAACAAGCAGCACGCGATATGCAACTTGGGCTATTGGGTGAGGGCGTCCAGGCAGCGTCAGCAGATTGCAACACGCTGCGTGCAAGTTCTCTCCAGGTACGCATTTGAAACACTTGCGCTGCATCGGGTTGAAATCGTAATCGCGATTGGCAATGAACCAAGCGAAGGTGTTGCCCGTAAAGCCGGGGCCTTGCGCGAATGTATCGCAAGAAATCGCTTGCTCATTCGAGGCGTTTCAGTTCCTGCGTCGGTGTTTTCGCTGGTTCCGGCTTCGAGTGAAATCGTTCACACTTCTTGATGTCGGTGAGGGATGTGCTGAACTGCTTGCGCCAGGGGCAGTGGTGCCGGAACCTGAGTGGTTTGGGTTGTTCGCCGGTTGGTGGCCATTGGAGTGCCGACCTCAATCTTCCGCCAAAGTACTCAAGCTTCCGTCAGTCTTGCGGAACACGATGCTTCCGGTAGGTACGTGAACCACCCTGATTTCGTGTCCGGCCGGCAAGGTCCTGCTCTTTGCTGCCAGGACAATGGCTTGCGCACGGTTGACGACGTGATGAAATTTCGATGAAGCCCACCCAGACCACAGCGGACCGATGATGGGGTGAGCGCTTTCGACGCGGTAAGTTTCTGTTGACATAGTCGCCTCCAATTTTTTTATTGCATCTGTATTCGTTGAGCATATCGAGACTCCATTACTGCGGTGTGTCTGGTTGTAACGATAGACCAGAAAATCACGCCAAGTTACGTAACAGTTTGTTCTAGCGGTGGTGTAGCTAGCCGGTGGGATAGAGCCCAGCAAACACGGTAGTGCGTGGAGCACAGCGCCAGCGAATAGAGGCCGTTCGCGACCCAGCACTTGTTACAGGTGCGCCGCGTCAGCTTGCCTTGATGTCAACCAAGTTAGGTCTCAAGCCGTGCAGGACTGCTTGGGGGTTGAGTGACCTGATAGGTATGTTGACATCTCTCGGGATGCGGTCGTCAACCTGCAGGGCCATGTAGCGGAGGCCGCATACGCGCAGGAAGCTTGAAAAATTAGGAATATCACCACGGTGCTCCAAGAGCTCGTCGTACAGTTTCGAAAGCAGTTGCGGCACGCTCATGCCGTCCCTGGCACCAATTTCTTCCAATGTGTCCCAAAAGATGTTTTCCAGTCGCACACTCGTGACCACGCCGTGAAGTCGGATGCTCCGGGTTGTGGCTTCGTAGCTCAAGGGATTGGCGCGAACGAAAATTTGACACATTTCTATGCTCCGTCACCTAAAAGGGAAATGTGCCCCCAAGCATCGGCTCGGGGGCAACACTCTGTTAATGAGTAATTTTCGTCCCCAACAGTGCGATGAATTGTGACAGCCATGCAGGATGAGCGGGCCAAGCGGGCGCCGTGACGTATTGCCCATCAGTGACTGCTGCGTCAATGGCAATCTCTGCGAATTTTGCTCCAGCAAGTTCGACTTCCGGACGACAGGCAGGGTAGGCACTGATAGTCTTGCCTTTTATGATGCCAGGAACGGCAGCCAGCAATTGGGCGCCGTGACAGACAGCGGCAATTGGTTTGCCGGCTTCAGCAAATTCCTTGGTGATTTCCAGCACCCGGGCGTTCAGTCGTAGATATTCTGGACCGCGGCCACCTGGAATCAAAAGACCGTCGTAGTTGGCGGTCTTTACGTCTGCAAAGTTGGCATTGAGGGTAAACCGATGACCCGGTTTCTCACTGTAGGTCTGAGCGCCTTCAAAGTCGTGAATTGCCGTCATAACGTAGTCGCCTGCCTTCTTGTCAGGGCAGACAGCGTGAACGGTGTAGCCAACGGCCAGCATGGTCTGAAAGGGCACCATCGTCTCGTAGTCTTCGCCGTAGTCACCGCAAAGCATAAGAACCTTTTTGGACATGACAGTCTCCAGAAAATTAGGGAATTTCAGTTTACGAAGCGCTTCAAACTGACAGGTAACAGCGCGCTACTACTGCACATGGTGTTTTCCCTTATGCATGACTGTTGGTTGACAGTACGAAGTCAATTTAGTGTCATAGAGGACCAGCGCTGACGTGTTAAATTGCCGGCAATGGGAGAAGAGAAGAATGACCAACGAGCCTGAACCGTTTCCAGGGCGACTGCTGCTGTATTCAATCAACGGCTGGGAGATTTACCCAATCAACGGAAGCCCTTCATTGCCTTCAAAGTTCCAGTGGCTCGAAGGCCTTGGCGACTACGTTTTGTTCTCAAAGTCGTCCGGTACGGTGGCGGCGATTGTAAGCAGGAAGGCCGATGGCACGCTGGAAGGCGAGACTATTGGTAACCCGGGGGGAGGGGGAAGAGGTCAAATTGGTGGCAAGGATTTTGCGGAGTTGATTGGGCGGGTGGAAATGAGAGTGTGACCAAGCACAAATGAAGTTCAAGGCTCCAACATACAGCGACGGCGGGGAGGGCTGCGGCGCCGCTTTTCAGCCGTCACGGATTGAACGATATGCATCCCTGCTCAAGCCCCTGCTATTTGTATTTGTTGCGACCATGCTGGCACTGGCGTTCGCCATGCTTGGCAGTGAAGTTGGAGAAGGCGACACGCTCGTCTTCGACATGCAATTGCTCCAGCGTGCACAAGCGTTGAGAGCCGGGTATCCATGGTTGGCAGAGGTCATGCGCGATTTAAGTGGCTTGGGCAGCACGGTTGTGTTGACACTTTTTACGGTTGCGACGGTTGGCTACCTTGTCTTGGTTTCGCAAAGGGCCATAGCAATTTTCGTTGCCACATCCGTCATTTCCGGAACCGTGCTGGTCAGCGTTTTCAAGGCCACATTTGGTCGCATTCGCCCCGACCTTGCCTACGCAGAGCTTGCAGCCTCCGGGTTGAGTTTTCCGAGTGGTCATGCAAGCATGTCAGCACTCGTATTCCTGACGATTGGAGCTTTGCTCGCAAGTTCTCACAAGAGGGTGGCAGAGCGTGCCTACATTTTGATGACGGCGGGTTTGCTGACCCTGTTGGTTGGATTGAGCCGGGTGGCGCTTGGAGTGCACTACGCAACCGACGTTATCGGCGGCTGGGCATTTGGCTCGGCGTGGGCAATCGTCTGGTTGCTACTGGCTCGGTTTGTTGTCAGCAAGGATTGAGTTCGCGTCGACAACCGAGACCAGCACGCTTCACACTGCGGCGCTGTACTGCGGGGTTTCTGATGCAGCAGTGCTGTTGACTGACGTTCACTGCGCACCATCTCTTGCCGGCATTCCCTCTGCTTGGCGTTGCACAACCGGCCCAAAGACCTCCGGCAAAGCCTTGTGAGCAGCTTCAATTTCGTCGAACCCAGGGAAGTGCAGCAGCAGTTGGCGCGCCGTATCGCGGATGTGCGCCGGTACTCGTGGCGTATCGCCCGGGCGCGTGAGCTCTTCGAGAAAACGAATTGTTTTCAGTAAAGCCCGGGTGCGCTGGTGTGGTTCTGTCATCATTTGTTCTCCTTTTGCCTGAACGCTTACCCGGCGCTCGCAAACCTCGACTGCAATGCCTTGTAAGCCGACTTCATCC
>CAITQH010000482.1 GCA_903894475.1 uncultured beta proteobacterium
AGTATCTCTGTACTCCCCCAGCACTTTGAGCAGCGCTACACGCTCGATGTCGTGCTTACGTACCGACACGACGTTTTCGCTGTTGCGCACGGCGAGCACCACCACAGCGGCGGGGTCGTGTTGCTGGAGAATTGAAATCAAGTCGGTTACGGTCATTCGTTACCTCTCAGCTTCCGCTTCCGCGAATCCGCGCTCGATGCTTCTCACCATGCGCTCCAGTTTTGCGCCCTGGGCTTCGCTCAAGGCGCCGCTCTCACGCAGCTCCCCAATTTGCTGCCAAACAAAAGGCAAGCCGTCGTGCGCGGCTGCTTCCAGGATTGCATCGAAGCGGCCTTGCAGCAGCGCATTGCGCAGCAACACCGCTTCGTCTGCGCCGGGGTTCGACGATGCCAAACCGAAGCGCGCTGCGGCTAACCACGCGCGTACTCGTTTGTACGGGATTGTCATTTCTCAAGCCTCCGGCACAGCCAGGCCATCACTCGAAAGTACCATGTACGTTTCTTCGAATACTTAGCTCTGAAGCACCAGTATTGCCCTATCTCTACCAACTCCTGACGGAACGTTTTGTTCATTTTGATTTCAGCATTTCTTTTGCACTGGCAATTAGCTCGTCGCAGCTCTCTTGCCACCGTATTTCTGCCCATCCTCCGCAGCCGCTCATGTACGATTCGACGTCGTCGGACGTTTCCGGCGCGATGAGCCGAAGTGCTCCTGCCGCAAGCACCGCGCGCGACTGTGCCGACAGCCCCGGAAGTTGCGCGTCGCGTAGTAGCCCACGCGCGTCCTTGAGGCGCGCTCGGTCGGTGGTCGGTGCTGTCATTCGAGCAGCAGCCCGTTACCGGGCTCAGAAAATACGACCGTTCGGTCGTCTGTCGGCGGTACTGCGTCGGTCCAGTACTCGAACCATCCGCAGCTTTCAGCCGCAAACCCACGCAGTTTCACAGGTGTAAGCTTGGACACGCGTACGACCTCGTCGAGACATTCAATTCCTCGTGTCACGACCTCTGCAGCCGGGTCCTCGAGCTGCAACATTGAAATCAAATCAGCTACTGTCATGCCTGTGCCCCTTTCGCCCATGCACTGACCCATCTCATACTCGCGTGCTCAATCTCGATGACAAGCTGCAGCAGCGCGTCGAATTGCTCTGTCTGCTCTTGCGCGAGCAGCACTGCGAAGTCATTTGCAATCAGTAAAACGAGGTGGTCGCGCTGGTGCGGTGTCATCATTTTTCTCCCTTCTCCCACGCAATTACCCAAGCCATGGCCGCGAAATCAATCTCCACTGCCAACTCCAGCAGCGCCTCCGCCTGTTCCGGCTCTTTTGCGAGCAGCATGACGAGGTCATTTGCAATCAGTAAAACGAAGTTCCGGCGTTGGTGCAGTGTCATTCTTCGCCCCACGCCCGAGGCACAAAAATCGGCTGTAGCGTGCAGCCGACGGGTGCGTCCCCTTGCGCGGCCGGGGCAAAACTGAATGACGGGGCATGGCATTGAAAACAGCGCAAGTACTGGCCAAGGCTGCCATCCTGCGGCAACGCGCTTCGCGGTATTGCAGCATGCACCCAGCCGCATTTTTGGCACTTGTACTCTTTGTAGCCAAGGGCTCTATCTGCGGTCATTCTTTGCTCCCAATTTTTGCTGATTGCAAAACAACACCACGCAAAGTGGATAGAGGTGGCGCATCACCGGGCAACGCAGGCACAAACGTCGCGTTGGACGCGCCGCACCTGCTGCAAGCAAAGTAGCGGTCCACCGTCACTGGCTTGCCTCCTGCCCGCGGTGCTGCGTTCACTGCATCTGTGTGTGCCTGCGCGTCTTTGAGCGATAGCTCAAAGTGAACCCAACCGCACACACCGCATTTGTAATGTTTCACGTTTGTCATTTTTTGCCTGGCTTTCGGTGCGGGATGTCGGTAAGGTCGTCGTATAGGCCCATGCGCTCGCTGGCCTCTACCATTTGTTTCAGTCCTGCCTGCTGCCTACTTGCCGCCTCGATTACGCCGACGGTCTGCTCCCCGCCAACGAGCCGTGAGAAAGGTGGCACCGGCCCGTAAAACATCGGCAAGGCCTTGTGCACCAGCTCAACATCCGAATCGTTCGGGTAGTGGCGCATGAGTTTGCGAGCAATTTCTCGCACAGCAGCCGGCACCCTTGGCATCAGCGTCGGGTCTTGCAGCTCGTGCAGAAATAGGTTGGTTTCAATCAGTGAGCGGGTACGCTCGTAGGGGGTGGTCATGAAATCAGCACTCCTACCACTGGCTCTGTCGATGCATAGACTTTTTCTCCGCGGTCGTGGTATGGGTCGTCCCAGCACTCTCCCCAGGTTCTTCCCTCATATTCAAGTTTGCGCAAAGATATATCCGCGACGCTTTGAGCCGTGAGCGCAACGTAATCCCAATCCCTCAGCATTACCAGGGTATCCGGCGGGTACCGCTGCAGCTTTTCAATCAATTCAGTGACGGTCATTGGCCTCCCAGGATGATTGCTTGCAATTTGTGTCCCGCTGGGCGCTCATCGGGCATGGTCATATTTGTCTCCAAGTTGTCATGTCAAAAAATGTGTTGCGAGTATCCCGACGGCAAAGCAGCACAACGCGCATGCCATTAACACGACTACAAAAATGCTCTGGCAGCGCTCGGCGCGCGCTCTTTGCGCAGATTGCACGACGAGCTCGTCGTGCTGCTGGCGCATGTACGCGTCGGCTGGAGTTGTCATTTTGTTTTCGGCATTGTTTTCGCTGCCTTTGTGAGCAGGTCCAACGGGCGCTGCCATCTTGCGTCGGTGCCGCCCGGCTCGTACCGATAATCCAAGCAGTCGGCAATCGGTTCTATCTCCTCTTTCGATAGCCCGGCAAGTCGCGCACCGGTCACCAAAGCTTCTCGTGAAGGGTGCTTGTAGTTGTCGACAGCTGCGCCGAGTGCGGCCAACGCACACAGGTATACGGATTCCACCGTTAGCGTTACGCGTGGCAGCGCTGCAAACCCTGGCGTCTGCGCCGCTTTATAGAACTCATGGGCAAGTCGACGATGCTCCCGAGCTCGCTTCAGGGCGTATGGTGGGAAGACGCCCTCATTGGTTTCAATTTGCTTGCGTTCGTAAGGGTTGGTCATTTCTTACCCCCTTCGCCGGGTGGCCACCGGTTTGCAGGGTTAACTTCGGTCCTCCGAAATTTCCCGAAAGGTGAGTCTTGTAGCTTTTCACCTGCGCCTTCTGGTCTGTCTACGAAGAGAAAACGTAGCCAAACAATCGGACGCAACAGCCACGACCACGACTGGATAAACCACAGCTGTAGTCGAAATCGGAGTTCGTACCAGTCCATCAGCGGTCGCATATGACTTGCTCAATTTCTACCGTGACGTCGTCGATGTATCCTGGAACCCCGAGCGAATCCCTGCTGGGCGGTCCCTCCAATCGGATGACAGCACCATCGGTTGCTTCACACACACACTGCGTCGGGTCAAAGTTGATTACAGGGGCGCTCGTGTATACCGCTGGCGACTGGCCATTGCGACCAAGGAAGCGACGGGTAGTGGGCTTGCCTGGCGGCGTCAGGTCGAAGCACTTCCAGTTGCGCAGAACGATGTCTGGCGGTGCGTCGAGGGTGCACAGCGTCCATAGGCTGGCGGTCGTTTCAAATTGAAGAAGCTCAGGTCCCGGGAGAATGTTCATTCTTGTCTCCAGTCCGACATGGCCAATGCCTCCACGAAAAGCGCCGTGACATCGCAAGATGGTTCGTAACCCGTGTGCGTTTGGTCGGCATGGTCTCCCGGAAAGAGCAGCCATACCTCGCCATCGGCATCTTGTCCGCACCCGGTGTTTGGGTCGAACCGCTGAATTGGCGGGCTCAGGACCGGGGTGCGAATATGGCTGGCGATTCCGATGAATCTCGTAACCCAGAGCCCATCCTCCTCGAATTCGAACACCCTCCAATTTGTGAGCAAGTGCTGAGGAAGGGTATGTATCGGTTTGATTTCAGTCTTGATGATTTTTTACCTTCTGTAGTGACGCGATTTCAGCCGTAGGCACTGGTGAGGCCATCCATGACGGTGCCGCTGTTGTTCGGACGTTCTATGAGTTCCAGCAGACGCTTCATGCACGTCCAGTTTTCTTGCCCGGGTGACCAAAATCATTCCTCAGTCAGTTCTCCCAACAGCCATGAGTGACCGAGCCACATGCGCGAGAACATGTCCACGGCGATGGAGCCAATGTCGAGCGAGCGCAATTTCAGGGGAATTTCTTGCTCGGTTGCCAGTTCGGGTTGGGCCAAGCACTCGATGCGCGCTGTCCAATCACCACGGGTAAGCAAGACCTTGACAGAGCCTTGGCCGGGCTCCGTGATATCCGGCAACGTTAGCCGGGCTTGAGCCCATTGATTTGGTCCGAGAACAGGAACGGCGTCCACACTGGTGGGTCCGACCGCAGCCCAGGCTAGCAACAGTCTTTGGCCCCAAGGCGTTTCGTCGCCCGTGGCACTGATGAAACTGGAGATGACGTTGATGTCGTGCCACTCCACCACCCCTGTGACAGATGTAGCTGTAAGCAGCGTGGGCCAGATTGATGCGCCTACCTCCACGCCATCTTGGTCGGTGACCCGCAGCTCGAGGGCGGCTTCCGGCAATGCGTTCGAAGACGTACTTGTTCGTTTGGTTTTCATTGGCACGCGGCCCTTGATTGAAGTGGACACATTTTGGGGTTGCCTGGCATGAAGTGACTAGGGGTACGAAGCCGGAGTGACTTCATGGTGAAAAGACGTTTTTGAGAGCTCGCTACACCTTGGGACAGCGTCTTGCTGTCATATCGAAGAGGTCATCCCCATGACAGGAAAGCTAAAGAAACCAACCAGGCGCGCGAACCCGCCACCGTTGCTGCGAGACGAGCAACCCTTGCTGCGAATTCTGGTCGCAACATCAACAAAGAGAGGAGAGACGTTGGCAAGTCTGGCCAAAGCGCTTGGCGTGACTTACGAACGACTCTCGCAATGGCGGCGAGGCGAAGCCACTATCAGTCGCGCGGGTCGTCCGGTTCTCGAGAAAGCGGCTCGATACCTGGGCCTGCCAACCGTGTTGGTACTTGCTTTGTCAGGTGGCCTGGCCCTACATGACTTCGTCTGGCCGGCCAAGAGGACATTGCGCGAGCGGGTTCAGCTCGAAATCGAGCGCCTTCGTCAGGACCCGCTTGTCGGCGCGTTTGTCCCGACTGAACTCGAGAAAGCAGGGCCAGCGGTTCAACTCTTTGTTGCCTTTTTGTATCACCAGTTGAGTCCCGGAGACCCGTGTAACGGGACAAACTATAAGTGGCTGATGGCACTGCACGATGCTGCCGCTGGCCACGCCGAGGCACAAGCCAAGCTCGGAGGGTTGAATTCAAATGCAACGAAGCGGACCGGACTATTTTGAGTGAATCTGCAAGCACCTGATTAATCCAGCGCCCCATGAAAGGGGCGCTGCTTTTTTGTTGCGGTTGCACGAGGGACGTAATCAAACCATGTCTGAGTCGGCCTCGAGCCACTTTAACTTCAACACTGCTCAGCGTCGAATCGTCTTAGGCCTCCAAATATGCCTTAAGCTCGTGCATCCTAGCGTCTTACGCACTGGGCAAGGGGTGATTTATGGCTACCAAAGCTGAAGCATTGGCCTACCTTAGGGTTGCGATGGGTGACGCGACCGCAGAATTTCGGGCGGGCCAGTGGGAAGCCATTGACCCCATCGTCAACAAGCGCGGCAAGGTGCTCTGTGTCCAACGAACAGGTTGGGGCAAGAGCATGGTGTATTTAGTTGCGACCAAGCTGATGAGAGCCCAAGGTGCGGGCGTCACGCTCGTCATTTCACCGCTACTGTCGTTGATGCGAAACCAAATTGACGCTGAGGCCGCGCGCCGGTTGAAACTGCAAGCCTTGACGGTCAACTCGACCAATCCCAATGACTGGGTTCCAGTTCGCATCGCGCTAATGGGCAACCAAGTCGATTTGCTGTTTATTTCGCCAGAGCGACTGGCAAATGACGAGTTTGTGAGCGATACCTTGCAGCCAATTGCCTCGCGCATCGGTCTACTGGTTATCGACGAGGCACATTGCATTTCCGACTGGGGCCACGATTTTCGGCCAGACTATAGGCGTATCGGTCAGGTGCTGTCTCGTCTTCCAGGAAACATCGCGGTTCTGGCGACGACGGCGACCGCCAACGAGAGAGTTGAGAAAGACGTGGCAGCTCAGCTTGGCGGTGCAGTGGTAATTCTTAGTGGTCTGTTGACGCGAGAAAGCTTGGCGCTACAAAACACGCACTTGCCCGGTCCGGCCGACCGCTTGGCTTGGCTAGCCGACCATATTCCGCAGCTGCCGGGCAGCGGCATTGTCTACACACTCACCACGCGCGACGCTGACCGTGTTTCCGAATGGTTGCGCACCAATGGCATTGATGCGCACGCATATCACGCTGGGAAGCCAAACAATGAGCGAGAGGCGCTGGAGCGCGCACTGCTGGCGAACGAAATCAAGTGCCTGGTTGCAACGACAGCACTCGGGATGGGCTATGACAAACCGGACCTGACCTTTGTCATTCATTATCAGATGCCGGGCAGTGTTGTCGCTTATTACCAGCAGGTTGGTCGGGCTGGACGAGCGATTCCTCGTGCGTACGGGGTGCTGCTGTCGGGCGAGGAGGATGACGACATCAACGAGTACTTTCGAGATTCGGCTTTTCCGCCGGAATGGCAAATCAATCGAATTCTTGACGCTCTAGAGGCCGCAGAGGAAGGACTAAGAATTCGGGACATCGAACATGCTGTGAACTTGCGGCAATCCCAGATTGAGAAAGTTCTCAAACTGTTGGTTGTGGAACCACAGTCGCCGGTGTTGCGGATAAATAGCACGTGGTCTCGCACGGCCAACCCATACAAGCTTGACCGGGAAAGGGTTGAACACCTGACGCAGCAGCGAGTAATCGAGTGGGCTCAGATGAAGACCTATCTCGAAAACAAACGCTGTCTGATGCAGTTCTTGACGAAGGAACTCGATGGTGGAACGGGTGTTGCGTGTGGACGCTGCGCGGTTTGCGTTGGGCACCCGGTCGTACCTGAAGAGATTCAACCCAAGACGCTGATTGATGCGCAGCGGTTCGTGAAGCACAGCGAGATGCCCTTGGAGCTTAAGAAACAGTGGGACATTCGGGCTCTGCCTTTGTACCAGGGTCAGTTTGGTTGGAACAAGCAGAATATTCCTCTTAATTTGCGTGGCGAGGAAGGTCGAGTTTTGTCGCGCTGGGGCGAACCCGTCTGGGGCGAGTTGGTGGCTTTGGGCAAGGAGCAAGGCCGCTTCTCTGATGAACTTGTCGATGCTTCTGCGGACCTTATTCGCCATCGATGGATTCAGGGTAGTCCGATTACTTGGGTCACCTGTATTGCATCCATGCGTCATCCGAATTTGGTTCCAGACTTTGCGCGAAGGCTGGCATCGGCAATCGGCGTCCCATTCATAGCGGCAATCCAAAAATCTCGGTCGACGGAGCCGCAGAAGCACATGCAGAACCGCTTTCACCAGTGCCACAATCTAGACGGTGCCTTCACGGTCAACCCAGAACCAGGAACGACCGGCCCGGTCCTGTTGGTTGATGACGTTGTGGACTCAGTCTGGACGCTGACACTTGCCACAGCTTTGTTGCGGCAGAATGGTACCTCCGCCGTTTACCCCTTTGCCTTGGCGTCGACATCAGCCAAATGACGAGAAATTTATGAGCCAACAGGCACTGACTGCTGATACCGAAGTTGTCCTCCTGATGTGCGGACGGTTCGGTGGTGAACGGGAGGAGCCCTTCCAGCCGCTTTCCGCGCGTGAGTATGGTGAGTTTGCGAAATGGTTGAACGCCCGAAGTTTGAGGCCTGCAGACCTTCTTTCAGATTCGGGCCGTGCCCACTTGTCCAACGTCCACGAAGCTAAGTTAGAGGGTAAACGGGTCGATTTTCTGCTGCGGCGAGGGACTGCACTCGCTTTGGCTCTGGAGCGGTGGAGCCGCGGCGGCCTATGGGTCATCTCTCGTGGCGACCCGGAATTTCCGAAGCGCCTGAAGCACCGTCTCAAGCATGCGGCGCCGCCACTGCTTTATGGCGCCGGCGACAAGTCATTGCTCGAGTCAGGCGGCTTGGCCATCATAGGTTCTCGCGATGCAACCGAGGCTGCGCTTGAGTTCACCCGAACGGTCGCGTCCAAGTGCGCCGGGGAAGGTCTGGCGGTGATTTCGGGAGGCGCGCGCGGTGTCGATGCCGCGGCGATGCAGGGCGCTACTGAGGCCGGCGGCAAGTCCATCGGTATTCTCGCGAGCGACCTACTCAAGATGAGCCTTAATCGTCAGAACCGAATTGGCCTTCAGGAAGGTCAGTTGGTCCTAATTTCGCCGTTTTACCCCGATGCCGGATTTAACGCCGGCAATGCGATGGCGCGCAACAAGTACATCTATACGCTGGCCGACCAAGCCCTTGTTATTGAATCCGCTCTAGGGAGTGGCGGTACTTGGGAAGGGGCGCTTGAAGACCTGCAGAAGCAGTGGGTACCGCTTTACGTCAGGACACCAGGCAGTGGGCCGGGTAACGCAGAGTTGGTCAAGAGGGGCGGCATTGCGTTCACCCTTGCCATCGAAGCCGATGAGACGCTTGGCGAATTTTTCACCCGCACGGCACCGGCGGCACCGGTGGTAGCTGACTCGTCGCAGGAATCTCTGTTGTTGTCCAGTGCTGGCGATATCCCAGAAAAGGAAACATCGATTCCTTCAGCGGCCGGAGTTGTTGCCGCGCCCGAAATGGAAACTGTCACCTCTTATCCAGTGCCCCAGGAAACCAAGCTGGCAGAGCCGGATGTCGCGGAGACACTCTCGCCCTTTGTGGCGACGGGTCAAGAGGTCAGTTCGATGGACGTGTACGCTGACTTCTTGGTGAAATTGACCCAGCTCCTGGCGGAAGGCCCCAAGAGTGAAGCCGACGTTGCGACGCTGCTCGGTCTTGAAAAAACGCAGACGAAAGTGTGGCTACAGAGGGCAGTCGAGTCTGGCAGCGTTGGCAAACTTAAGAATCCGGTTCGATACGGGTTGGCATTACAGCAATCTCTTCTCTGAGACATGCCAAGTTGTATGTCCAAGGAAGATGGGTCGAGCTACCGTCAACGGCTCTCCCTGACAACAGAAATCTCCTTGCCCGTCTCCAGGTCTTCAAAGACGTCCTCACCATCCCCATGTCGCAAGAACTTGAGACGACCTTCAATATCTTCACTTCGAACAAATACGTGATTGGCACTGATTGAGCCCTCGTATTTCCAACCAGGGGGCACGGCCAAGTCCATGTGTAGCCCCTTCATATGAATGCCAGCTCCCCTCCTTGGCTCGTCGAAGAGCCAACATGAGGTGACTTGCTTTCCTGCCCCCAGAGGAAACGGTGCGAACTCAAGCCAGGTCACATTGCTGAGCGGACCAGTCAACTGGTCAACCACCGCCATTTCCATGGCATATCCATCCGAAAAGTGCCGAAGCCCCAAGGACTCGAGTTTCGTGACAAACTCATCAACACTTGCAGGTGACATGAAGCCGACTCTGGCGAGCTCATCGTCAAAGCAAAGGGTATTGTTCGGGACAATCTCAACGAACTTCTTCCAGCCACCTGCCACATGTTTGGTAATTGCGTCCCTTCTGACAATGACAGAAAGAGCCTCCACAAGCACAGCCATGTTGCACTCTCCCTCTTAGATTGGTTTCATTGCTATTTCAATCGAACCTGCGAGGAACACAGCCAGTCGCGGGCCCGCTTCCCGCTGTCCAATTCTCTAGCCTTGGCGGCCTGTTCACGTGTACCCGTTAGTGACTTCATTGGGTTGGAGTGGTTTCAATCGGCCAAAATGTGTGATGACTTGAAGTCCAGAGTCATCTGTTTGCATGCAGGGCATAAGTTACCCTTTTCATAGGCTTTGAAGTTCCACGCCTGAAGCTTCAATCGTCCTGTCGAACTGGCAGTGGATGCAGGTGGCACCCCATATTGGTCGAGATTCTTGTTGCCGCATTTCGGGCACGTTGGAGGATTGGCGCACTCCCTTCGTTTTTGTGGAGAGTCTTCGGACCTGCTCGCCCCAAGGAAGGCTGAGATGTTTACCGAGACCAGCCCACATTGCTGACAGTAAAAAGGGAACGTCGAGTACTCGCCGTAACTTGCCATCGTGCCACCGGTAGCGATGGTTTCGTTGTAGCCACATGGGCAATTTGCTTTATGAACCGATGCCATTATTCCTCCAAGAAATTTGTGACTGGACTGTGTTTAATATCTTCACTACCGCTCAGCGGTCTTCGAGAAAATCGGCTTCTTGTTTGTTAAGACTGCGTCTCGATTTGAAGCATCTGGGGAAGTTGCCACATCCCCAAAAGTAGGAGCCGTTACCGGAGTAAAGCTTTTTCCGGCCACCGCACACACACTTACTGGCTTCGGCCTCAAGAGTTACGATGCGACCGTACAACTGCGCGTTGCCCCTAGCAGCGTCCTCCGAGGGCAGTGTGTTCGCCTTTGCGGTCAACTCTCTGATTTCCTTTTCCGCCCGTCTCGCTATCAGGAACCCGCTCATGGTTACGGCCACCTCAGAAAACGTGAATGAGAGCTCCGTCGCATATTCCTTTGACTTCACATACTTAAGCGAAGCCAGGCCCGCCGCGAAGTTTGTCAACGCCTCAACATAAGCCGGCAGCGACCTAGCCAACAGCAAGTCATCCTCTGATAGCTGAACGCGTGATTCACTTGCGGCGACCAACACTTCAGGCAAATGAGGCTTTATCAAAGCAATTAATGCCTTTGGGTCAGTTGAGGAGCACAAGTCAGCCCTAAGCTCGGATAGGAACGCTTCGATTCGCTTCTGCTGCTTCCTGGACAGTGGAGCCGGCGGCGCAGTCTCAACGGGCGGTGTTGTTACAACAGGCGGCGCTTCTGCAACAGGCGGTGCTTTTACAGCAGTAGGCGTAGTGACCAACCATCCATCTCCGTCACGCTGTAGCCGATGCGGTTGCTTCGATTTACCCAACTCCCGTGCATGGCGGCAGGCTGCTTCGAAGTCTGAGAATCTAAGTTCAGGCATGGCGACTTCCTTAGAAAGAAACTAAAAGGGAATCTCCGTGTCATCGAATTCGTATGGTTGGGCCGTCACGCTTTTTTGATGGTTACTTGTGGTCGGCTCAACGCGGGTTGCCACCGCGGCATCCCGCTTGCCCAACATTTGCATTTCGTCGGCAACAATCTCGGTTGTGTACTTTTCCTGGCCATCCTGACCTTGCCATTTGCGGGTACGAATCCGACCTTCGACGTACACCTGAGAGCCTTTGGTCAGATACATGCCAGCAATCTCGGCCAGTTTGCCGAAGAAGACAATGCGGTGCCATTCTGTCTGTTCTCGCTTCTCGCCACTCGACCTGTCCTTCCAGTTGTCGGTTGTTGCCAGCCGGATGTTGGTGACCTGACCACCGCCGGGCAAATGCCGCACCTCGGGTGCAGCGCCCAGATTGCCGACGAGGATGACTTTATTAATTGAACTCATTCAATATCTCCTTGCTCTGTCGACTCAGAGGGCCGGACGGGCCAAAACTTTGGCGTCACTTTCCAGGCCGAAAAATAGCTCATCGAGCTTTGACGGGTAACCATCCTCGATGGCGTTGTGAATCACGATGAGCGGGTCGGCAACGGTGTGGATTTCATAAATCTCTGACTGCGCCTTGTCGTCCCAGCCAATTGGCGTCCCAACAAAGAGTTCAAGGCCCGCATTTGCAAAGTGACACAGCGCTCTTTCCGCCCAGGGGGTGGTCGAGTCATCGGATGGACGACCGGAAAACTCGCCCCAAACCACTGCCAGGCGTGCATTCAACTCCTGGCACTTCTCAGACTTGGCGTCAATGCTGTTGCCGGTCCGGTCGATGAATTCAAACTCGGGCAGCGGCTCAGGCATCGCGAAGACAACACGCAGCGATTGAGCCGTCTTCTGGGTAATCTTGATGCGGGTCTTGTCCCGGTCGGAAGAAAACAGAGCTGCGTTTCGGGTGCCAGAGACGGTGCGAAGGCGCCGGTTCACGGCGCCGACGAAGCTGCGCTTGAGTTCACTGTAATCGCGATACTCGCCGCCAAGACCGATGAGTGTGGCTAGCGCGACAGGCTTACCCGTGGCAAAGCGCTTGAGTGTTTCCGCGCTTCTGTCTTTGATGTTGGCCAACAAATCACGTGCCTCTTCAACGGTAAGGTCAACAACACGCTTTTCTTCCAGGACATCGTCAGCCGTTGGCGTGGCGCTCTCGTCGACAGACTGACCCTCAAAGGTTTCAGAGGGGAGGCGCTCATCGTCGTCCAACTCGTTCGAAAGCGGCGACATGAAAACGGCCACAAGCTCAGCTCGGCAGGCGGGACTAAGCCGGCGCATATCATTTGATGAAAGAGTCAACATCATACAAAACCTTTCGTGAGCTGAGAGATACGATGCCTATATTGTAGGCATCTAATAGAATTTGTGCAACTTAATTCAGATAAAACTCATTTTATATCTATTTTTCTTTAACTAAATCGATTCAAATAGTACTTTGTATCGACAAGGCCGTGCTTTGGCTCGATTGGATGCGCTGTTGGCTACGTGCGATGCTTGCTCCGGGCCGGGCACTCGGGTGGCCGATTCTTGAGTCCCACTTCAACCACTTTAACTTCAGCGCTCCCCCGGGACTGCATCGCGTCCCGGTACTTCACTGGGTGACTTACGCAAAAAAAGCGGCGACCTACAAAGGTCGCCGCTTCCTGGCTGACATTGACCGTGTCAACGCCACTGAATGTCACTAACACAGGCTCTGCCTGGCGCCCCCTGACCGACGGTCCGCTATGCCGCCACCGTCTGTCGCAACCAATGGTGAGCGGGCACGGTGCTCATACTGCTGCACGGGAGAAGCGTGGTTTGAACAAAACGACGTTGCCGACCGCCGGTTCACTCTCTGGCGCACGTTGCATGATTACCGGTGCAGGTTGAATTGCAACATTGGCTTCGGTGCTATCACTTGGCAAGTTGCCGAGCCAATGCAACTCGCTTGTCTTGAGCCTTGCACGGCCTTTGTGGTCCATGCCTTCAAGTCGCTTTTCTTCAGCTTGCTCAAGTCGGTTGGCAAGGACTGTCGTGTTCAAGTGAGCATAACGGGACAAACTGCGCACATCTCTGTGGCCAGAGTAGGCTTGCAGGTCGATGACGGTCGGGAACAAACCAGACTCGGCGGCGCGGCTGATGCCCTCGTGGCGTAAGTCGTGAATGTGCAGGTCCTCCAAGCCCGCTTGCTCGCAAATCCGCTTCCACGCGTTGACCAGTTCCGCAAGGCCCATGTCAAACACGAGGTCGGAACTGCGTGGCAACTGCTTGATGAGGTCAAGGATGTCCTGACGAACGGCCAGGTGCCGTGGTCGACCGTTCTTGGAGGTGGGCAGAAAGGCCGACTTCTTGTTGAAGTTCAGCCGTTCCCAAAACAGGCCCAGGGTTTCGCCGCGGCGTGCCGCTGTTGCAATCTGGAACTGGACGAATGCCTCGTAGAAAGGAACGTGCGTAAAACCTTCTGCGATTGCCTGGCGCCGCGCTGCCTCGTACGCCCCTTTACGGGCTTCATTGCGGGCGTAGTGCGTCGGCAGCTGCGCAGCGCGCGCCAGTTCTGCTGTCACGAGCTCTTTGACCTTCAGCTCCATGGAGCGAAGTTGGTCCTCTCGGCGCGCGGCGTCCAGCAAACGGGCTTCCTCCCCGTCCTGCAAGCGGCGGTCGCGCTCGTTAAAGTAGCGCGGGCGGCGCACACCGGTCATGGGGTTGCGCTCAAGGTGGTAGCCCCAGGAGGTTGTGGCAAGGTTGAAGATGGCTGACATCAGGTCGAGTTGGCGGTCGACGCTAGACGGCTCGACATACTGAACCCGGTCAGCGATGAAGTCCTCAACATGCTCGGACTTGATTTGACTCAGCGGCAGCTGCACCCACTCTAGCGCGCCCATGGGTTCGCGGTTGGCGTTGAGTTTGGTCACGGCCTTGCCGGTGGCCAGCATTTCCTGCTTGCGCATTTCAATGCGCTTCTTCAGGCCGTTGTTGCTGTCATCGAGGATAGCGTTGAGCATGTAGATGGTGGTCTCGCCCCCGCCCTTGAGCGTCGGGCAGACCTCGGTGATGTAGCGCTGAATCAGGGAGGCAAACGAGACTTTGGCTGCGGCGGTGTAGTCGATGAAAAGCCCTTGCACCTGGTCGGACTCGACTTTCTTCACGAAGGCGTCGGCCAGCGCCGCTGACTTGAAGGTGATGTTCTGCTCGGCATAGCCCACGCGGCGAATGCGCACGTGCATCTGGTCCTCGAGCTGTTTGATGGATGGCTTGAAGCCCTGCTCGCCGAGTTCCTTGACGTAGGCGGTGATGTCGGCGAGGGCGTCGTGGGCAAAGGTGCGTTCGAGGGCTGAGTGACGGGCGACGCTGACGATGAAGGCTGAACGGTTGGTAATGGTGGCCACGGGTGGTTCTCCAAAAAGTTACTGAGAACCCGTGTAGGCAATCAATAAAACTTTGGGGCGGCCTGTCTAAAGTCACTTCAAAAAAAAGTGAAAGTCTCAGTAACCGACTCGGCAGAACACGCGCGGTGGGGTGCCACATGCAGTGCCTTGAACGAAGAAAGGAGCAGGGGAGCGAAACCGGGCGCAGACCCAACTGTCGCAAAAATGGCGCAATTCGCTCCTTTTCGCTTATTTTCGCAGGTGGGGCCTGCGACAGTTTTCTCTAAACCATTGATTTCATTGAAGAAATTTGGTCGGAATGAGAGGATTCGAACCTCCGACCCCTTCGTCCCGAACGAAGTGCGCTACCAGGCTGCGCCACATTCCGATTTATTCTTGTTACCGCTGAGGCGCGACTCAATATTGACGCTCCAAGAGCTGTTCGGCCAATTGTATCAAACAGTCAGTGTACGGCCCGGCTGGAAGTTCCCTCGCGGCAGCAATGGCACGCTGCGCTTCCTGCGTCGCCGCGAGGCGGGCGACATCCAATGCACCAGTGGTCTTGACGATCTCAACAACCTGGTCAAGCATCGCGACGCCGCCGGTCTCAATGGCCGTCTTGATCAATTCGCGCTGCTCTGCCGTCCCGCGCTGCATGGCGGCAATCAGCGGCAGCGTGGCTTTGCCCTCACGCAGGTCATCGCCGACGTTTTTCCCCATGATGGCCGCTTCGCCGGTGTAGTCCAGTACGTCGTCAATCACCTGGAAGGCCGTGCCGATAGCCTGCCCGTAGCACGCGCAAAGTTCCTCGACCGCTGGGGAACTGCCCGCCAGAATGGCTCCAACTCTGGCACTGGCTTCGAACAGCTTGGCTGTCTTGGAGCGAATGACCTGGATATACCCGGCCTCGTCCAGCGCTGCGTTGTGCATGTTCATCAACTGCAGCACTTCGCCCTCAGCGATGACATTGGTGGCATCGGCCAGCACTTCCATGACCCGCATGTTCTGGGCGTCAACCATCATCTGAAAGGCGCGGGAGTACAGAAAATCGCCTACCAGCACACTGGCTGGGTTGCCGAAGGTCTCGTTGGCAGTGGCATTGCCGCGTCGCAGGGCAGAGTCGTCAACGACGTCATCGTGCAACAGGGTGGCGGTGTGAATGAACTCAACCACGGCAGCCAGATTGAAGCGTTGTTCGCCACGGTAGCTCAGTGTGCCGCAGGTCAGCAGCAGCAGGGCTGGCCGCAGGCGTTTGCCACCGGCAGCAATGATGTAGCGCGAAACTTGACCGATTAGCGGCACGCCCGAGTCCAGACGACGAGCTATAACCTGATCAACTTCGCGCATATCTTGGGCGATGATGGACAGGGGAGTGGTGGTGCTGGTTGAATTGACTTGCAAGGCTAAAAGGCGGTCGTGTGCTGTGATTATAGAAAGCTGTTGGCCATGAATTAGGGGTCGGGCCGCCAGTCCGATCCTAAAACCCCGCTGTGTTATAGTAACGGGCTCTGTGAAAATTCGTTCGCGGAGCTAAATTGAAGAGGTCAACATGTACGCGGTCATAAAAACCGGCGGCAAGCAATATCGGGTTGCAGCCGGCGAAAAAATTAAAGTAGAACAGATTGCTGCGGACGTAGGCCAAGAGATTGTGTTTGACCAGGTTTTGGCAGTCGGAAACGGCGCTGAAATCAAGGTTGGAACTCCCTTGGTGTCCGGCGCAACAGTGAGTGTCACCGTTGTGGGTCACGGCAAGCACGACAAGGTCAGCATTTTCAAAATGCGCCGTCGCAAGCATTACCAGAAACGTCAAGGACATCGTCAACAGTTCACTGAACTGCTGGTTGGTGCGATTACATCGTGATAATTTGCGGGACAGACCTTTAGCTCTGTCCTCAACTGACTAGAGAAGATCATGGCACAGAAAAAAGGCGGCGGCTCTACGCGAAACGGGCGCGATTCGATGCCCAAAATGCTGGGTGTGAAGAAGTTCGGTGGCGAACTCATCAGCGCTGGCTCCATCATCGTGCGCCAGCGTGGTACCCAGTTTCACCCCGGTACCAACGTCGGTATTGGCAAGGATCACACCTTGTTTGCACTGGTTGACGGCAACGTCCTGTTTGCCACCAAAGGCGCATTGAACAAGCAGACGGTGAGTGTCATCTCTGCTTGATTTGCCGGGAACGCCCGCCTGAAACCCTGCGCGCTGCGCGGGGTTTTTTGTTTATGAGGACTTGTGGGACAGATCGCAGCGACAAACGAGATAATTTGCGGGACAGACCGCAGCTACGCGCAGCGAGCCAGCTCTGTCCTCAACTGACTAATAGAATGAAATCATGAAGTTCGTTGACGAAGCCTATATTGACATCTCTGCTGGAGATGGCGGCGCTGGCTGCGTCTCGTTTCGGCATGAAAAATACAAAGAGTTCGGTGGTCCCAACGGTGGTGACGGCGGTCGTGGTGGCCACGTTTTTGCGGTAGCTGATCCGAATCTCAATACCCTGGTCGATTTTCGTTTTTCCCGAAGGTATGACGCCAAGCGTGGTGAGCACGGTATGGGTTCGGACATGTTTGGGGCCGCGGGTGACGACATCACGTTGAAGATGCCTGTTGGAACGGTCATCACGGACGCCGAGACCGGTGAGGTGCTATTCGAACTCCTGACCCCGGGCGAGGTCATCACGATTGCCAAAGGTGGTGATGGTGGTTTTGGCAATATGCGCTTCAAGAGCGCGATCAACCGCGCGCCACGCCAGAAAACGCCAGGCTGGCCGGGTGAGAAACGCAACCTCAAGCTTGAACTCAAGGTGTTGGCCGATGTCGGTCTGCTGGGTATGCCGAATGCCGGAAAATCGACCCTGATCACAGCCATTTCGAACGCGCGGCCGCGCATTGCCGACTATCCTTTCACGACACTGCACCCGAATCTTGGCGTCGTGCGGGTCGGCCCTGAGCAAAGCTTTGTGGTGGCGGATTTACCAGGCCTGATTGAGGGAGCTTCTGAAGGCGCTGGACTAGGGCATCTCTTTCTGCGTCATCTGCAGCGCACGCGGCTGCTGCTTCATGTGATCGACATGGCACCGTTCGACGAAGCGGTTGACATTGTTGCGCAAGCCAAGGCGATTGTGAACGAGTTGAAGAAATACGATCCCGCACTGCACGCCAAGCCGCGCTGGCTGGTCCTCAACAAACTTGATATGGTGCCGCTCAGTGAGCGCCCAGCGCGGGTCAAGGAACTGGTCAAAGGCCTCAGGTTCAAGGGCCCGGTATTTGAAATTTCGGCATTGACACGTGAGGGCTGCGAAGCCATGGTCAAGGTTGTTTACCAGCAGGTGAAGGCACAACAGAAGGCTGAGCAGGGGCCAGAAGCAGTGGATCGTCGTTTCGCGCTTGACCCTGAGTGAATCATGGCGCCGATTGAAAGCACTTCTCAGATATTGCGCAGCGCCCGGCGCATCGTGATCAAAGTCGGCTCCAGCCTCGTCACCAATGAAGGACGTGGTCTGGACGAGGCCGCGATTGGTGAATGGTGTCGTCAGATGTCTTTGCTGGTGGGCGACAAACGGGAAGTGATCATGGTTTCCAGTGGTGCCATTGCCGAAGGCATGAAGCGCCTCGGATGGGCTGCTCGACCGCGCCAAATAAATGAGTTGCAGGCTGCTGCGGCTGTCGGGCAGATGGGTCTGGCCCAAATGTACGAGACCAAACTGCGTGAAAACGGCCTGCGTAGCGCCCAAGTCCTGCTGACCCATGCGGATTTGGCTGATCGAGAGCGTTACCTCAATGCACGCTCCACCCTTTTGACGCTGCTGAAGTTGGGTGTGGTGCCGGTGATCAATGAAAACGACACCGTGGTGAACGACGAAATCAAGTTTGGTGACAATGACACGCTGGGAGCCCTTGTTGCCAACCTGGTTGAGGCTGATGCGCTGCTGATCCTGACCGACCAGCAAGGGCTTTACAGCGCTGATCCGCGCAAGGATTCCGCCGCCCGGTTTGTCCAGCAGGCCAAGGCTGGCGACCCGGCGCTGGAAGCCATGGCCGGGGGCGCTGGCTCCAGTCTTGGGCGCGGCGGCATGATCACAAAAATACTGGCGGCGAAGCGGGCAGCCGGATCAGGTGCATCCACCGTGATCGCGTGGGGGCGTGAGCCTGATGTGATGCTGCGACTGAGTCATGGCGAGGCTATAGGGACATTGCTGGTGGCTCAGACGCAAAAAAACCAGGCGCGCAAACAGTGGATAGCCGATCACCTGCAGCTGCGTGGCTCCGTCACTGTTGACCCGGGCGCCGTGACCAAGCTGCGTGAAGACGGCAAGAGCCTGTTGCCGATCGGCATGACTGGGGTGGACGGTGATTTTTCACGCGGCGACGTGATTGCCATTCGCGATGCGGCGGGTGTGGAAATGGCACGTGGACTTGCGAATTACGCCAGTTCCGAGGCGCGCCTGATTTGCCGCAAACCCTCAAGTGAATTTGAAAAGCTGCTGGGTTACGCCGCAGAACCTGAAATGGTGCATCGAGACAATCTGGTCCTGACCCGGTGATTGCGGGTCCAGCCGTCATTCAGCTTTCTTGACTGTTGGCAGGGCCTTGCGAAAAGAGGCCAGGCTGTGGCATGGTCTCCAAAGCGCCACCTGGCGGCAATTCCAAATGAGTCGTTGGCGTACCCACTTGCTCCTGTCCCGGATCTGATTCTGGTTCCGTTTCGTGGGGACGCATGCCCTGGCGCAGAAAGCGGTTCCTGTACTCGTTTCGAGGCAGGTGGCGGGCTAATTCGGTCAGCGCCATTTCGTAGACGCCGCGTTTGAATTCGACCACGACGTCCAGCGGCACCCAGTAGTCATTCCAGCGCCAGGCGTCGAACTCGGGATGGTCGGTGGCGCGCAGGTTCAAATCCCAGTCATTGCCAAGCAACTGAAGCAGAAACCAGATCTGCTTCTGGCCTTTGTAATGGCCGCGCGCATCGCGGCGAATGTATCTGTCCGGCACCTCGTAGCGCAACCAGTCCCGGGTCCGGGCCAAAATACGAATATGCTCCCGATGGAGCCCCACCTCTTCGTGCAGTTCACGGACCATGGCCTGCTCAGGGGTTTCGCCCCGATCAATGCCACCCTGCGGAAACTGCCACGAGTGGGTACGTATTCGCTTGCCCCAGAACACCTGGTTCTTCTGGTTGAGCAGGATGATGCCGACGTTGGGCCGAAAGCCGTCCCGGTCAAGCATAATCAAACCCCAATTCTTAAACTGCGTCCATTATGCACAGCAAGCGCCGCGTATCAAGAGGCCTAGCCCCTAGTTTTTTCAAAGTCCTGCCATGAAAGCCTCCCAATTCTTTATTTCCACGCTCAAGGAAGCACCGGCCGACGCCGAAGTGGTCAGTCACCAGTTGATGACGCGCTCCGGCATGATCAAGAAGCTTGGTGCTGGCATTTACACCTTGATGCCAATGGGTCTGCGAGTGGTTCGCAAGATCGAGGCAATCGTGCGCGAAGAGATGAATCGGGCCGGTGCTGTGGAGCTGAGCATGCCGGTGGTGCAGCCAGCCGAACTGTGGCAGGAGACCGGGCGTTTTGAGACGAACGGACCGGAACTGCTGCGCGTGAAGGATCGCCATGATCGCGACTTCGTGATTCAGCCGACCAGCGAGGAGGTGGTGACCGACATCGCGCGGCAGGAAATCAAGAGTTACAAACAGTTGCCAAAGAATTTCTATCAGATTCAGACCAAGTTCCGCGATGAACGTCGGCCCCGTTTTGGACTGATGCGCGGACGAGAGTTCATCATGAAGGATGCCTACAGTTTCGACCGTGACCAGACCGGTGCCAAGGCCAGTTACCAGGTCATGGCCAACGCCTACCGGCGAATTTTTGACCGCTTCGGTCTGACCTATCGCGCCGTGGCGGCCGACAGCGGCGCCATTGGCGGTGATTTGAGTGAAGAATTCCAGGTGATTGCTGCTACCGGTGAGGATGCAATCGTCTATTGCCCAGGCAGCGATTACGCCGCCAACATGGAAAAGGCCGAGGCACTGGCGCCAGTCGGGCCACGTCCGGCCCCGGTGCAACTTCTTGTCAAGACCGCGACACCAGGCAAGAGCACCTGTGCAGACGTCGCTGAGTTGCTGGCCGTGCCGCTGCAAAGCACAGTCAAGTCGCTGGTGTTGGCGACGGACAGTATCGATGCGGCGGGACAAGTGACAAAGACCGTGATCTGGTTGCTGCTGCTGCGCGGTGACCATGACATGAACGAAGTCAAGGTAGGCAAGCTTGAAGGTCTTGCCGGCTACCGCTTTGCGACGATCCCGGAAATCGTGGATTGCTTTGGTTGTGAGCCGGGCTATCTGGGTCCGATTGGTATGAAGAAACCTGTCAACATCGTGGTCGATCGGGAAGTGGCCGTCATGGGCGACTGGATTTGTGGTGCCAATGAGGCCGACTTTCACCTGACGGGCGTCAACTGGGGTCGTGACCTGCCGGAGCCGGTTCGGGTGGCAGACTTGCGCAACGTGGTGGCAGGTGACGCTTCGCCCGACGGACAAGGTGCGTTGGCAATCGAGCGCGGCATCGAAATTGGCCATGTCTTCTACCTTGGCACCAAGTACAGCAAGGCCATGAACGCGAGTTATCTGGACCTCAACGGCAAACCGCAGTTGATGGAGATGGGCTGCTACGGTATCGGCATTACGCGCCTGCCAGCGGCGGCCATTGAACAAAACCACGACGCACGCGGCATCATCTGGCCCGATGCGCTGGCGCCGTTTACGGTCGTGCTCTGTCCTATCAGCCCGGATCGCTTCCCCGACGTCAAAGCGGCGGCAGATGGTCTGTACGAACAACTGCTGGCAGCTGGTGTGGACGTGATCCTGGATGACCGATGCGAGCGCCCGGGAGCCATGTTTGCCGATTGGGAACTCATTGGTGTACCGCATCGCGTCACGATTGGTGATAGAGGACTGAAGATTGGTGAAGTCGAATACCAGCATCGGCGTGACGCCGCGGCGACGCCGCTTGCGCTGACTGAAGTTGCCGGCTTGATTCAGTCCAAGCTGAAGGCCTGAGCGCACTGCCGGGAATGCGGATGGTTTCACGGCGAAGCAGCTTGCTGTTCCTAATCACAGGGCTGGGCCTGCTGTGCGTTGGAGGCCCGGCCACGGCGGGTGCTCAGCTGGAAGAACCTTTGGCGGATTCGGTGCGCGGCGCCCTGACTGCGGCCATCTCCAACAGTGCGCCGCCCGTGCCAGAATTTTCCGATACCGAGTCGCGTCTGGCCTACCTGCGCTGGCTTGGCCGCGTCAGTCAGCGTATGCAGAAGCAAAAACCGGACTGGAATGTTCGAAAGGAATTTCTGCAGACCCTCTGGTATGAAAGTCGGCGTGCCGGACTGGAGCCAGCGCTGGTGCTGGGCTTGATCCAGGTTGAGAGCAACTTCCGCAAGTTTGCTGTGA
>CAITQH010000483.1 GCA_903894475.1 uncultured beta proteobacterium
TGGGCGTAGCTACACGAGAAAACAAGGAGTTTTCTCGTGCCCCTTCAACAACTTCCGACTCTCTTGAGCACCGAGCAGGTCGCCGAGCACCTCGGCATAAGCCAGCGCACGGTTCTGGCCTGGGTTCAGCAAGGCAGATTACCCCGCCCCCTTAGGTTAGGCAAGGCACCGCAATGGGAACTGCACGAGCTTTCGAAGGCTATCGATGCCGCCAGAACAAGGAGAGACCAGTCTGGCAACGAGCAGAAACGCCGCACATCGCCACCGATGATTGGTAATTCGACGGGCTACAAGAGTTCCAAGGAGCTTCAGCTGATGATGGCGCTCAAACGTGCGCAGCTGAACCGCAATACGACGTCAGCTCCTACCACCCGTCGGCCATATTGACTTTGTTTGAATGTTGGAGCGGGGCCTCATCTTTGCTGCGCATGCTTAGCCTCTAACTGCTGTTTGAACCGGGTGAGAACTTCTGGATGTCCTAGCCCCTGATGCGGGTCGGCCCAGATGAACCTGCCCGCAGCCTCTGGCGGCCAACCGTCAGGGCAATCGTCGAGGGCGAGCCAATCACGCGGTTTGCGTTTTTGAACGTCAGCCCACACCTGCTGCCCCCTGAGGGTCATGGCGAAAGCCTCTTGGTTCATGCGATTGTGGAAAGTGGCGCCAATGACCCTCTGGCGCAGCGCTGGCCGCAACTCCTTGGCGGACTTCGCGACGCCGTAGCGACGAACCCATGTGGTACTGAGAATGATGCGAACCTCTGGGTAAGGCGCGAGCAACCTTTCCAGCAAAGTTGCGTGCTGGAAAAGCTTGTCTTTGCCGGGGTCGCTCAAATACGGTCCGACGGTCGGATGCCACCAAACACGTTCCGGATGCAGAACCCCGTCGAAGTCCAGGTACAACAGCAATTCACCTTGTCCTGACATCGCCTTCATCAAAAATTTCCCTCGACCTTGCTCCAGATAATCAACAGGACTGTCTCAGCTTATGAGCTTCAACGGTGAACGGCCTATTTTCTGTTTCGGTGGTGCTTTGGGCGGCATCACGTCCTTGAATCCTGCCTCCGAAATCAGGGCGTCCAGGGAGGGTAGGCTCCAGTGCTTGTGCAATCGCAAACTGTTCATGCCTGCATTCCAGGCGTGCAACATCCGAGGGCCTACGATTGCAAAGTTTGGATATTGGGAGATTGCCACGACGAGCTCCGCGGATACTTCCACCATCGCCTGGCAAATGCGCTCTACGCGCTGTGCGATGTCGGCCGGTTTTAGGCCACACCGCGTCTGCAAGAAGATGTCCAAGGATTTACCTGGCTCCCAACTGCTGCGCCCGCCAACGGACATGCCAGGTGGATTGTTGCAGTAATCGTCGTACACCGAAATGGTCAGCATGTCGTATACCGGAGCTAGTCTAATATCGTGCCGACCGGAATACAGCAATGCAATGTTCTTGGTGTGGCAGTCCGCATTGCGCAGGGCGTACGTCAGCAGTAGCAAATTAGCCAAGCTGGACAACGCGGCGTTTTGCTGTGCGGGCGGCGTTACGGCCTTGATGCGGTTGACCACTTGTTCCCAGGTTGCACCATATTTCTCTTCAGGCCGTAGAGCCAAAAGACTGCAGAGGTCTTCCATGCCCAATCGCGTGACGCCGTCTTCGGCGTAATCGAAGCGATGGACAACCAGGGCCTGGCCGTCTTCGGAGATGTCGGTCCGGGCGGCGTCACCGAATGCCCGTGCTGCGACCTGCATGCAAAAGTGTTCATTCAGGGCTACACCCGGCAGTCGTGCGGTCGTGCCCTTGATGATGAATTTTTCGGTCGCCACTGTTCCTTTGTTGTGGTCTCCGATGACGTTGGGGGTCAAAAACTTCGGCACCACGCCGGACACGCCAGACACCGCAAAGCGGCGGACCAGGGCGACGAATGCCTCTTCCGAGTTGTCACCCCGCAGAATGTCCTTTAGCTCAAAGGGCACCGGCGGTGCCATGGGGTCGGCCCCCTGCTGAGCAACCTTTACCCGCCCGATGGCGTTTCGACCTACCACTGACAGCAGATTCAGAGGAGAGGCCCCAACGTGTGGCCCAAGCTGCTCCTGCAAGACAGATAGCAGAAAACCTTCGGGAAGATTCATCCTGAAGATGGGGTGCAAGTCTGGGAAACCATAGGACTCGGTGCGGACCGGTAGCAGCAGGGATATGAACTGGTCAGCTGACGCATCAGGATGATAGGTGACAACGTGCCTAAATCCGTCGGGGGACTCCAAGGTCGCAACGGGTTGGTTCTGGACGAAAACGCTCAGTTTCACAGGAGGTTCCCTCCCATGGACCCGGAGTTCAAAGAGTCAGAATTGAGGGACCCTGAATTCAAAGTGCCAGGTCCTTGGTCAGCTCCCGCATCTTGGCGCCGCTGATGCAAGGCGTCATCCAGGGTGAACGGTTGCGAGGCATCCGCGGTCACCAGGCTGCGACCCAGCACTTCGAGTAAGCGCAGTAGTTTGCGCGAGCCGAACTCGGCCACTTGTCCGGTCTCAAATCGCGCCAATGTCGATTGACCCATGCTGGCCATAGCGCCCAGTTCCTTCTGAGTCCAACCTTTAGCGTTTCGCAGTCGAGCAACCTCCGCCCCGAGGTCCGCCAAGTTCATCAGTTGATGCTGCATTTGCTATCTCCATATGTTCAGCATATTATGCCGTATTTGCTATTTTTTATCAGACGTTCGTTGTAGCTCTTGCTCTATAGATAATTGCTATTTAATCATAGGTTTTGGGTGTTACCATGGATATAAATATAGCATATACAGCATCATTATGCCATTAAATCCTAGCTATTGCCAGAGCCTTGACCATGCTATATGCCAAATACGGTAAATGTTATTGGAAGACAGCCCGCAGCATAGGGTACCAGACTGCTGAAGGTCTAACACCTGCTGAACGTCTTGAGCCTGTTCTACGCCTTCACAGGCAGTCAGCACGTATCTGCACGGAAGTGCTATCGGGTGTTACCTGTGGATAGTCATCTGCAAGTTTCACCATTGATATCGGGTGGTGCCGAAAGAAAAATGAAGGATTGAAGGTATGTGGATTTTTGGCTCGGAAAGCTTTATCAGTGTTGTTTCTGATCGTGACAACCAAAAAAACCTGTTGGTACGCGCTAGGTGTGCTGGTCACATTGAACACCTGTTTCCTAAAGCTAAGGTGTTCCAAATAGAAGGCTCAGACTACCAGTTCAGGGCGCTGGTAAGCCGTAAGGCAGTAGCTGAGATGGTCGCTAAGCAGGTGGGGTCCATTGAGTACGACAATTTTAAAAATAGCATTCGTGATCCTGCCTACCATTCAGCTTGTAGGGAAGTATGGGGGGTGATGTACGACCTACAGGAGACTGGGCTTAGATCACACAGTCTGTTGTGACAGACTGCTCCAAGATTGCCAATTGCAACAAGATGGCTCAGAACACTTCTACAAGGCTTTTTTGTTGCAATCAAGGCCCACCGTATTGCAATGGGTGCTATGAAGGCGTGTAGGGGCTTTTGCGGCTGTTTAAGGTGTGCAAGTAACTGCAATCTATCCAGCGGTAGCTATGAATAACCGCTTGCAACCGAAAACAGATTGCAACATCAATTGCAATAAAAATTAGCTAGATGAAAATAAAGCACCTAGCAATTACTCGTAAGTAATTGATTTACAAAGAGTTTTTGGTGGGAACTGAGAGATTCGAACTCTCGACCTACGGATTAAGAGTCCAATCAAAGTAATATTTGACCGTGTTGATTCATGTAGGTACACTCAATACAAATCAACAGGTTACGGTCTTTTAACTGGATGAATGACCATATTTATCGTTGATCTAAGTTCGCCAAAATTGTCTTTGATGGGCGGTATGGCGCAGGTATGGAATCGTCGACGAGGTCATTGTGGCAAGAGCGAAGAAGGATGCGCCTATTGATTTGGGTGTGACGCACGAATTGAGCGTGGGGCTGATTGAGCGACTAGTCTGCCCACCGGGAGTGCCCAAAGCCTTCCTGCGCGACAAGGACGTAACCGGCCTGCGGGTTCGTGTTACAGCGAACGGGGCAAAGTCGTATGTGTTTGAAGCCAAGTTGCGTGGCAAGGCGATCAGCAAGACTTTGGGTAGTTACCCATTGATGACCATCGAGGAAGCCAAAGACAGCGCCCGAACGCTCGGCAAGTTGGTCAAGAACGACAAGATGGATCCCCGCGAAGTGGATCGTCAGCACCAGCTTGACTTGGCAGCCCAGGTTGCGGCCAGTGAGGCAGCCCAGGTCGCTCAGTCAGTAACAGTGAAGGATGCGTGGGACGTTTACGTTCTTGAACGAAAGTCCCACTGGGGTGATCGGCATTATGCGGATCACATCAAAATGGCTGGCGCTGGCGGCAAGCCTTCCAAGCGTGGTACCAATGGCCGCAAAGTGACTATCGCGGGACCGATTTACCCGCTCCTATCCATGCGCCTTGTTGACGTTGACCCGACCAGCGTAGAGGCGTGGGCAGCTAACCAAGCCCAGACGCGCCCGACCTATGGCCGATTGGCATGGCGCTGCCTGAAGGCGTTCTTGGGCTGGTGCAGCGAACAGGACGCTTACAAACACCTAGTCCAAACCAATCCAGCCAAGACCAAGAAGACACGCGAAGCATTTGGCAAGCCTGCTGTTAAGCAGGATGTTTTACAAAAAGGTCAGCTAAGCGCTTGGTTTGATGCCGTGAGAGGCATGGGCGATCCCATTACCGCCGCCTATCTCCAGACCCTTCTCTTGCTTGGAGCCCGCCCCGGCGAAGTGCTGACCCTGAAATGGTCAGACGTCGATGTGAAGTGGAAATGCATCACGATTCGGGACAAGGTGGAAGGCGAGAGGGTCGTTCCGCTGACACCCTACGTTCACTCATTGTTCTGCGTTCTACCGCGCAGAATTGCGAAAGATAGCAAGTCGCCAAGTCCATGGATATTTTCCAGCTCTGCAGCAGCTGATGGCGTGTTGACAATACCTCGCAACGCACACATCAGAGCATGCAAAGTGGCCGGCATCGAGGGCTTGAGCTTGCATGGCCTGCGCCGTTCATTCAAGAGCCTCACGGAGTGGATCGAGATACCTGCTGGCGTAGTTGCGCAGCTCATGGGACATAAGCCGAGTGCTACCGCGGAAAAGCATTACACCGTGCGACCGCTTGACCTGCTACGCGTCCACCATGAGCGCATCGAGGCGTGGATTCTGGAACAGGCCGGAATTGTGTTTGATGCCAAAGCAGATCCGGGCAAACTGCGTGTGGTGGCTGGATAAATGCAGGAGTTGCATCCCGTAGCGTTACACGATACAATTAGCCATGATCAAGACATTCCGGCATAAGGGCTTGAAAGGCTTTTTCGAGAAAGGGAGCATGGCTGGCATTCAAGCTGCCCATGCCCCGCGACTTGCCTCCATGCTGCGACGCCTGAACGAAACGACCAATGCCCAAGGCATGAACCTGCCGGGCTGGGGCTTGCACCCACTCAAAGGGCGCGAGTTCAAAGGGCATTTTTCAGTTTGGGTCAGCGGCAACTGGCGTATGACATTTACGTTTGAAGGCACGGATGCCGTGTTGGTGGACTATCAGGACTATCAGTAGGAGATTTAAGAATGGCACGCATGTTTAACCCCCCACATCCCGGCTTGACGCTGCGTGACGATGTGTTGCCCGCGCTGGGGTTAAGTGTCACCGACGCTGCACAACAGTTGGGAGTGTCCCGTGTGGCGTTGTCCCGTGTACTCAATGGTCGTGCGGCTATCTCGCCTGAAATGGCATTGCGTATCGAGGCTTGGTTAGGTGTTGACCGTGGCGGTGAGGCCCGGCTGTGGCTGGCAGAGCAGAGCGCCTATGACGTGTGGCAAGCAGCGCAGCGATTCAAGGCCGCACCCATGCACGTTCAACCAGCGCCAGCGATGGCCGTTTAACCAGTTTCGCCCCAGCTAGACCCGCTTCGAAACCGGGTTAAAAAGTCAGTCCTCCACTGACCTGCTGGGGCTCCTGCTTTATGGAGCGCCGCACGGAGAGCTGCCATGACCGAATTCAAGTCCCTTGATGCTGCCGACAACCTGATTGCGCACTACACAGGCGAGCCACCTGAGTCTGGCAGGGCGCGTAAATTGGCCGGTCGTGGATTGCTGAAAATCACCTTTGAGTTCAGCGGCGTAATCGGGCAGTTCCCAAGAACCGGGGAGGTGCCCACTGTAAACACGAAGGCGGTCAAGCGGATTCGCTTCGATGGCCACCTCACTGCCGTTGCAAGTCCTCGCCTCAATGTCAAATCCGAGGAATATTACACAGAGGAAAGCACGGGAAAATTTAGCAGCGACTGGTTGTTCGTGAGTGAGGTCACGCTTGAACAAATTGACTTGCAACCGGAGTCAGGCTACTTTTTCGGGCGAGTCGTAACCATTAAGGATGAAGAACACGCTCGTGGACTCATAACCAAACGCCTCAACACAGGCATGGTTCCAGTGAGCGAGTGGCAAATCTCCAGCGACGAGATTGAGGCGTTTTGCGTGCAGGCAAAGACCGGCACAACCGCTCCAAAGCCAGCCGCCGCGCCGGTGGTGGCCGCATCGGTGGAGCCCACCGAGTCCGGTGCACCAGAGAAGGAGGTCGCCTCGACCGCGACCGTGGCTGGAGTCGCATTGGGTGATGAAACGCCAAGCCCTGAAAAAATTCGTTATGAAGTTTTGGCAAGTCGAACAGAACTGATTGAGGCCTTCAGTGTATACGGTGTGGAGCTAAAGATTTTCAGGGCACTGAAGGACAGACCTGGGCTATTGGCTGCATACCGAGTTAAAGGAAAGGGGCAAAAAGGAAGCCATGCTGAACCTATGTTTTGCCCATTTGAGGTTATTAACTGGCTAGTCAAAACTGGCGTTAAAGAAAAGCCTCGGTTAAAAAATTTCATGGGGTGGCATATTCTGGAAACCAAGTTTCCGAGTGTTTACGCCGAAAAATCGATGTGTGACCCGCGCAAGACCTGACAGGGTAAAAGCGCAAATCTGACAGGGTAAAAGCGCCCTGTTACGAGTTACCGGGCAGGGTTTGCCCAATGAATCGCGACAGGGTAAAAAAGCCCTGTCATCGAAATGCAGTCTGTTTCAACAAATCGAAAGATTCAGACATGCAAACCACTGCAAACCCAAGCATCAAAACGATGCAACAGTTCACGCCGCTTGAACTTGAGACCCGTCCCACTGTAAACACCGCCGCCGCCGCATTTCATTTGCAAAAAGCGGTTCAGACGATGCGCATCTATGCCTGCAAGGAAAACGGGCCGCTGCGTCCTATTCGTGTTGGTGCACACCTTCATTGGAAAACCGATGATATTCGCCGCTTGCTTGGTGTAGCTGGCCACCAGAAGGGATTTACAACACTTATCTATTTGGCGCTTATTGCTGGTGCTGCGCTGCTGGCACATGCAATTATGCCGGGCTTGTTCGCTTCGCTGGACTTGGCCGGTGTTGCCGTGCTGGGTGCCGGTGTTATTGGCAATAGCGAGAGCCTGAGCCAACTCTACAAACACCCAGACGGTCACGAAATCAACCTGGCACGCGGGTTTCTGACCATGACCAATGATGCCGATGAATCGGTGTCGGTGCCTATCGGAAAACTAGGGTTGCGTGAGTTGGGTCAGCGCCTGATTGCCTTGTCTGACTGCGAATACACCGCCGCCGAACTTGCCGAGCAAGCCGGACACGCCCTTGCTAACAAATGCCTGAACGCCATGCTCGTCTCCACCAGCCAGGCTGTGAGTCTGCGCTCGCTGACGAATGCTTTGCAGGAGCTGCAACACCGGCAGCATGAGGCAATCGCTGGCTTCGCGGTGGGAATGGTCAACGTCATTGAAGTTGGTTTGAAAAACCTGCCGAAAGGTGGCGAGTAATGGACGCCGCCCTCGACCTCAAGCAGCACCCATTGAGTGCGGCCTTCCCCCTGATGAGCGCCAACGAGTTCCAGTTGCTGAAAGACAGCATTAACAACAACGGCGTCCTGAACCCGATCACTATTTTTGACGGCGCGGTGATAGACGGCTGGCACCGCTACCGGGCGGCAATCGAAGTCGGCATGGGCTGCCCAGCGGTTGAACTTGGCGACGTGGATCCTCAGGATTTTGTTTTGGCACAGAACAAGATGCGCCGTAACGTCACTGTGGCTCAACTCGCGCTGGCCACAACAGCGGTTTATCAATGGCGTCCAGAGGGAAGAATTCAACTGGACACTGAATGTCCAGTTGCAAAAACAACGGCAGAACTTGCTGAAATCTCAGGCGTTCATGCCAGCACTATCAAACAAGCCAAGGCGGTGATGAGCACAGCCGCCCCCGAAGTCATCGAGGCTGTAAAAAGTGGCGTAGTTGGTCTACCCAAAGCCGCCGCCATCGCCAAGCTGCCCAAGTCCGAGCAGGCCGCCGCACTCACCCAACCACTACCCAAGCGCATCAAGCACCCTGAAGCCGAGGACATTGCTTTTCGTGAGTCCGAGCCAGAGGACACTGGCCCTGATGCTGACGAGCTAGCCGCCCAGGAAGCCGCAGAGCAGGCCGACCGCCAGACCATGCAAAAGCTGCTCGATTCAGACGACGCGCTGGCCACAGCGGTGAAGGAAATCACTCGCCTCCATGCCGAATTGTTCCTGCTAAAACAGTCCCGCGATGCGGCCATGAACCGCGCCGCCGAACTTGCGAAATGGGTGAAAAAGCGCGATTTTCAAATCACCAAACTGACCAGCGAAGCGCAGAACCGAGGTGTCGCATGAGCTCCAAACTTTGGGACGATGCGCCGCACTACGGCAGCGAGACATTCCCGCCGCCTCGCTACTTTCAGACCAGCGCCCACGCGTCCATTCGCCAGGCATACCGCGACGGTCATTCAAAAATATGCCTGATGGCCCCCACTGGTGCCGGGAAGACTTACCTCGGCCTGCGCGTTGCACACGAGGCATTGGTCAAGGGCAGAAAAGTGGTTTTTATTTGTGACCGTACCACGCTTATCAACCAGACAAGCAAAGCGGCAGACGGCTACGGCCTGAGTGCCCACGGCATTGTCCAGGCCAATCACTGGCGCCGCGACAAGGAGATGCCCTTCCAGATTGCCAGCGCGCAAACGATTCAAAAACGTGGTTACTGGCCGGATGCTGATGTGGTCATTATTGACGAATGCCACACACAAATGAAGGTCTGGACCGAGTACATCCTCAACACCAAGGCCGCAGTCATTGGATTGAGCGCCACCCCATTTAGCGCCGGTCTGGGCAAGTTTTTCACAATCCTGATCAACGCTACCACTATGCACGACCTGACCCAATCCGGAGTGCTGGTGCCCATGCGGGTGTTTTCCTGCAAACAAGCCAACATGACTGGGGCAACCACGAGCGGGGGCGAGTGGACCGACGAGGCAGCAGCGCAGCGCGGCATGGAAATTGTGGGCGACGTGGTGTCCGACTGGCAGAAGTTCGCAGAAAACCGGAAAACGATTATCTTCGGTGCCACCATTGCCCACTGCCAGGAACTGGCCCGCCAGTTTGTTGATGCGGGTGTCATGGCTGCCTGTTTCACGTCCGAGACGACCGCCAAGGAGCGTTCCGGTCTGCTGGCCGAGTACACAAAGCGCGATTCAACCCTGCGCGTACTGATCAGCGTTGAAGCATTGGCCAAGGGTTTTGACGTGCCGGACGTTGGGTGCGTGGTTGATTGCCGTCCACTGCGCAAGAGCCTGAGCACCGCAATTCAAATGTGGGGCCGTGGTCTTCGGTCATCGCCAGACACCGGCAAAGCGGACTGCCTGCTACTGGATCACAGCGGCAACATCCAGCGGTTTGCCGAAGACTTTGAGGAAATATTCCACAACGGCTTGTCTGCGCTCGACATGGGCGAAAAGCTCGACAAGAAGGTGCGTCAGGATGACGAGCACGAGGCGAAGGGCTGCCCGAAATGCGGTTACAAGCCTTTTGCCAAGACCTGCATGGCTTGCGGTTACGAAAAGCAGGCCCCTGCGTTGGTCGAAGCCCTGCCCGGCGAAATGTGCGAAGTGGTCCTGGGCAAAAAGAAACTGGCCGACGATCACCGCCACCTTTGGGAACAGGTTTGCACCTATGCCAGGTCACACAGCAAGCCAGAAAAACAGCGTGGCCGGGCTTGGAATTTGTTCAAAAACATCACCGGCCAAACGCCCTCCAGCTTTTGGAGTTTCGACACCACGCCGAATGTCGAAATCACCCGCCACACGCGCAACAAGATCACATCCTTGAATATGGCGTATTCGAAAGCGAGGGCGATGTGACATTTATCGACTTCGCGCGCGCCCATTGCGTTGAAATTGACCCGGCCAAGCTCTACGCAGGCGAACGAATCCGGCGGTGTGGCACCACCGACAAACCACGGTCCACCAATGGGGCCTATTTTTGGGACGGCAAGCGCGGCTGGGTCTTCAACTGGTCATCAGAGGCCCGTGTCCATTGGTTCACCGACCGGGATGACAAACCATGGACCGATGCCGAGAAAGACCAGTGGAAGGCACGCCGCCATGCAGCGCACGCCCACCAGGACGACCAGAACCGCCGTGCTGCCATGCGTGCAGCCGACCTGATTCACAGCACCAAGCCCGGCACCCATGACTATCTGGCCAGAAAGGGTTTTCCTGAACTTGAGGGAATGATCGACAACACGGGCGCGTTGGTAGTTCCCATGCGCCACCTTGAAACCAACGCGTTACTGGGTGCTCAGGTCATCCATTGGGACGAACCAGAACGTCAGTGGGTCAAGAAGATGCTACCGGGCATGAAGGCCAAAGGTGCAGTTCTCAGACTTGGCGATAGGACCGCAGTCGAGACCTTCTTGGTTGAAGGGTTCGCCACCGGTCTGTCGGTCGTTGCGGCCCTGCGCTGCATGGGTTTGCGAACTGCCGTGTTGATTTGCTTCAGCGCCAGCAACCTTGTGTATGTTGCCCCACAAGTCAGGGGCCGTGCCTTCGTCTTTGCTGATCATGACAAGTCTGGCGTCGGCGAGGCTGCGGCAAAGGCAAGCGGACTGCCTTACTGCATGAGCCCGATCCAGGGCGAAGATGCCAACGACCTGCACATGCGGTCTGGGATTGTGTCCGTGTGCCAACTCCTGATGCGCGTAAGGACCAACCATGGTTATGCGCTCAACCGACCTCACCCAACTTGAAGACCTCGCCACGTAATCCTGACAAAACTGTATCTATTTTTTTACCAATCTGAAAGGAAATTTATGACTATCTCAATACTCACCAGCAATACTTGCAGCGAATGCTGGTTCTTCATGCCAAAACCACGGCAAGACCACTTCGATCAAGAATTTGTCGGCTGCGGCAACGACGTGGAGTTCGTAGCAAGCGTCGATCCTGTTACTCATCAGGCGTTGACATACCGCCCTGCGCTCGGTAGCGACAGTGCCTGCCCGAGCTATGTGCCGGAGCATGAAGATGATGATCAGACAGCAGAGTACAACGCCACACTAAATGCAGGCGTATCCCAAGGCCCCCTCCTCAACCGGCACCGCGACGATCTCTTTGCACAATTTGGGAAGCAGTCTGCTGATCAGGAACTGAGTGATATGGCACCGTCACCCGAATTTGTGGCGGCCATGAAAGAAGCCAGACGGCTGGCTATAACCCTTGGCGACGACCACGCTGACACCATGGCCGCGATGATGGTAGCCGTCGAACTTGCGCCACCTGAGGCGCGAGCGATGTTCCATATGCACATGTCTGAGTCTGGCAACATGCCAGAGGCAAAAGGTTACACCGATGATGGCGAGCCGGTTTTCAGCCCGGAGAGCATCGCCGCTATGTTTGATGTGACTGTTGAGGAAGTGAAGCAGGCCATGGCTGAGGTCACGGCTCTCCGCGATTCGCTCGGCCTGCCCAGCATACTGGTTGACCCGGCGCAGGTTCACCTTAAGCATTAAAAAGACATGATCATGAACGACCACGAAATTCTCCTCGCTGCACTTCGCTGGAACGCAGCTTACGAAAATAGGCGCGCCATCGGAGCCGAAAAGCGTCGCCACGAGAAGGCCCTGAAGGCTTACGACCCAGCTGTATCGCGCGCACTGTTTACTCCTGCTGAGCGCGAATACTCCCGGATTCGGTCCGCTGCCTACGATGCCGGCGACCGCCTGACCCCCGCCCGGCGCAAGGAGCAAACGGCAATGCGTAACCTCGCCAAGGTTTGCGCGGTGGTGCGGAGTCAGCAGCGGGTCGAGGACGCAGCTGAGGTTATTGACGTTGACTTGAAACTGCTGACGTACTGACCGAAGCACAATAGATTGCGCATGGTCGCCCCCGCGGATTTCAGATTCCTCACGGACCGCTTTAGGGCGAGCCGATTGAGGTACCAATTCATGGCTGAAGTCTGAACTCGATCATGCAAAATCGGATGCAGGCAAACTTAAAATAGTTGGCAGCGGACATTCGCTTTCCGATACGGGGCAGCCGCTTGGTGCCCAAACCGGTAGTAGGGTTTTCAAATCAATTTGCGCTTTAGCGGTCACTGAACAACCGGAATTTGATGCCGGTCTATGCGTCGCTGGTTGCTTGCACTTTAAGATCGGTAAGACGACGCCCTGCGGTTTGCATGCCACGCAATGTCAGCACAAAGGTAGTGCCCTTACCGATTTCGCTCTCCACGCGCACAGTGCCGCCGTGCATTACCGCGATGCTTTCGACCAGGTAAAGCCCCAGACCCGCCCCCGGTTGCCCTTGGGAGCCCCGGCCTCGAAAATATTTTTGAAACAGCCTGGGCATTTCATCCTCGGGGATGCCCACGCCCTGGTCGACTACGCTGATCGCAAGGCCGCCGTCTGGCGTGCCATGCACCGTCATCCGAACCGGTGCAGTAGCGGGTGAATGTTGAAGTGCGTTTGCAATCAGATTGCGCAGCGCCACGCGCAGCAATGCCGTATCGGCCGTAAAACTGGCAGGCAGATGATCGCATTGCAACTCCAGGCGTTCGCCCTCCCACTCGGCGACCAGTGCGTTCATGAACTGCCCGGGTTCAAACAGCCTCAGGTTCACTTGCAAGGCGGCACCCACACGGTCAGCCGACAAAAACTCATCCATCATGTCAGTCATGCGCTGCGTGGCCGCACGAATATTGGTACAGCGCTGCAAACTCTTTTCGCTTGGCCCATCAAGCTGGCGTGCCAGTTGCTGCGTCACCGTATTGATGATGGCCAGAGGCGTGCGGAACTCGTGTGACACCATAGCGACAAAATTGTGCTGCTCCAGTCTTGCCCGTAACTCCACATCCAGTGCGCGGCGGGTTTCGATCTCTTGCTGTTCACGCCTTGCCATCTCCGCCATCAGTTTGGCGGCGCGTTCGGACACCTGCATCTCCAGAGACTCATTCAATGCCGCTTGCGATGCCAGCATGTCGCGCTTGATCTGGTTGTAGCGCCCGGTAATGCCCAAGCTCATCACCACCATATTCATCAGTGAACCCACCTGAATGCCGTACTCGGTCCATGCATTGGCCGGCAGATAGCCCAGATTGCGCGAAAAGCGCAGAACGACCGCCGCATAAAAAAGCCCGAATGCAAAAAGAAAGAAGCGCGCTGGTCGGTGGCCGCGCCACGCCAACCAGATGCCGATCGGTATCAGTATGGCGATGCACACCAAGGTTGCCATCTGGGCCGGTCCCACACCAGCACCATAGTTGACGCTTGATGCCAACAAAATAGTGGCAATGCAAATTCCCCAGGTCACCCGCTGGTAGATGCGGCTAAAGCGGGGCATCACGGTAGACAACTCAAGTTGTATGAGCGTAAAAGTATTGCTGATACCCAGCGGCAAGCACAGCATGACGGCCAGCAAAGCATCGGAAACGTTGCCTGGCAACCCTGTTTGCCGTTGCAGGTAGCCCGCTGAAATTGCTGCCCCCAGGCAATTGATGACCACGTAAGCCACGTACCAGCCGCTTAGACTCTCCTTGGTCCAATACCAAAAGAACAGGTGAAAGATAAGGATCAGCCCATACACGCCGTAAAAAATGCCGTAGTTAAAGGCCTCGTCACGAGTGGCTGCCGCAAACGCTTGCGGATGCCACAACTCAATCGGTGCAGAAATTGCGTTGCGTGACCAAATCCGCAGGTAGTAGCGCTGCACCTGTGGTACATCAAGCTGGATATGAAAAGACGGATTGCGGTAATCAATTTCCCATTGCCCACGCGCCAAATCCTCGCCGCTGCGGTGTTCCACATAAGCACCATCGGCGCTCGGTGCATACAGACGAACATCGTCAAACAGGGCGTTGGCTACTTCCAAAATCCATTGGGTAGGTGCCTGCGGCCCTGCCTGAACGTCAAAGCGCAACCAAACCACAGCTTTGGTGAACCCCAGGCTCAGGTTGTCCTGCAATGGCACAAAGTCACTTCGGGCGGCTACCTCTTCGCGGCTTAGAGAGCCGCTTTCATCTTTAAGCCAAGCCAGATGCCGCACCAGATTCAAGCGCGGCTGGTTCGCCTGCAACAGCGCCGGCGGCGCTATTGGCTCGGCCATCAGTGGCAGAGGAGTCGCCAGTGGCCCAGCCCAAGCGCAAACGACCAAGAGTCGCAATGCAAAAATGCCAAACAATCGAAGCATGGCGCCACGATAGCACGCTCAATCCGATCCACTGCAAGCGTAGCGCTCAGGTTTGCTCAGGCAGTTGCCATCGAACAATGCCTACACTGTCATCCGTCATGGCGCACATCATCCTGGTTGAAGACGAACAAATCCTGCGCGAGGAGTTGGTTGAGTTTTTGACAGGATATGGTCATGCAGTGCAGGCCACGGACAGTCTGGCCGGGTTCGCGCAGTGTTTCCGCCCCGAACAACACGTCATTGCCATCATCGACATTGGCCTGCCAGACGGCTCCGGACTTGATCTGGTGCAGCAACTGCGTGAGCAAAAGTTGAGCCTCGGCATCATTGTGCTCACTGCACGGGCCGGTGTGCCCGACAAACTTGCGGGGCTGGCGAGAGGGGCGGATCACTACCTTCCCAAGAGCACCGACCTTGAGGAACTTGCCGGCATTGTTGCGGCGCTGCAACGGCGGCTTGACGTCGGGGGCCTCAGCCTGCGATGGCTGTTGCAAACGGCCGGGCGCACACTGGTGCCCCCAGGTATGCCACCCATTGACCTGAGTCCGCATGACTTTGCGGTGCTCAGAGTCATCATCGAAGGCAATGGGCAGCCGGTGAGCCGCCGCGCCATCGTCGATGCCCTGGGCGACGACTACATCACATCCGACCCGGCACGCGTTGACAGCCAGTTGCACCGACTGCGGCGCAAGGTGATGGATGCCACTGGTAAAGACCTGCCCATCAAAACGCTGCGCAATCAGGGCTACCAGTTCTACGAATTCGTTGAGATTTTGTAGCGTTTCGATGTAGGAAGAGGCGGGTCCGCAAGGGACTTTGCTCAGGTTTGCTCAGCCACGGCAAGGGTGTTCTTGCCTACGATGGCTTTGCAATGACTCACGCGCAATCATCTACCAGGTTTTTGAGTGCACTCGCCCTCATGGTCATCAACGCCATGGCACAGGCCCAAACCATCCCTGACGCCGGCTCGCTCTTGCAGCAGATCGAGCGTGATCGCCAGACCGCGCCAAAGCGCCTGATCCGCCCCGACGCGCCGGTGGCGCCCCCCGAGATGAAGGCGCAACCCGGTTTGACCGTGACTGTCACCCAGTTCAAACTGCTCGGCAATACCCTGCTGGGCGAAGAGCCGCTGCAGGCGGCGCTGGCCAGTTTTCTGAATCGCCCGCTTGGCTTTGCCGAACTGCAACTCGCCGCCGCCGCCGTGGCCGAACGCTACCGCCAGGCCGGCTGGGTGGTGCGCGCCTACCTGCCCAAGCAGGAGATCGAGGGTGCCAGCGTCAGCATCCAGATCATCGAAGGCCGCTTTGGCGCCACCCTGATCGACGGCGAGGCGCCCAGCCACCTGCCTGTTGCGCGGGTGCTGCGTTACATCGAGGCGATCCAGCAGCCCGGCGAGGCTATCAACGCCGACGCCATCGAGCGCGCCGTTATGCTGCTCGATGACCTGCCGGGCATCTCGGCTGCCTCCACCTTTCGTGAAGGCAAAGAGGAAGGTGAAACCGACCTCGTTCTAAAACTGGTTGATACCCCCGCCTTTGTCGGCAACGTCGAGACCGACAACAGCGGCTCGCGCAGCACCGGTGCCGAGCGCATCTCGGGCAACCTGTACCTGGAGAGCCTGGCAAGCTGGGGCGAGCAGTTCAGCCTGAACCTCACCAAGACCCAGGGTAGCCAGTACGGCCGGTTTGCCCTCACCACACCCATGGGTTACAACGGCCTGCGCTTTGGCATCAATGCCTCGCATCTGGCCTACAACGTCATCACGCCCGAGAGCGCGGCACTGGACATCCGTGGTACCGCCCAGACCACCGGGTTCGAAGCCAGCTACCCGGTGCTGCGTGGGCGCAGCGCCAATCTCAACCTGCTGGGCAACCTCGACCACAAAGCCTTTGACAACTGGACGAGTACCGGCTCCACCAATAACTACACCATCAATGTAGCCACTCTCAGCCTGAACGCCAACGCCTTTGACGGCCTGTGGGGCGGCGGCGCCAACAGCGCCAGCCTCGCGCTGCTGGCGGGCAAGGTCGACTTGACCGACTCTGCCAACCAGGCCGCCGACGCCGCCAGCAGCCAGACCGAAGGCCTGTACCACAAGTGGAAGCTCAGCCTGAGCCGTAACCAGAGCGTCAGCGACCAGCTTTCGCTGTACGCCCAGTATTCGATGCAGGGCGCTGACCGCAACCTCGACTCCTCAGAGAAACTCACGCTCGGCGGGGCCTCCGGCGTGCGCGCCTACCCCAGCAGCGAGGGCAGCGGTGCCGAGGGCAAAACCTTCAGCCTGGAAGCCCGGCTGCGCTTGCCTGAGGGCCTGAACCTGAGTGCTTTCTACGACTGGGCGCAGATCACGGCCGTCAACCGCAACAACGCAGCCCCCAGCGGCGAGCCCCTGAGCGCGCTCAACGGCTACAGCCTGCGCGGCTACGGCCTGAACTTGTTCTGGGTCAGCTCCTTTGGCGGCCAGTTCAAGGCCACCTGGGCGCGGCGCAGAGGTGACAACCCCAACCCCACCGCCAGCGGCAACGACCAGGACGGCAGCCTGCACGAAAACCGCTTCTGGCTCAGCGCCAGCCTGCCGCTCTGAAGAGGCAACAAATCTCTATGAAATCAGCTTCTAGAGTCCGCCTGGTATGCGCAGACAGCTACCCAAATAGTGGCGGGTTGGGTCCTGTGCGGCTACTCTGCCAACGCATGCTCCACCGCCAGCGGGTAAGCGCCGTTGGCTTTGGCGTCGAGCAAAACAATCTCGACCGTGGAGCCGTCCTCGGCATAGCTGATATGGGTGTTCCAGTCCTGCGAGACCTCGCGAAACACCGGCTTGTCGCAAAGGTGGAAAACCAGGATGTCGTCCTCATCGTAGTAGGTCGTGCGCATGGCGTCTCCTTACATCAGCGAAAAATGGTGCATCACCGTCTTAACGATCACGGCGTCCTCAAGCACCACAACCGCACACAGCAAATTATCGTTTCTTTCCGGAAACTCCTTGTATGCCCAGAGGTGGGTGCTGTCCCGGTAGCGGGTTTCACCCAAATCGATCACATCGAGCAGCATTGCGTCGGAGACCGAGCGCTCGGCCATGCGTTCGCGCGCATGACGGGTCACGACAACGATACGTTGAAAACGAATACTGAACATCAAAACCATTTTAGGGCAGCGCCACCATGACCACCTTGCTCATTTACCAAAACGCCGTCACTTTGGACCGTGAACGCCATCGTCACCTCAAGCTCAAGGGGCAAGACACGCTGCGCTTTGCCGCTGCCGTGCACGCGGTGCCGTTGGTGGCCGTCGAATTCGCCGAAGTGGCGCGTGAGTACCCGATCGTCTTTGCCCGCGGCGCTGCGGTGGACGACCAACCCGGCGAGTTGCTGTGCTACGCCCTGACCGGATTGCACGAAGGCCAGAACCTGTTTCTCGACGCCGCCGGTCAGTGGGCCGCACAGTACGTGCCGGCCTTCATCCGGCGCTACCCCTTTGTCTTTGCCGAAACCGGGCCGGATCAACTCAGCGTCTGCATAGACGAGAGCTACGCCGGCTTTAACGACGCCGAAGGTGAGCCCTTGTTTGACGAGGCGGGCGAGCCCGCAGCCGCGCTCAAAAATGCGCTTGATTTGCTGACCGACTACCAGCGCCAGGTGCAGCTCACCGGCGCCTTTCTGAAGAAACTCGACGCCGCCAACCTGCTGATGCAGTCTGAACTGCGTGCCGACTTTCCCGATGGCCGCAACGCGCTGGTGCAGGGCTTGCTGGTGGTGGACGAGGCAAAACTCAAACAACTGCCTGTGGCCGCGCTGCAAGAGTGGCTCTCCAGCGGCGAACTTGGCCTGCTCTACGCGCACCTGCTCTCCTTGGGCAACCTCAAACAACTGGTGCAGCGCATGGCCCCGCTCACTGCGGCCGGCGCCACCACGACGATCAGCGCCACCGACCCTGCCCCGGCCACAACGCCAGCAGTCCATGACAAGAAACGCAAAACCGCCAAGGCCTAACCAAGCCGACACCATGAACCGTCACGCCACACTGAACCGTTTTTACCGCCTGGTCTGGAACGACCGGCTGGCCACCTACGTCGCCGTGGCCGAAACCGCCAAGGGTCGTGGCAAGCGCAGCGTGCGTGCCGGTGCATTGGCGGCTGTCTTCATTGCAGCGGCGGGCCTGTGCGCACCCTATGCGATGGCCGGGCCGCCCAACCCACCGGCACCGACCCAGTTGCCCACTGGTGCGCAAGTCACGGCTGGCAGCGCCACGGTCAAGCAAAGCGGCACCTACCTGGATGTCAACCAGAGCAGCAACCGCGCCGTCATCAACTGGAACACCTTTAACGTCGGCGCCGCAGCGCAGGTCAACTACAAGCAACCCTCCAGCAGCAGCGCCACACTGAATCGGGTGCTCGACAGCAACCCGAGTCAGATCCTGGGCAAGATCACCGCCAACGGGCAAGTGTATTTCGTCAACCCGAACGGCGTCTACTTTGGCAAGAGCGCCAGCGTCGATGTGGGCGCGCTGGTGGCCTCCACGCACAACATCAAGGACGCCGACTTCATGGCCGGCAACATGAAGTTCAGCCGCGACGGCAGCACCGGCAGCGTGGTCAACGAAGGCGAGATTCGCGCTGCGCTCAATGGCTTCATCGCCCTGCTCGCGCCCGAAGTCCGCAACGAAGGCGTCATCATCGCCCAGCTTGGCACCGTAGCGCTGGCCTCGGGCGAAGCGGTCTCGCTGCAGTTCGACGGCGAAGGCCGATTGCACAACGTCACAGTAGAACCCTCGCAGATCAAGGCGCTGGTCGAGAACAAAGGCGCCGTGCTGGCACCCGGCGGCCTGATCATTTTGTCGGCCCGCGCCGTAGACCGGCTGCAAGGCGGCGTGGTCAAAAACTCGGGCCGGCTTGAGGCCACCGGCATGCAAATGCGCGGTGGCAAGATCGTGCTCGACGCATCTGACCGCATTGAGAACAGCGGCAGCATCAACGCCAACGCAGCAGCAGATGCCTCAGGCAACATCAGCCCGGCCGGCAGCATCAGCGCCACCGCACCGGAAATTGTCAACAGCGGCAGCATCAGCGCCAGCGGCATCGTTGTCGCGCCGCCCGGCATGGTGGTTGCGCCAGCGATGGCCGGCGGCGGCATCACGATTGATGCCGCGAGCAATTTCACGCAAAGCGCGGGCGCACGGCTCGACGCCAGCGGCAGCGCGGGTGGCAGCATTGTCGTGCAGGCGGCGCAGGACATCGTCCTGGCAGGCAAGCTCAGCGCCACTGGCGTGGATAGCGCAGCCAGTTCCGGCAACTCTGTCGACGCACAAGGCGGCAGCATCAGCCTGGTGGCCAGCGGCAACCTTACCCTGAGCAGCGCCCTGCTCGACGCCTCTGGCGCAAGCAGCGGCGGGCGCATTCATGTTGAAGCCGGCAACAGCGCCAACACGCGCAAGCCCACCGACCCGCCAGCACCCGAAGACCGCCGCCCCACGCTGGCCCTGACCGGCACCACCCTGCTGCGCACCGGCTCCTCACGCGGGCGCGGCGGCAAGGTCACGCTCGGCGGCGAGCAGATTGGCCTGCTGGACACCACCCTGATTGATGCCACTGGAGAAACCGGCGGCGGCACCGTGTTGGTAGGTGGCGACTGGCAAGGCGGCTTGCTCCCCTCGCCCCTTGCGGGAGAGGGCCCGGGGGAGAGGGGGAATATCTCCACCGCCCAAGCCGTAGTCATGGCCGACACCGCCCGCATCGACGTAAGCGCCACAAGAGTCGGCGCTGGTGGGACGGCGGTATTGTGGTCGGAGTCCTACACCGGCTTCTACGGCCAGATAGCGGCCAAGGGTGGCGCGCAGTTTGGCAACGGCGGGCAAGTAGAAACCTCCAGCCACAACAACCTGCAAGCCATGGGCAATGTGGACGCCTCGGCCAGCGCCGGGCAGGCCGGCAACTGGTTGCTTGATCCGTGGAACGTCACCATCACCTCGTCGACCACCGGCGGCACCTTCAGTGGCGGCAACCCCAATGTCTTTACGCCAACGGCCACCGCCGCCAAGGTGCTCAACACCACCATCCAGACCAGCCTTAACGCCGGCACCAGCGTCACCATCACCACCGGCAGCACCGGGGCCGAGGCGGGCAACATCACCGTTTCCAGCGCCATTGCCACCGGCACCGCCGCCGGTACGCGCACGCTTACGCTCACCGCAGCAGGGGCCATCGTCGTCAATGCCGCCATCAGCAACTCCACCGGCACGCTCGATGTGGTGCTCAACGCCGGCACCACCATCAGCGGCAATGCCAGCGGCACCATCAGCGGCCTCGGCACCACCACCTTCAACGCGGGCAGCGGCAGCGGCACCTACAGCGCGGTCATCAGCAAGACCAACCTCACCAAAATCGGTGCGGGCACGCTGGTGCTTTCCGGCACCAACACTTACACCGGCGTCACCACCATCAACGCCGGCACCGTGAGCGTGGTCACGGTTGGCGGTGGCGGAACAGCAGGAAATCTCGGTGCAGCAAGCAATGCCGCGGCTAACCTGGTGCTGGGTGGCGGCACGCTGCTACACACCGGCCAAGACGACTCAACTAACCGTGCCTTCACGCTCACAGCCGGCACCACCAGCACCATCGATGTGCAGAGTAGCGGCACCATCATCACCTGGGGCGGTGCGAGTGCAGCCACCACCGGCTCGCTGACCAAGGCGGGCGCCGGCGAGTTGGTGCTTTCCGGGGCCAATGCTTGGACCGGCGCCACCACCGTGAGCGCCGGTTCGCTGCGAGGCGGGGCGGCCGGGGTGATCTCTGATAGTTCGGCGGTTACGGTAGCCTCGGGCGCGGCGTGGAATGCGGCGGGTTTTGCTGAAACGGTAGGCTCCATCAGTGGCGCTGGCAACATCTATATAAAAGCGCTGACCGTTGGCGGCGACAACAGCAGCACGGTGTTCAGCGGCGTGCTCAGTAACACTAGCGCCTCACTAACCAAGACCGGCAACGGCACGCTCACGCTGTCGGGTGCCAACACCTACAGCGGCGGCACCACCACGGTCAGCGGCGGCACGTTACTGGTGGAAACCACCGGCAGCATTGGGACCGGTAGCGCCACCATTGCTAGCGGCGCGACCCTGGCGACCAAGAAAAGCCTCTCCAACTCCATCACGGTTAATGGCACGCTCGACCTGCAAGGCGTGGCCTTTGCCGGCGCCGGCTTCAATGCCAACAGCACCCTGACCGCCAGCACCGGCACGTCCAGCTATGCTGCCGACATTGCCTTGCCCAGCGGCTTCACGGTGGATGCCGGCAGCGGCGCGACGCTCACGCTGAGCGGCCAGCTTAGTAGCGGCACAAACGCGCTCACTAAAGGCACCGGAGCAGGCACCGTGGTGTTGGGCAATACCCTCAATAACTACAGTGGAACGACCACGATCAACGGCGGCGTGCTGTCGATTGCTGCTGCGGGATCAATGAACACGACACTTGGCGTGGTCTTCAACGGCGGCACCCTCAGGATACCGGGCGGATTAACCGCGTTTGGAGGCGGCAACGATTACTTTAGCTTTAATGCGGGTGGCGGCACCATTGATGTCGTCAGCGGGGTGAGCTCGATCTACAACCGAGCCCTGGCAGGTACCGGAGCGTTCAGCAAGGCCGGTGCCGGGACATTAAAGATTATTGCGTTGAGCAGCACGGCCTGGAACGGATGGCAAAGCTCTGTCGTCAATGTGAATGAGGGAACGCTCTGGACCTATGGGATTGTCGGCGCCTACAAAGTGAGCATCCTGCCGAGCTACAAAGCCCTCAACGTGGCTGCGAATGCCACGTTGCAGACGGCGGGCTACTACGAATACATCAGCACGCTCAACGGGGCTGGCAATATCGTCCTCGGCAACCACCTGATAATGAGTAACAGCACCGATTGTGAGTTTTCCGGGGTTATTTCCGGCGCTTACAACGTCTACAAATATGACATAGGCACCCTGACGCTCTCGGGTGCCAATACCTTTTCGGGAATCCTCAACATAAACGGTGGCACGGTGCGCAACGGCGCGGCCGGAGTCCTGTCCGACAGTGCGCAGGTCTGGTTTGGGTCAAACGACACCTCCTGGGATCTGAATGGCTACAACGAGACCGTGGCGGATATTTACACCACCGGCACTGGCACCATCACCCTGGGCGCAGCCACGCTCACCACCAACCCCGGTGGCAGCAGTTTCTCCGGCGTGATTTCGGGCACGGGTGGCGTGACCAAAACCGGTGCCGGCGCCTGGGTATTGACCGGTGCCAACACCTATGACGGTGTTACCAACATCACGGGCGGTACCATCGCCCTCAGTGGCAGCGGTACGCTGGGCAGCAGTGTGGGCGGCACCACGCTGAATAATGGCACTACGCTCGACCTGCGAGGCGTTAGCCTCAGCGGCGAGGCGCTGACCATGGGCAACAACAGCACGCTGGCCACCAGTACCGGTACCTCGGCCATTTCCAGCACCATCACCTTGCCCAGCCTCGCCAATAACTACATCAACCTCAACGTCGGTAACGGCGATCAGCTCACCGTCGATAGCCTGATCAGCGGCACCAGTGGCATTAAAAATATCGGTGCTGGCACGGCAATTCTGAGCAACGCCAACACTTACACCGGCATCACCACACTCACCGCCGGCACGCTGAGCGTGGCCAGCTTGGGCAATGGCGGCGTGGCCAGCGGCATAGGGGCGGCCACCAATGCGGCGACCAATCTGGTGTTTAACGGCGGCGCATTGCGCTATAGCGGAGCCAGCACCAGCACCGACCGCAATTTCACGCTGAACGCAGGCATCGACAGCACGATGGAGGTGTCGACCGCTGGCACCAACCTGACCTGGAACGGTGCCAGCACCGCCACTTCCGGCGGGCTGACCAAGACCGGGGCGGGCACACTGACCTTGGGCGGCACCAACCTGTACACCGGTGGCACCAATGTGAACGCCGGTACGCTGGTGAGCGGCAAGGCGGGGGTGATTGCCGATACCTCGGCGGTCACTGTCGCCAGCGGTGCCACTTGGAACCTGGCGGGCTTCAATGAAACGGTCGGCTCGATTGCCGGCGCGGGCGACATAGTGCTGGGCGCGGCCACGCTGACGGCGGGCGGTAACAACACCAGCACCACTTTCTCGGGCGTGATCTCGGGCAGCGGCGGGTTGACCAAGCTGGGCAGCGGCACGCTGACGCTCTCGGGTGCCAACACCTACGACGGCATAACGACCATCAGCGCGGGCGGCATCACTGCGTCCAATGCGGCCGCACTGGGTAGCACCACTGGTGGTACCACCGTGGCCAGCGGGGCAATGTTGTCGCTCAGCGATGCGCTGATCGGCGCCGAAGCCCTGGCGCTGACCGGCACGCTGGCCGATGCGGCCGGCACCAGCAGCTTCGCCGGCGACATCACGCTGGGGGCGACCGGCGCGATACTGGTCAATGGCACGCAACTCACGCTGTCCGGCGTGATTGCGGATGGCGTCAACACCTATGGCATCACCAAAACCGGTGTCGGCACGCTGGTGTTGGCGGGTGCCAACACCTATGACGGCGTGACCAACATCAATGCGGCCGGCACGGTGGCCGTTACCCATGCCAGCGGACTGGGTAGCACCGTGGGCGGCACCACACTGGCCTCTGGCTCGCAGGTGATTCTTGATCTGCGCGGTGTGGCAGTCGGGGCCGAGGCCATCACCAACACCGGCAATGCACTGATCAAGGCCAGCGTTGGCAACAGCAGTTTGGCCGGCACCATCACCATGACCGCTGGCACCTCGGTGGATGCTGATGCCAACTTGACCTTGTCTCTGAATGGCGTGATCAGCGGCACGACCGCGCTGACCAAGGGCACCGGCACCGGCACGGTGGTGCTGGGCGCTGCCAACACCTATACCGGGGCCACCACGGTGAACGGCGGCACGCTGGGCGTGGCGAACGCCCTTGGGCTGGGCACCAGCGCCGGCGGCGTGACTGTGGCCAGTGGCGCGACCCTCGATTTGCAAAACGTGACGATCGGTGCCGAGAACCTCACGCTGAACGGCGGCACGATCAAGGCCAGCACCGGCACCAGCAGCCTGAGCGGCACCGTCGCGCTGGGGGCCAATAGCTTCATCGACGTATCCGGTACGGAGTTGACGCTGTCTGGCGTGATTTCGGATGCCTCTGCCCGCACGCTGACCAAGAACGGGGCCGGCACGGCGATTCTTTCCGGTGCCAACACCACGTATGACGGCGCGGTGACGGTGAGCGCCGGTACGCTGGCGGTGAGCAATGCTTCCGCACTGGGTACCGTAACGGGTGGCATTACCGTGAATAGCGGCGCGACACTGGACTTGCGCGCGACCGTTATCACGTCGGGTGAAGCCGTCACCTTGGCTGGCGGCACGCTGGCCGCCAGCACAGGGGCTAGTTCGTTGAGCCTGGGCACGCTGACCTTGACTGCCAATAGTTTCATCGACGTGGCCGGCACCAGCCTTAATATCAACCACATCAGCGGCACTACCTACGGCTTTACCAAAGACGGTGCCGGTTTGCTCTCGATCTCGGGTAACGGTACTTACACCGGTGCCACCACCATCAATGCCGGCACGGTAAAGGCGGTGATGAGCAACGCGCTGGGTACGACCGCAGTGGGATCGACCACGGTGAAAACCGGCGCAACACTGGAATTGCCGGTGAGCTATGTCGTGGCCGAGCCGCTCATCCTTGAAGGCGGCACGCTCCGGGGCAATGGGGCTAGCGGCACGCTGACCTTCCCCGGCCCGATTTCACTGACAGCCAACAGCACCATCGAGGCCACTGGTGGCGCGCAGTTTGATCTGACCAACGTGATTTCGAGCACTGGCATCTATGGCTTCACCAAGATCGGCCCCAGAACGCTGTCGTTCTCCGGTGCCAGCGCCAATACTTACACCGGCGCGACGAACATCAACGAGGGTTTCTTGACCCCGTTAGTTGCCAACCGTATGTCGTCCAGCACGGCGGTGACGGTGGCCAGCGGCGCAACCTTCTCGACCGGCTTCAATCAGACCATTGGTTCACTCGCCGGTGAGGGCGCAGTCACAAGCTCGGCCGCGCTGACCACGGGGGGTGACAACACCGACACCCTCTACAGCGGCCTGCTCTCCGGGGCGGGGAGCCTGATCAAAAAAGGCTCGGGCGTGATGACGCTTGGCGGCATCAACACCTACACCGGCACCACTTCGGTGGAGGACACCGGCACGCTGGCGGTGACCAAGGATGGCGCGCTCGGCACTAACGCTGCCGGTACCACGGTGGCGAGCGGCGCAACGCTCGATTTTCAGGGGGTGACGTATTCGACCACTGAGGCGGTAACACTGAATGGCGGCACGCTCAAAACCAGCACGGGCACCAGCAGTTTTGCCGGTGGCCTCACGCTGGGGGCGAACAGCTTTATGGATGTGGGTGGCGCGCAACTCACTTTGTCGGGCATCGTGACCGATGGCGCTTCGGTGTTCGGCTTGACCAAGACCGGCAGCGGTAAGGCTATCTTGACCAATAACAACACCTATGACGGCATCACCACCATCACTGGCGGCACGCTGTCTATCGGCGCGCTGGGCAACATCGGCGCGGGCAATATCAGTTTGGGCGGCGGCACGCTGGAGGCCACCAACGATGTCAACTTTTCCAGTCGCCCAGTGACATTGACGGCAGACAGCACCTTGAGTGCCGCTAGCACAAGGACGATCTCGGGCGGTGTATTCAGCGCGGCAGGACGCAACCTGAGTTTGAGCGGCGGCGGTAATTTCACGCTGACCAACACGGGCAATAACTTTGGCACCGTCACCATCCCCAGCGCCGGGGCGGTGTCGCTGGCCGATACCAATGACCTGACGCTGGGCGCGGCGAGTGTCAGCAGTCTGACGGCGCAGGCAGGTGCAAGCGGCACGGGCAATCTCAGGCTGGCGGGGCAGATTTCGGCGTCGACATCGTCGGGCACATCGGTGCTGCTTGCCACGGGCGGCGGTTCGAGCATTTTCACCAACACGGCAGGTGCCAATGCCATCGCGTTGACGGGGAGCGCACGCTGGCTGATCTACGGCAACGACCCCTATACCAATGCCGACAGCTTTGGCGGGCTGAAGAGTTATAACGAGGCAGTGTTTGCCACCACGTATCCGGGCGCGGTTGCCGCGACCGGTAATCGCTATGTCTTTTCTGTGGCCTCGCCCGCCAATAGCGCCACGACCCTTACCGCGTCCACCATCGACACGCCCAAGGTATACGGCGATTTGCTGACGCTGGACAAGCAGTATTCGCTCTCTTACAGCACCGGCGCACAGGTGTTTACCGAGTTTTCTCTGGCCAAGCCGAACTGGGTTGATGAAACAGCGGTGACGCTGACCTCCAGCGGCACACCGGTGACGGCCGGGGTGGGGTCGTACCAGATCACGATTGGCGGTTTGGTGAAGGATGCGGTGCTGGGCGTTGGCAAGACCCTGATCATCAACAACACCGGCAACGTTTTAGTCAGCGCGCGACCGTTGACCTTGAGCACCACCGCCGGCACGGTACTGACCCGCGAATACGACGGCACCACGAATGCCAGTTTTTCAGTCACACCGACCTTCACGCTGGGCAACACGGTCAATGGCGATAGCGTGAGCCTGACCGGCACCGCCACCGGCAGTTATGCCAACAAAAATGTGGGCACGGGCAAGGCGCTGACCTGGAGCGGGCTGGCGTCTAGCAACGCCAACTATAGTTTGCCCACCACGTTGCCGACCTTTACCGGCGACATCACGGCGCGCACCCTCACACTCTCGGCCACGGCACAAGACAAGACCTATGACCAGAGCGCCACGGCAACACTGACCGGCCTGACCGGTGACCGCAAGATCAGTGGTGACGACCTCAGCTACAGCGCGACCAGCGCGGCCTTTGCTTCGGCCAACGTGGCCCGCAATGGCAGCAATGCGGTGATCGCGCAGAACGTGACGGTGGCCGGCCTGGCGTTGGCGGGTGCCGATGCAGGCAACTACAGCCTGAGCAGCACCAGCGCAAGCACCACGGCGACCATTAACCCGATCGCGCTCTCGCTCACCGGCGTGACCGGCACCAAGCAATACGACGGCAGCGCCGTACTGGCAGCGCCGACTTTTACTTTCGACAGTACGAACAAGCTTAGTGGCGATACTGTGACGGCGGTGAGCGGCAGCGCCAGGTTTGACAGCCGCCATGTGGGCACGGGCAAGACGCTGACTGCAACGCTGGGATCACTAACGCTGACCGGCGCGCAGGGCGGCAACTACAGCCTTGGCAGCGGCACCTATGACGGCAGCGGCGACGTCACAGCCAAGGCGGTGACACTGTCACTCGGTGGCGTGACGCGCGCCTACGATGGCTCGCTGAGCTATGACGCCAGTGCCGGCGTGCTGACAAGCTTGAGTGGCCAACTCGGCGTGGCGGGCGATACCGTGACCGCCGCAACCGGCACCTACGACAACGCCAATGCCGGCACTGGCCGCACGGTGACGTTTAACAGCGCCACGCTGAGCGATGGCAATGGCGGTAGCAACTACAGCGTGACACTGGGCGCCGGCAGCAACAACAGCGCCATCACCAAGGCGAACTTGACGCTGAGCACCAGCGATGTGACGCGTGCCTACAACGGCGGGCTGACGGCAGCCGGCACGGCGACGGTGGTAGCGGGCACGCTCTACACCAATGCCAGCAACGGCAACGCGCTGGATACGATCAGCGGCGGCACGTTTGCCTTTGCAGACAAAAATGCCGGAACCAACAAGACCGTGACCGCCTCCGGCGTGACGGTGACCGACGGCAACGCGGGTGGCAACTACACCGTGAGCTACGCCGACAACACCACCAGCACCATCAACTCCTATGCCGTGAGCTTGACCGGCACGCGCGCCTATGATGGCACCACCGATGTAGCCGCCGGCGTGCTGACGCTGGGTGCGCTGGTGGGTGGCGAAACGCTGGTGCTCACCGGCACCGGCAGCGTGCTTGATAAGCATGTGGCCAACACCAAGGCAGTCACCATTGCGAGCTTGAGCCTGGGCAATGGCACGAATGGCGGCGTGGCGGGCAACTACACCTTCACCGGCGGCACGCAGACCGTGGATGTAACGACAGCCAGTCTGACACTCTCGACCAACAACGTGACCAAGACCTACGACGGTGACACGACCGCGGCAGGCGCTGCGACCACAGTCGCCAGCGGCACCCTGTTCGGCAGCGACACCATCTCCGGCGGCAGCTTCGCCTTTGTCGGGGCCAATGCGGGCGCCGGTAACAAGACGGTCACGGTCTCCGGCGTGACGTTGACGGACGGCAACAGCGGCAGCAACTACGCCGTGACTTACGCCAATAACATTACCAGCACCATCAGCCAGCGCGCTGTCAATCTGACCGGCACGCGCACGTATGACGGCACAGCGGATGTGGCCGCAGGCATCTTGACGCTGGGCAATGTGGTGGGTGGTGAGGCGTTGACACTCAGCGGCACCGGCACGGTCGCCAGCAAAAACATCGGCACCGGCAAGGTTGTGACCTTGGGCTCGCTCGCGCTGGGGAACGGCGCTGGCGGGCTGGCCAGCAACTACACCTTTACCGGCGGCACCTACGCTACCGACATCACTACCGCTGGTCTGACCCTATCGACCGGTAACGTGACCAAAACCTACGACGGCAACACCACTGCCAGCGGATCGGCGACGGTGACTGGCGGCACCCTGTTCGGCAGCGACTCGATCTCCGGCGGCAGCTTCGCCTTCACCAACAAGACCGCCAGCACAGGCGACAAGACGGTGACCGTGGCCGGTGTTACGGTGAATGACGGCAACAGCGGCAGCAACTATGCCGTGAGCTATGCCAGCAACACCACCAGCACGATTAACACGCTGGGCCTGACGCTGAGCGGATTCACCTCCGCCAGCAAAGAATATGACCGCAGCACAACGGCAACCATTGCCAACGCAGGGAGCTTGGTTGGCGTAATCGGCAGCGACGCCGTGACCGTAGCCAATGGGGGTGCGACCTTTGATACTTGGAACGTAGGCACTGCCAAGACAGTAACCCTGGGCAGCATCACGCTCGGAGGGGCCGATGGCGGCAACTACAGCGTTGCGGCTACAGCTACTACAACGGTGAACATCACCGCCAAGGCGCTGGGCCTGGATCTATCTGGACAAGGCGGAAAAGTCTATGACGGCACCTCGGCGATCAGCTTATCGGGCGTGACACCAACGCTGACCGGTGTGATCGGCGTTGATGCGGTCACGCTGGATGCAGGTTCTGTGACTGGTTTTGCTGACAAGAATGTGGGCACGGGCAAGGCCGTGACGTTTAGCGGCTTTACCCTGTCCGGCGCTGATTTGGGCAACTACACGCTGGTGTCGGGCAGCGCAGCGTCAAGCGCCAATATCACCGCTGCAAACCTCACGGTAACCGCCGCGCAAGTCACCAAGACCTATGACGCTGGCACGACTGCAGCTGGCGCAGCCACTGTCGGCGCATTGGCAGGCGCGGGTGCTGGCGAAGTCGTCGGCACAGCGGCGACGCAAGTCTTTAGCAGCAAAGATGTCGGCAGCGGCAACAAGACAGTCACCGCCAGTGGCTTGGTGATTCTCGACAGTGGCAGCGCGGATGTGACGGGCAACTACAACATTACTTACGCCGACAACACAGTCAGCACGATCAACCCGTTTGCGGTCAACCTGAGCGGCGCGCGCAGCTATGACGGCACAGCGAATGTGGCTGCAGGCGTACTGATGATGGGGGCACTCGTTGGTACAGAAACACTGGTCTTGAGCGGCACTGGAACGGTCGCCAGCAAAGACGTCGGCACCGCCAAAGCGGTGACGGTCGGAACGCTTGCCTTGGGCGACGGCACGAATGGCGGTTTGGCCAGCAACTACAGCTTCACAGGCGGTACGCAAACGGTGGATGTCACGCGAGCGGGTTTGACAGTGACGGCATCGCAAGTCACCAAAACCTATGACGGTGCAACGACGGCAGCAGGTGTTGTCACGGTCGGCGCATTGGCCGGCGCGGGTGCGGGCGAAGTCGTCGGCACAACGGCCACGCAGGCGTTTACCAACAAAGACGTTGACACCGGCAACAAGACCGTTGCCGCCAGCGGCCTGGTGATCCGTGACAGTGGCAGTGCGGATGTCACCGCCAACTACAACATCACCTACACCGACAACACCACCAGCACCATCAACCCTTATGCCGTGAGCCTGACCGGCACGCGTGGCTACGACGGCACAGCGACTGTGGCAGCAGGCGTACTGACGATGGGGGCACTCGTTGGCACGGAAACCCTGGTCTTGAGCGGCACTGGCACGCTGGCCAGCAAAAACGTCGGCACCGGCAAGACGGTGACACTTGGCACGCTGGCTTTGGGCAACGGCACGAATGGCGGTGTGGCCAGCAACTACAGCTTCATCGGCGGCACACAGACGGTGGGTGTAACGACGGCCAGCCTGACGCTATCCACCGGCAACATCACCAAAACCTACGACGGCACCACCACTGCCAGCGCTACGGCGACGGCAAGTGGTGGCACGCTGTTCTCGGGCGACACCTTGTCTGGCGGCACCTTTGCATTTACCAATGCCAACGCAGGTGCTGGCAACAAGACAGTGACCATATCGGGCGTGACCCTGAGCGATGGCAACAGCGGCAACAACTATGCCGTAACTTACGCCAGCAATACGACCAGCACGATCAACCCCTATGCAGTGAGCTTTAGCGGCACGCGCGGTTACGACGGCACCGCCAACGTGGGCGCGGGCCTCTTCACACTGGGCTCACTGGTGGGTGTAGAAGCACTAACCCTGAGCGGCACCGGCACGGTGGCGGGCAAGAACGTCGGCAACGGCAAGACCGTCACGCTCGGCAGCCTCGCTTTGGTGAGCGGCACGGGTTCAGCCAGCAACTACAGCTTCACAGGCGGTACGCAAACGGTGGATGTCACGCGAGCGGGTTTGACAGTGACGGCATCGCAAGTCACCAAAACCTATGACGGTACAACGACGGCAGCAGGTGTTGTCACGGTCGGCGCATTGGCCGGCGCGGGTGCGGGCGAAGTCGTCGGCACGGCACCAACGCAGGCGTTTATCACCAAGAACGTTGGCACTGGCAGCAAGACCGTACACGCCAGCGGCCTGAGCATCAAAGACAGCAGCAATATCGACGTGACCAGCAACTACAACATCACGTACACCGACAACGCCGTCAGCACCATCAGCGCCAAGACCGTCACGCTGTCGGCTGCCAA
>CAITQH010000484.1 GCA_903894475.1 uncultured beta proteobacterium
CTTGCCACGTATACCTTCGACTATCGAGCGATCCTCTTCGCTCAAGTTCAATTCTGTCTGGCGCATGACCGCTCCTGTGTATGCCTGTTGGCGATAACGAGAGTGTACTCATGTTCCGTTATTTACGTGTCAATGTACTAGCCTCTGGGGTCCACTTTACCTGGCTCCGGTAATGATGACACGTGACGAGTACACGCGCCTTGTCGCAGCTGCACGAAGTCGTAACTTGGCTTTCATGATGCATCTCAGCGTTTATGGTCCAATCCCGGTGGACGTTGATTCCTCACACACGGCCTTCTGGGATGCGTGGTTCGCCGCATACCAGCCCTACGTCGTGGAGTACGCGGGAATCGCGCGCGACCTCAAGATTGAGTATTTGGCGTTGGGCCTTAACCTACAGTACATGAGTAGTCTGCCGGTCGCATACTGGCAGAAGTTAGTGAATGCGGTTCGCGCCACAGGTTACACCGGAAAACTCGTGTATGCAGCACAAGTGAAACCGCACATTTCATGGAGCGAGGTCTACTCATTCAATGGGGGCACGGTTGGTTCTTCCGATGCTGATCGGGCGGCCAAACGCGCGGAATTCATCAGTCTGTTTGATGTACTTATGCTGGACATATACAACGTTGCCCAAGGCAGAAGCGTCCCGGAAACCATTTCACGCGATGACATGAAGGCGACATTGAGGTCCATACTTCAAGAAGCGCGACAGTACCCGGCTCAAATAATGGTGATGGTTGGGACTCCTTCAGTCTTCGGTGGAGCAGTCGCCGAGGACTATATCGAGCCAGGTATCGGTTGCGGCGCGGGATGTAGCTCTTTGGCCGGTTCGAAGCAACGCGACTATATGCAACAAGCGGACGTGTACCAGGCGCTTTACGAGGTAATCAACGAAACGCCTGCGGGACAAGGCAATCTGGTCGGCGTGCTTAGCTGGGGTTATTGGTATACGGACAACAGTACTAGTTACACGTTCCCAAACAGCACGGTGCATTTACAGGCGTACGACAAGTCCGCGAGTGTTAGGGGCAAGCCCTCCGAAGCGGTTATGCGATGGTGGAACAGGCAAGCACCAATAGTGCAGACCAATCGAGGCTGGAATCTCTTAGGCAACTCCACCAACACGTCCCTAAACGTGGCTGCCACGTTTGGCGACACAAGCAAGGTCGCCTGTGTGTGGAAGTGGAACTCAGCCAATGGCAGATGGGCATTCTTCAGTCCGTCATTGACCAACCAAGCTATATCGGCGTACGCAGCGAGTAAAGGCTACGACGTTCTGACCAGCATCAACGCGGGCGAGGGTTTTTGGGTAAATGCTCAGGACACTTATTCTCCTGTGCTACCTCCAGGTCCTGCAATTCCGGCAACAGCCTTTCTATCGACGGGAGGCAATGCCTTAGCCAGCGGCTGGAACCTGGTATCGACGAGTGACACCATGACGCCCGCCCAGTTCGTTTCCGCGGCGGGCAACACGGTGGCGACTATTTGGGCTTACGACAACCCGTCTGGCAAATGGTATTTCTACGCACCCAGCCTGGACGCTCAGGGGGGCACTGCGCTCGGCGACTACATCAAAGCCAACAGTTATCTCGACTTTACTAACGCTAACAAAGCACTTGGCGCTGGCCTTGGCTTCTGGGTCAATAAGCCGTAGGAGCCACGGTTCAAAGCATCCTTTACATCGAATGCGCTGAAATTGAACAGCCCGTAAGCTGACCGTGGCGACCGGCTGGAAACGCTGCACTGGAGCCCGACAGCAGATCGATGAAAACGAACACATAATCGGTGCGGCTCTGGCATTCCGGACGACAAAAAGGCTGTTCCTAGCCTTGCTCGCTGATGTCTAAGGGCCCAACTGTTCAGCCGCCCGCCTGACCCACAAACTCAAACAGGACCCTCTGCTCATCCCAATCCAGCGGCACCTCAGTCTGGCGCCCCCGCATTGAGTGCAAATTCAAATGCCTCGGTTGGCGTCCTTCCAAAATCGCGCGGATGATGTCTGGTGCCAGCTGTGTCATCCTGAGCACCTCACTCACCCACCCTTGCTCAAGCTTGAAGCGGCGAGCCAGATCACTTGCGTTGGCCAACTCACCACTGTCGATCAACTTCTGCCAGTAGAAGGCTTTTCCAAGCGTGCGGATCAAGGGCAGATCGAATGACGATGTCGCACGTACAGATGTTGTACCGGCAGGAGGCACAATCAACTTGCTGCGATGGCGGCGCTTGATTGTCAGTGGCACAAAGGTCACCGACCGACCGCCAATCTCAAACTGACGAGGTGTTCCGGTTGGCGTGACCACGACGCGACGTGATGCCGGCGTCTCCCTGGTTGGTTTGATTGGTGTGGTCATTCGACTTCCTCCAATTCTGCCGGTGCGTGTTGCTCGACCACAAACTGGTGCCCCTTCAATTCGCTGCTAAAGCGCTGCCAGCTGTCATCTCGCCAGATGATGTTCAGCCCGTCCTCATGCAGTTGAACACGCTCAATCAGCAAGCGCATGATCCTGCTCTGTTCGATGGGGAACAGGCTCTCCCATACTGTGCTCATCTGTCGCATGGCAACCAGCACGGTCGGCTCATCCATCCCCTGCTGTTCCCGCAGCGCCATCCCGGCCTGCCAGACGGCGATGATCATCTCGGGCTTTTGCAAGGCCTGGTGCACCTGCTTCAGTACGGCAGTCTCGATTTCCATTGCAGGCAACGGCCCCATGTTGGGTCGAGTGGGGTCGTAGCTCGCACCCGCAGCATGACGCTTTTCCAGATACGGCACGTAGTACCGATACCGTTTGCCGTTCTTCTTCTGAGTGTAGGTTGGCAGCATCCGCTGACCGTCGGCCGCATAAAGCAGTCCGGTGAGCAGCGCTGGCTCCTTTTTGTACATGGTCCTGGGGCCCTGCCTGCGTCCCACAATGATCGCGTGCACGGCCGCCCATAACTCAGCGCTGACGATCGCCTCATGCTGGCCGGCAAAGGATTGGCCCTTGTGAGTCATCTCACCAAGGTAGAGGCGATTGCGCAGCAATGTGAATAGAAGCTGTTGGTCAATCACCTTCCCCTCGTGGCGGCGCCCGTTTTGAGCGGTCCAGGCCTTGGTGGTATGACCCTCGATCTGCAGCTCACGAACCAACTGCGCCGCAGACCCGGTCTCAGCATACCGAGCAAAGATGTCCCGCACCAAGGCCGCCTCAGACGCGTTGACGATCAGTTTTCGGTCAATGATGTCGTAACCCAGTGGCGGCGTGCCACCCATCCACATGCCCCTGGCCTTGCTGGCCGCGATCTTGTCCCGGATCCGCTCGCCAGTGACCTCACGTTCGAACTGGGCAAATGACAGCAGAATGTTCAGTGTCAAACGTCCCATGCTGGTGGTTGTGTTGAACTGCTGGGTCACCGAGACAAAGGTGACGCCATTGGCATCAAACAGATCCACGATCTTGGCGAAGTCGGACAGGGATCGGGACAGCCGGTCAATTTTGTAGACCACCACCACATCGATGCGGCCCTCCTCGACATCCACCAGCAGGCGCTTGAGCGAGGGTCGATTGGCGTTGCCGCCAGAGAACCCGCCGTCATCGTAGCCATCGTCGAGGGCAATCCAGCCTTCATGGCGCTGACTGTCGATAAAGGCCAGGGCGGAATCGCGCTGCGCCTCAAGGCTGTTGTATTCCTGGTCCAGGCCCTCGTCCGTGGACTTGCGGGTGTAGATGGCGCAGCGCTTCTTGGGCGTGAGTGCTGGTGTGCGTGTTGCTGGCGCTTTCATGCGCGGGCCGCCTTTCTCTCACGGCTGGTTGGCTTCAAGCCAAAGAAGACAGGACCGGAATACGCCGTTCCCGTGATCTCGCGGGCCACCTTGGACAGGCTCTTGAAGGGGGTGCCGTTCAGATCGAACCGACCGTCATCCATGACCGTGACCCGATGGGTGATGCCATTGAATTCCCGGATCAGGGTGGTGCCGGGAGAGAGTTCGGTCTCGGCGCGGCGCTTGTGGTTGGGTACTTCGCCGGTCCTGCCGATTTCCTCAAGCTTGCGCCGGACGTGGCCGGACAGGCCACCGAAGGCTCTCTCCTGGAGTCGGTACGCGATGCGACTTTCAAGGTAAGTGCGATGGTGGTGACCGGGGCGGCGGTCGAAAAGCTCATCCCAAAGCGCCCATAGGTTTTCCATGGTCAAGTGGGGAAGTTGTGCAATCTGCACGCTGGGGGTGATTGCTTGTGTCGTCATCTCTGAACTCCTTCTGTTTAAGACGGGTTCGCATTGACGCGCTGGTTGGCAGAGAAGCCAAGACTATGTGCGATGCTTGCCCCGGGCCATGCACCAGGGCAGCCGTCAAGCTAAAGCGGGACTTGCTAAAGACACGATTCTGTTTTATGTCTGATGCGAAATGTTTTGAATCATTTGCGCTGTGGATACAGTTTGCGGCCCATTCTTCTTGCCTGGCTACCCGGTCCAAGATATCTGCCAGAAAATCCGCCAATTTATCCGCCAAATATCTCGCCAAATGGTGGCAAAAAATCAATTTGTATTGTCATTTTATATTCCGCTAGCTACAATTAATCGACGCAACTAGAATCCGCCAAATAATATGCCATCTGTCCCGCTCGCAGCGTACTCGCAGCCTCATCAGTTCGAGCCCCTACTGCCTCAGATGCAGCTCGGAGGCCTGATTGAGGGAACCCGCGCGGTGGTCGAGAAGGCATACCGGTTGCAGCACGCCGTCGCGCCGAGCACCCGGCGGGCACTGCAGGACCTCGTGCGAGGGATGAACTCGTACTACTCCAACCGCATTGAGGGGCAAGGTACGCACCCCGCAAACATCGAGCGGGCGCTGAGCGCAGACTTTTCCGTGACCCCAAGCGTCGCGCAGAGGCAGCGCATTGCCCTGGCGCACATCGAAGCAGAAAGGGAACTCGAAGCGATACTGCCCGACTCTGGCGTAGAGAGCATTGCCCTACAGTCGTCCTTCCTGGTCAGCGCGCACGCGGCGCTGTACCGCAGGTTGCAAGCTGGCGACCGTACCACCCAGGACGGCCGAGTCATTGAGCCGGGTGCTTTGCGCACGCAGGATGTAAGCGTTGGAAGACACCAGCCTCCCACGGCGACTTCGGTTCCAGCATTCCTGGCCAAGATGGACGAGGTCTATCCGCGCCTCAAAGGACTCGACAGCGTGCTGTTTTACATAGCGGCCGCGCACCACCGCGCGGCTTGGGTGCACCCGTTTGGCGACGGAAACGGCCGGGCGTGTCGATTGCAGACACACTGCGCGATGCTGGCGCTGACCGCCGGACTCTGGTCCGTCAACCGCGGCCTGGCACGCCAGCGCGACAAGTACTACGAGTTGCTCGATAGCGCCGACGCACCACGCCAGGGAGACCTGGACGGCAGGGGCAGTCTGTCGGAGAAGGCGCTTGGGCAGTGGTGCGAGTATTTCGTCGAACTCGCAGACGACCAGGTCACGTTCATGGGCAAGCTGCTTGGCCTGGAAAGGCTCAAAGACAGCATCGCAACCTTGATGCTGGTTCGCTCCGAAAGCTCACAGTACAGCAACTACAGCCGACAGGCCACACTTGCCCTGCATCACGTACTGCTTGGCGGGCCTACGCCGCGCGGTGAGTTCATGACGATGACCGGTCTGAGCGAACGCACCGCGAGCAGAGTTCTCGCGCAGTTAGTGAAGGACAAGTTGCTCGTAAGCGACGGCCCCAAGAGCCCGGTGGCTTTCAATTTTCCGCTGGACGCGCTGAACATTTTGCTGCCCAACCTGTACCCCGAAGCTGCGGCCATCAACAACGAAGTCTGAAAATCAGCGCCAAAGTGGGGGCAGTGCCCCTGTGAAGCGACTCGTCTGCGCCAAAAGAGTCACCAGGTGAGCCGGCCGGCTGTTGCGAAAGGTTGGCCAACAGTTTGGGTTTTACTACGCTGGTGGCCCAGCCTTTGCAACCATGGCAAGAAAGTTAAACCTGTAGCACTTTGCGGGCGTCCGCGAGAGTGCCGTGGGCGTGGGACCGGGCACGCAGTTGTTCATTGTTCCACCGACTATGGACAAAAGTGTGCGTAGTCGGTGGAATATTCCTATACTCAATACCCTATGGCATACCTCAAGTCTGATTTCATCCCTTTTCCGTCCGATTCTGGCCAAATCATTGCCAACCTCGAGGCAGCTTACGACCAATGGCATGAGGCGCGACGGACCTTGGCGTCTCTGCCCACCTCGATGTTCTGGCAGCCCAAAGGCGATGTTGAGTATCTCGCAGTAAAGAAAGGCGGCTACGACAGCGCTACCACCAAGGGCGTGCGCTCGCCAGAGACCGAGGCTCTTTACGACTCGTTCGTCGCTGAAAAGGAGTTGGCCAAAAAACGGGCTGCTGATGCCGACGCCCTCATCGAGCAGCGCGCCCTTCAGTATCGAGCACTCCGATTGCCGGTGATGCTGGACAAGCAGGGCGAACTGCTGCGCGCACTGGATGTTGCGGGGCTGCTTCGATACGACCTTCTTGTTGTTGGAACCAATGCTTTTGCAGCCTATGAGACTCTGTGTGGCGTGAAATTTCCAGCGGGCAATGAGCCTACCCAGGATTTTGACTTGGCCTGGTGCCGAGGCTCATCCGTATCCCTTGCCATGTTAGTCCCGGACTCAGATGCCAAAGGCCGCAAGTCTCTGATGGCGGTGCTGCAATCCATTGACTCCAGTTACCGCTTGAACCCCAAAAAGCCCTATCAAGCAGTTAACAGCGCAGGCTACGAGGTAGAGTTGTTGGCGGCACCAAGTCGAGCGCCGCTGCCCAGGAATGAGGCCTTCGAGCCGATGGTCTCGTTGGTGGAGCAAGAATGGCTGTTGCGCGGAAAAGCAGTATTTGCCGTGGTTGCAACCCAGCGCCATAGAGCCTGCCCGCTCTATGTTCCGGACCCCCGGTGGATGGCCGTTCATAAGCTGTGGTTGGCCAGGAAGCCTGAACGAAATGCTCAAAAGAAGCCGAAAGACGCCAGGCAGGGCCAAGTGCTGCTCGATGCCTGCCGCTACTTCCTGACGGATGCGTACCCCCTGGACATTGACTTCGTGCTTGACCTCCCTGAAGAGCTCCGCGACCTGTTTAACGATTGGGCGCAAGCAGCCGGGTACGAGCCACCTAACAGCTAGGCGCAGCGCAGCACATCTGAGCATTAACGGGCTTTCAGCTTTCTGGCGAACCTGAGTGGTTTGGCTTGTTCGCCGGTTGGTGGCTATTGGAGTCCCGGGAAGTACTAAGGGATTCGGTAATTACTAAAGTACCGTTTATAATGACTTCATTCTGCACAAACGGAGTTGCTGCGTATGAAGACAAGCACACTGGAGCGCAACGGCGTGTCTACGGAGATGGCGGATTTGATTGGGCGGCTGATTGATTTGATTGCATGGCCAGCGCGGCGTCGCGCGATGGGTGATGTAACGATGACGTTGCTCGATGGCAAGCGACGTGTGGCTGAGGATGTGTTCGGCTGGAATCGAAGAGCCGTTGAGTTGGGCATTCATGAGTTTCAAACTGGCATCGCTTGCGTCAATGACATCACAGCCCGAGGTAAGCCAAAAACAGAAGACAAACACCCCAAGCTGTTGGCTGAAATACAAACCATCATGGAGCCGCACAGCGAATCACAGGCGAGCTTGCGCACCACCTTGCTATACACCAACATGACGGCCAAAACGGTACACGAGGCGCTCGTGCAAAAGGGCTGGTCTGAACAATCGCTGCCCAGTGTGCGCACCATCTCCAATCTCTTGAACCGCCAGGATTACCGACTGCGCACAGTGGCCAAATCCAAGGTTCAAAAAAAACAGACGAAACCGATGACATCTTCGAGAACGTCAGAGGCGTGAACGCACTGGCCGATGCAGATGAATACACCTTGAGAATCAGCATAGACACCAAGGCGACGGTTCACGTCGGCGATTA
>CAITQH010000485.1 GCA_903894475.1 uncultured beta proteobacterium
GCCAGTGCAGCCAAAGACCATCCGGACATGGTATCGCTGTACTTCGGTGCTGACGGCAAGGTACTGCCGGTTGGTGCCACGCTGACCCATCCGGCTTACGCTGTCACGCTGCGCCGCGTCGCCGCGCGCGGCCCGGCAGCTTTGTGGGAGGGCGGCGCCGGTAAAGCCCTGGTGGCTTCTGCGCAGCGCGGTTATCGGCCAAGCCTGATGACCGAGGCCGATTTGGCAGCCTACCGCAGCGAGCCACGCGATCCGCTGTGCGCGCCCTTTCTGGTGTATTCGGTCTGTGCCATGGGTCCCTCCTCCTATGGCGGCGTGATGGTGTTGCAAATGTTGCAGATGCTGGAAGCGCGCCCAATGACAGGCAAGGAGGGCTTGCGCTTCAGCTTTGACGATCCGGAGTTTGTCCACTTTTACGCCGAGGCAGGTCGACTGGCGCAGGCCGACCGCCAGCAGTACATCGGAGACCCCGGCTTTGTGCGCGTGCCGACCGCATCCCTGCTGACACCGGCTTATGTGCGCCAACGCACTCAGCTGATCAGTCCAGAGCGCATGACCAAAGACGTGAAGGCCGGTGTCGTGAACGTCGCGACGGCCACTTCGGAGCTGATGCCAGCGCCGCCATCCGAAGTGGCGGACGCTACCAGCCAGCTCGCCATCGTTGACGCTGCCGGCAACGCGCTGAGCATGACGACTACCAACAATCTCAATTTCGGCTCGCGCCTGATGGTGGACGGTTTCGTGCTGAACAATGCCATGACCAACTTTTCTACAGCGCCGCGCGCTGGTCAGGCCGCACCCAACCGAATGCAGGCGGGCAAGCGGCCGGTGACATCGATGGCCCCAACCATCGTTTTTGACCGCAACGGCAAAGTGGTTGTTGTCGGCGGTTCCGCTGGCGGCGGGCAGATCGTTGACTACATCACTGCGAGTTTGATCGAGATGCTGGCGAACCAGCTCAGCCCGGCCGAGGCGCTGGCACGCGGCCATGTTTCCACCGCCGTGCGCGGCAAGCTGCAACTGGAAAGAGGAAGCAGCGCAGCAACACAGGCAGCCGCCCTGGCTGCCAAGGGACACGCGCTTGACATCGTTCCCATGACCAGCGGCCTGGGCTTTTTGATGCGCCGCGAGGGGGGCTGGCTTGGTGCCGCCGATCCGCGGCGCGATGGGGTGGCGCTGGGGTGGTAGCACGGTGGCTGTCAAGCGCAACTTAAGTACGGGCCGGGTATCATCCGCTTATGCTTGAGCAACGAATCGAACAACACTTTATTGACAGCGCCGACCTGAAGTACCAGGCCGCCCAGGTGCTGAGCAAACCGATCGCGGCAGCGGTGCAGGCGATGCTCAGCTGTGTCACCAGCGGCAACAAGGTGTTGGCCTGTGGCAATGGCGGATCGGCAGCGGATGCGCAGCATTTTTCAGCCGAATTTGTCGGGCGCTACGAGCGTGAGCGGCCGGAACTGGCAGCGATTGCGCTGACCACCGACAGTTCCATCATCACGGCGATTGCCAACGACTACGACTTCGACGTCATTTTTTCTCGTCAGGTGCGTGCTCTGGGTCAACCTGGCGACGTGCTGTTGGCGATTTCGACCAGTGGCAATTCGGCCAATGTGCTGGCCGCCATCGAGGCAGCACATGAGCGCGAAATGGTGGTGGTCGGTTTGAGCGGGCGTGGCGGCGGCAAGATGAGCCACGCGCTGCGCGACACCGATGTGCACATCTGCGTGCCACATGAACGCACGGCGCGCATTCAGGAAGTTCATATTCTGGCGCTGCACTGCATCTGCGATGCGGTGGATGCCCAGTTACTCGGAGATCAGGAAGGTCAACCATGAAAATTGCAAATCAAAAACTGCTGGGCTCGGTCCTGCTCGGCGTCTGCCTGGGCACTGCCCTGAGTGCCTGTGCCCCCATCATGATGGGCGGCGCTGTGATGGGTACGCTGATGGCTACCGACCGCCGCACCTCGGGCATGCAGGTGGAGGATGAAGGCATTGAGTTGCGCGGCGCCAACCGCATCCGGGAGAACCTGGGCGAGCGTGGCCATGTCAACGTCACCAGTTACAACCGGCAAGTGCTGCTGACCGGCGAAGTGCCCAATGCGCAGGACCAGCAACTGGTGGAGCAGATCCTCTCTAAAGTCGAGAACGTGCGCAGCGTGGTCAACGAGATCGGTGTCATGGAGAACAGCACACTTTCGCAGCGCTCCTCCGACTCCCTGGTGACGGGTAAGGTCAAAGCCAGCATGGTCGATGCGCAGGACCTGTTTGCCAATTCCTTCAAGGTGGTCACGGAGCGCGGCACGACCTACCTGATGGGACGGGTGACCCAGCGCGAAGCAAACCGGGCCACGGACCTGGTGCGCAGCATTGAAGGCGTGAAGAAAGTGGTGCGCGTGGTGGAACTCATCAGCGAAGAAGAGTTGCAACGCCTGCAACCGAAGCCAGCGACCACGGAACCCAAGAAGTAAGACCCTCCATACGTTATCGCGGCAAGTTTTGTCATTGCGGGCCTCTGGTTTGTCATTGCGGGCCGCGACCCGCAATCCAGTTTGTGCATGGCACTGGATCCCGGGTCGAGCCCGGGATGACAGTCAAGCGAGCCCGGGATGACAGTCAAGCGAGCCAGGGATGACAGTCAAGCGGGCCAGGGATGACAATGATGGCGCGGGGTGGCAAACCTCTTGTCAGCGCAGTCGCTTGATCAGGCTGGAAGTGTCCCAGCGTTTGCCGCCCATGTGCTGCACATCGGCGTAGAACTGGTCCACCAGCGCGGTCACCGGTAGCCGCGCCCCATTCCGCTTGGCTTCATCGAGTACCAGGCCCAGGTCCTTGCGCATCCAGTCGACGGCAAAGCCGAAGTCAAACTTGTCGGCGACCATGGTCTTGCCCCGGTTGTCGAGTTGCCAGCTCTGCGCAGCACCCTTGCCAATGACATCCAGCACTTGCGGCATGTCCAGGCCGGCGAGCTGGCCAAAGGCAATTGCCTCGCTCAGGCCCTGCACCAGGCCGGCAATGCAGATCTGGTTCACCATTTTGGCGAGTTGCCCGGCGCCGCTCTGTCCGAGCAAGGTGAAGGCCCTGGAGAAAGCCATGGCAACCGGCTGTGCCACCTCAAATGCCGCCGCATCGCCGCCGCACATCACCGTCAGCAGGCCGTTTTGCGCACCGGCCTGACCGCCCGAGACAGGCGCATCGATGAAGGCCAGACCGAGCTCGCTCGCAGTGCCGTACAGCTCGCGCGCCACACGGGCCGAGGCCGTGGTGTGATCAACAAGGACGGCGCCTGGTTTCATGCCGGCAAAAGCGCCATCTGCTCCGAGCGTCACGCTGCGCAGATCGTCGTCGTTGCCGACGCAGCAAAAAACAATATCGGCTTGCTGCGCCGCAAGCCTGGGCGTGGCGGCCTGGCGCAAACCCTGCTTCCCCTGCCCGGGCGCGCCAAATTCAGCGCACCATGCATCTGCTTTGGCAGTGCTGCGGTTGTAAACCGTGACCTGGTGACCGGCACCGGCCAGATGCCCGGCCATTGGGTAGCCCATGACACCCAGACCCAGGAAGGCGACCTGACGCGCGGGTGTGGCTTGATATGTTTTGGCGTTGATGTTGTTCATACGATGGCAAAGTTCTCGGTTCCACTGGCCAGATCCTGCGTCTTGCTGTGCTGGCTGTTGAGTTTGATCTGCAGACGCAGGTCGTTGAGTGAATCTGCGTTGCGCAGGGCGTCTTCGTAGGTGATGAGTTTGCTCTCATAGGCATCGAACAGGGCCTGATCAAAAGTCTGCATGCCCAGATTGCGGCTCTTCTTCATGATCTCCTTGATCTCGGAGACTTCACCCTTGAAGATCATGTCTGAAATCAGTGGCGTATTGAGCATGATCTCGACCACGGCAACCCGGCCGCGGCCGTCCTGTCGCGGAATCAGGCGCTGCGACACCATGGCCTTGAGGTTGAGCGACAGGTCCATCAGCAACTGGGCGCGTCGTTCCTCCGGAAAGAAGTTGATGATGCGGTCCAGCGCCTGATTGGCGTTGTTGGCATGCAGCGTGGCCATGCACAGGTGGCCGGTTTCGGCAAAGGAAACGGCGTGTTCCATCGCTTCACGGTCCCGGATTTCTCCCATCAGGATTACATCAGGTGCCTGACGCAGCGTGTTCTTCAGGGCAGCACCCCAGCTGTCGGTGTCGATGCCGATCTCACGCTGGGTCACCACGCAATTCTTGTGGGCATGAACAAACTCGATCGGGTCTTCGATGGTGATGATGTGGCCGAACGAGTTTTCATTGCGCCAGTCCACCATGGCAGCCAGTGTGGTTGACTTGCCCGATCCGGTGGCACCTACCAGTATGCACAGACCGCGCTTGGCGGTTGACACTTCCTTGAGGATCTGCGGCACGGCCAGACCATCGATGGTGGGAACGGTCAGGGGAATGACGCGCAGCACCATGCCGACCTTGCCCTGCTGGATGAAGGAGTTGACGCGAAAGCGGCCTATGCCTGGCGGCGAGATGGCAAAGTTGCATTCCTTGGTGCGCTCAAACTCGGCTACCTGCTTGTCGTTCATGACCGAGCGCGCCAGCGCCATGGTGTGTGCCGCGTTGAGCGGCTGCGGCGAGACCTTGGTAACCTTGCCGTCCACCTTCATGGCCGGCGGAAAGTCTGCCGTGATGAACAGGTCGCTGCCGCCGCGGCTGACCATCAGCTTGAGCAGATCGTTAACAAATTTGGTGGCTTGATCGCGTTCCATGGCGTGCAATGCTCCCCTGGGTCATCTTTTTTCGCTTAGGCGAGCGCTGACGCCGCGCAGCCGTAGCGAAAGTTTGCGCGCCAGCACCGTGACCAGACTGGCGGTCAGTGCCGGATCGGCGCTCAGCATCTGATCCATGGCGTCGGCACTCAGCACTGCGATTTCGCAGTCAGTCAGCGTGGTACAGACAGAAAAGCGCACCCCCCCATCGAGCAGCGACATTTCGCCCAGCATTTCGCCAGGCACCGCCTCCGTCAGGCGCATCCGCTCGCCCCAGGGCTGCACGCGATCAACCGCAATGCTGCCAGTGAGCAGTACGACCATGAAGTTGCCCTGCTCGTCCTGACGTATCAGGTCGCGTCCCGCGGCGACGCTGGCGTAATCAATGAATGGCTCCATTCGGCTGACCGCATCCATATCAAGCCGGGACATATGCTTGTCCTTGGCCCAAAGTGGCTGCAACAGTCGCGTACCGCGATCCGGGTTCATGCGCTTGGCGCCGACCTCGACGGCGCGAGCCTCCCACGGCACCAGCATGCCGGACTCGCCCCCACCCATAAAGGTGCTGGCAAACAGTTTGGAGTCCAGATGACCTTCAACCGGGTCCGGTTGGGGTTTTTGCTGGAGGAGTCCGAGGATTCCCTTCATTGTGTGCTCCGCAGGGTGACTATGTTGGAAGGACGATGATCAACCGGGAAAGTTCTCGGGGATCTTGGCTTTGGAGCGCGCCTCGGACGGGCTGATGATGTTGCGCTTGACCAGATCGGTCAGGTTTTGATCGAGCGTCTGCATTCCCACGCTGTTGCCGGTCTGGATGCTCGAATACATCTGCGCTACTTTGGCCTCGCGGATCAGATTGCGAATCGCGCTGGTGCCGAGCATGATCTCGTGTGCCGCCACCCGGCTCTGGCCGTCCTTGGTCTTGCACAGGGTCTGTGAAATCACTGCCTGTAGCGACTCCGACAACATGGCGCGGATCATTTCCTTTTCTTCGCCCGGAAACACGTCAATGATCCGGTCGATGGTCTTGGCCGCGCTGGATGTGTGCAGTGTGCCAAACACCAGATGCCCGGTTTCTGCCGCTGTCATGGCGAGTCGAATCGTCTCGAGATCGCGCATTTCGCCGACCAGAATGGCGTCCGGGTCTTCGCGCAACGCAGAGCGCAGAGCCGCCGAAAAACTCAGAGTGTGAGGGCCGACTTCGCGCTGGTTGACCAGGCATTTCTTTGACTCGTGGACAAATTCGATCGGGTCTTCGACCGTCAGAATGTGGCCAAACTCGGTCTCGTTGAGGTAGTTCACCATGGCGGCCAGCGTGGTCGATTTGCCCGACCCCGTGGGGCCGGTGACCAGCACCATGCCGCGCGGCTTCAAGGCCAGATCGGAAAAAATCTTGGGTGCGTTCAATTGCTCCAGGGTCAGGATCTTGCTGGGAATGGTGCGGAACACGGCGCCGGCGCCGCGCTGCTGGTTGTAAGCATTGACCCGAAAGCGCGCCAGCCCTTCAATCTCGAAGGAAAAGTCGATTTCCAGGAACTCTTCATAGTTCTTGCGCTGGGTATCGTTCATGATGTCGTACACCATGGCGTGCACCTGCTTGTGATCCAAGGCCTCGACGTTGATGCGCCGCACATCGCCGTGCACACGGATCATCGGTGGCAGCCCGGCCGAGAGATGCAGGTCGGACGCTTTGTTCTTGACGCTGAAGGCCAGTAGTTGGGTAATGTCCACGGATTTCTCTTGTCCTTTGTTACGCTTGGGCCAATTATGACCATGATTGAGAAAAATTTACAGACCGTTCAGAGCCGCCTGGCTACCGCCTGTCGTGCGGCCGGGCGCCAGAACAAGGAAGTGGCACTGCTCGCAGTTTCCAAAACCTTTGATGCCGGCGCCGTAGCGCGGGCGCACGCCGCTGGCCAGAGAGCGTTTGGTGAGAACTACATCCAGGAAGCAGTGCAAAAGATCATGGCACTGCGCCACCTGGACCTGCAGTGGCATTGCATAGGCCCGATCCAGAGCAACAAGACACGTCCGGTGGCCGAGCATTTTGACTGGGTGCAAAGCGTGGATCGTCTGAAGATTGCTGAGCGCTTGAGCGAGCAACGCCCCGGCCACTTGGCACCCTTGCAGGTCTGCATTCAGGTCAATGCCGATGGTGGCGCCACCAAGTCGGGCGTGCTGCCGCAGGACGCGCTGGCGCTGGCACGGCAACTGGTGGGACTGCCGAAGCTGCGCCTGCGCGGCATCATGAGCATCCCCGAACCCGCGCCGGATTTCGACGCTGCCTGCGCCGTCTTTGCCAGCATCAAGGCAGTCTTTGACGGCTTGAACGCCGCCGGCCTGGCGCTCGATACCCTGTCGATGGGCATGAGCGCGGATCTGGAAGCCGCCATTGCCTCCGGCAGCACCATGGTGCGTGTCGGGACGGCTATTTTTGGCGGGC
>CAITQH010000486.1 GCA_903894475.1 uncultured beta proteobacterium
CGTCCGCATCGATGCATCCGAGGTCGCCTGCAACGGGGACAGCGTCACCCTTGAGTTCTCAGTCTCTGACACAGGCATCGGCATTACCAAGGAGCAGCAGACCCTGCTGTTCCAGACCTTCTCGCAGGCCGACAGTTCCACCACACGCAACTATGGCGGCACCGGGCTGGGACTGTCGATCGTGCGTACGCTGGCACGGGCGATGGGCGGCGAGGCGGGAGTGCAGAGCCAGGCCGGCGTCGGCTCGCGCTTCTGGTTTCGCATCCAAGTTGGACTGCTCGCAGCCGATGCGCTGGCCGTGTCATCGCCTGGGGTCCTCGTTACGATGCCGGGCAATACCACACAGTCTCCGCAACTCATAGGTCGCGTGCTGGTAATCGAGGACAGCCCGATCAACCAGGAAGTGATGCAGGTCTTGCTCGGGCAGATGGGGCTTGAAGTAGGCTTGGCTGACGATGGGCAACAAGGTCTTGATGCGCTGATGGGCGGCGAGAACGCCCAACTGATACTGACCGATCTGCAGATGCCGGTGATGGACGGCTATACCGCCGCCCGGCGCATCCGCCAGTGGGAAGCGCAGACACAGCAAAAGCGCCGCCCGATCATCGCTTTCAGCGCCGATGCCTTTGCCGGCGTGCGCGCGCGCTGCCTGGCTGCTGGCATGGATGAGGTACTGAGCAAACCGGTGCTGCAGGGCGACCTGTGGGCGGCCCTGGCCAAATGGCTGCCGGCAGTACCGCTTGCCCCACAGAGCGCACCCCTGCCGCTTGTCCTGAAGCCGGTCGACACAGAAGCCATCATCGCGCTGGTCAATGAAATCCTGCCGATGCTCGCGCAAGGCAAGGTCAATGCCATTGGCCGCTTCAAGGCGCTGCAGGGACTTGTTGCCGGTAGCGCACTGGCGCCAGAGATGGTAGAGGTCGGCCTGCCGCTAACGGAATTTCGCTTCGATCTGACACGCCAGCGTCTGCTCCAAATGGCAGCCAAATACGAATGGAAAACTGCACTATGACTAAGCCAACACGCCGAATTCTGGTCATCGACGACACGCCAATCAATCTTCAACTGCTGATGGCAGCATTGACGCTTGATTTTGATCTGCAGGTTGCCACCTCGGGCGCGCAGGGGCTGGAATATGCCAGCCAGGCAGCGCCCGACCTGATCCTGCTCGACGTGATGATGCCCGAGATGGACGGCTTCGAAGTCTGCCAGCGACTTAAGGCCGACCCGCAACTCAAAGACATCCCGGTTATCTTCCTGACCGCCATGTCCGACAACAATGCCGAGTCAATCGGTTTGGTACTGGGGGCAGCCGACTACATCACCAAGCCGATCAACGTCTCCATCGCCCAGCTCAGGATTGGCAATCTGCTAGACCGCGAGGCGTTGCGAAAGGAAATCCAGACCCAGTTCAATGAACTCAAAGAGGCCACCGATCTGTTGCAGGCCTCGCGCCAGCGCGAACTCGAATTTGGCAACGCCATCCAGCACACTTTGCTGAAAGGCGTGATACCCAAGGGCATCGAGGGCGCCAGCGTCAGCAGCTTCAGCGAACCCTCGCAGGTGGTAGACGGCGACTTCTCCGACATAAGGCGCCTGCACACCAACAGCTTTGACGTGCTGGTGGGCGATGTGATGGGCAAGGGGGTGGGTGCTGCGCTGATCGGCGCCGGCGTCAGATCGGCCTACCACCAGGTGCTGGCCGACCTGCAGGTGGTCAAGTCTTTTGGCACGGTGTTGCCAACGCCGGGGCAAATCGTCAACCAGTTGCATCGGGTGCTGACGCCGCGCCTGGCCGAGCTGTCGTCCTTTGTCACGCTCGCCCTGTACCGTTTTGACCTGGAAGCCGGAACGCTGACCTTTGTGAACGCCGGCCACACACCGGGACTGCTGCTCTCGGCAAAGCAAGGCCAGGTGCTGATCATCATGGGTGAAAACCTGCCCATAGGTGTTCTGCCCGATGAGGTCTATGCAGAGGTCTGCGTCCCGATTGGCCCTGGCGACAGCCTGCTGGTCTATTCCGACGGCATCACCGAGGCCCGCAACGCTGGCGGCGAGCAGTACGGACAGGAGCGTTTGATTGCCGCCTTCGAAGCTGGCCGCAAGGCTGCGCTGGTACCGTTTGCCTTGCTCGACGCCTTGCAACAGACACTCAAGGGTTTTACCGGTGGTGCGCCAGCGCTGGACGATCAGACTGCCATCGTTGTTGAGTGGCCCAGCCAGGTCCTTCCGATGACGCGCGCTGTAGACAAGCCCGAAACCAGAACCCAGGTGCTGCACCGGCGCGCCGAGGCGGTGGCGCGCAACTTCCTGACGGAAGCCTCACGCGGGGACAAGTTTCTGACGCCCGACAAAGCGCAGCAGGTTTTGTATGAATTGCGCGTGCATCAGATTGAACTGGAATTGCAGGCCGAAGAACTCCTTCGCACTCAGCGCGAACTTGAAGCCGACATTGTCCAACGCAAGCAGATGGAGGAGCAGGTGCGCGAGTTGGCGTTTTATGACGTACTGACGCATCTGCCCAATCGGCGGCTGCTTGGCGATCGACTGGGGCAGACCCTGCTGGCGAGCAAGCGCAGTGCTATTTATGGTGCGCTGATGTTTCTGGACCTGGACAATTTCAAGGCGCTCAACGACAAGCATGGGCACTCGGCAGGCGATCTCCTGCTGGTGGAGGTGGCCAGCCGACTCAAGTCCTGTGTGCGCGAGATCGACACCGTGGCGCGCTTTGGCGGTGACGAGTTTGTGGTGCTGCTGGGCGAATTGGCGCTCGACCCGCAGGATTCGAAGTCGCAGGCCGACGTCATTGCCGAGAAGATACGGCTTGTTTTGGCTGCGCCTTACCTCATGAGCATGGCGCGCGAGGGTGCCGAGGCCGTCACGCTGGTGCATCGTTGCACAGCCAGCATTGGCGTGACCCTGCTCATCCACAGTGAAGCGAGCCAGGACGACATCTTGATGCGCGCCGACACCGCCATGTACCAGGCCAAGGAGCAGGGGCGTGACCGGGTCCAATGGCTGGCGGCGAGTCAATCGTCGGCAATCGCTATTGGATCCTGACAGCTATCATATTGACAATACTGACATGACAAGACCGACGAGATCCGCACCCTGATGAACGACATCGAGCTTATTGAGCCTTCCATAAATCATGACAGTCGGGATCGTCATTGCGAGCCTCCCGAATCCGGCCCGATACCGCACACGGACCCTGAACCTGAAATTGTCATCCCGGACCCCGGATCAAGCCCGGGGCAGGCTCTGATCCGGGATCCAGTGCCACGCGAGCCATGGA
>CAITQH010000487.1 GCA_903894475.1 uncultured beta proteobacterium
ATCTTGTCGCCGGGTCGAATGCTGATGGTGCCCTCCAGCCCAGGGGTGCCGGCCATTGCCGCCTCGTTGCTGCTGTTGCCTGTGCCGTTGACCGTTTCGACGCTCTGGTAGGTCGCATCCAGCCAAGTGTATTGGGCGCCCAAATTCAAGTTGCCAAGCTTCGCACCAAGGCCGAGTTCGAGCCCCTGACGCCGGGTTTTGCCATAGTTCCTGAAGTAGCCAAACCCGGCCTGGTTGTCGGCCACAAAAAGGATGTCGTCATAATTTTCAGCGCTGAAGATGCCCGCATTCCATTGCATATTGCCGCTCGCGGTACCGCGTAGACCAGCCTCCAGCGTGTGTGTGACCACCTGTCTGAGCGGCGGATCACCGGCCATGGCATTGGGCAGTTTGCACGGCTGGTCCGGATTGGCACAACCCAGTTCGATGGCGGTCGGCGCGCGGCTGCTCTGGCTGTAGCCAGCATAGGCGTTGAGTGTCCGGTTCGGGCTGAAGGTGAGGCCGATAGCTGGATTGAAGCGTGCAAAGCGATGATCGCCACTGAGGGAGGCGCCGTCGCCGTCGCCATGAATCTGGTCGCGGTTCTCAATGCCGGTGCGGTTGTAACGGCCTGACAGGGTCAGGTGCAGGTTATTCTGAACGGACAGTGTGTCGCTGGCATAGACACTCCAGGTCTGGATGCGGCCCGCCAGATCAACCCGCGTGTCGTAGGGTTCACCATCCACTGTGCCACCGCTAACGCCATCACCAAAGGCATTGACAGCGGTGATGCTGCGATCCGGATTCACATAGCCAAGCTGCGACGACTGCCGAAAACTGACACGGCTGGCGTCAACCGCCGCGCCCGCCACAAAGCGGTTGCGCTTACCACCGAGTTCGCCCAGCGCCGTCATCTGCCCTGACAGGCCGTAGTTCTGCTGCGCGGTCTGCGTGCGGTTGATCAAACCATTGCACTTTTCAGCGGGCTCATCATTTTGCAGCGCCTGCGCAATGCAACGCCACAAGGGAAATGGCGTGTTCGATGATGTAGCCCCTTTGACCGGATAGCCGCTGTAGCCTGCCAAAGCCAGCGCTGCCTGATCGGCCGCGCTGGGCTGATAGACCGACTGGTCGAGCGAGCCCTCATTGATGTCGCCGTTGTAAGTCGAGGTGTTGATATCGCGGTAATACGCATTGCCGGAGAAAAGCAAGTCGTCGTTGAAGGCGTGGTTCGCGGCCAGACTGAGCAGTGTCGAGCGGTTCTGCGTCACATCCGGCCTGGTGTAGACACTGGTGCGGTCACGCGCCAGCAATCCCTGCTCCTGCAAACCGTTACCGCTCAATTGATTGTCGGCATGTGAAAGCGTCAGTTTGAGATCGGTTTCACCGCTTCGCCAGCCCAGCTTGCCGAAGAACTGACGCACGTCCGAAGGCGAATCCTTGCGCCACCCCTCCTCCCGGAACAGGTTGGCGTTGAAATACCAGTTCAGCCCGTGCTCGTTGGAGCTGCCATGCTCAAACTCGGCGCTGTGCCGGGCATGACTGCCCGCAGTTCCCCGTAGCGAGGTACCCGGGTCACTGCTGCCATTCTTGGTCTGGACCGACAAGGCGCCGCCCAGGGTGTTGAGGCCAAACAGCGGATTGGAGCCTGGCATCAAGGTGAGGCAGGAGATCGCCGAACGCGGAATCAGGTCCCAACTCACGACATCGCCAAACGGCTGATTCATGCGTACGCCATCCATGTAGACCGACAAGCCCTGCGGTGTCCCCAGCAGCGGCGAGGCCGTGTAGCCGCGGTAGTTCACATCCATCTGAAAGGGGTTGCCCTGCATCTCGTTGACGTGGACGCTGCCAAGCCTTCGGTTCATGAAGTCGCCGAGCTCGAGCGCACC
>CAITQH010000488.1 GCA_903894475.1 uncultured beta proteobacterium
CTTTGACGAGACAAAGAACCAGTACGTTTATCCACAAGGGTGGCCACTTGTGGGGCTTTTTGAATGACACCCGAGATCATTTACTACCTTCCAGGGCATGGCGGTCGCCTGGGGACCGGGCTTGGAGAAGCACTTCTGGGCCGCGGCTTCAACGTGTCTGGCCGGGAAACTGTTGGTGAATTCAAGGATATTCCGTTTTCACAACAGGTCGAAATCATTGCGGAGGACCTGACAACCCATTACTGGCAGGAGGACGCGCGTGTCATTGCCAACTCTTTCGGCGCCTACTTGTTCCTGAACGCTCAGACCCTCATGAAACCGTACGTCGGCAAAGTCTTGTTGCTCTCACCCATCGTGGGAGAGTTTTCAAACGAAGACAACGGATTGGGCTTTATCCCTCCTCACTCCGGGCGACTGGCACAACTTGCAGAAGCTGGAACCTACCCCGTCCCGCAGAACTGCGAAATTCATGTGGGCGAGCATGACTGGCAGAGTAATCCAGCCAACGTCACAAAGCTTGCTGGACTCCTGGGGTTGAGCGCCACCGTTGTGCCGGGTGGCGGACACATGCTCGACAAGCGATATGTTTCTGCCTTGCTCGATAGGTGGTTGGGCTAACAACGACTTTAGTCACTGGGTAGCCGAATACGCAGCCACCCAGCACAGCGTGTTGACCAGCGCCATCTGCTCAGGCGTCTTGCAGGCAATGTTCATGAGCGCCGGGTTCGCAACCATGATGGCCAGGCACTTGGCCCTGGATATGGCGACGTTGAGTCGATTCTTGCTGTACAGGAACTCAATGTTTCTTGGTAAATCGTCACCACTGGAGGTAGCCATGGACACGATGACAACCTCCGCTTCCTGTCCCTGGAACTTGTCAACAGTGCCAACCCGCGCGTCATCAGGCAGAGCCAGCTTGAGCTTGTTGACCTGCATGTTGTAGGGCGAGACGATCAGGATGTTTTCACCCGTCATCGGTTTTGTAGCACCCTGATCGTCGAGAAATGATTCCTTCAGCAGGGCGTTGTACAGGGCCGTGACGCAATCAACTTCTTCTTGGCTCCACTGCGAGCAGCCTTCGTGGCGGATGGGCAGATAGCGGATGCCTGCCTTTGCCAGGTCCGGGTGGGCGTCAGCGCCCAGCACCAACTCACGTTTGGCCGTGCCGGGCTCGGGATGAAGCCGGCCGTCATAAACCGCGTCTGAAATGAACTGGCACACCTTGGGGTGCATGCGCCAGCTTGTTCCCAGAAAAATCCCGCGCTCCGGTGCAATGGTGGCCCGTCCTTCAAGCAGGAAGTCCAGGCTCGACAAACCCGAATCCCCCGGGTGCACGCCCTGAACCGGTTGGCTCAGTTGCATCTGGTCGCCCAGCAAAACGATGTTTCTGGCGCTGGTGGCCATGGGCACCAGCATGCCCAGCGCCACCTGACCGGCCTCGTCGACAAAGAGATAGTCGAGCATCTGATCTTGATCCTCGTCGGCAAAGAGCCACGCCGTGCCGGCGATCAGTTGGTAATCCGTGCCGGCGAGGGCGTCGTTGTTCCAGACGTCAACAATCAGTCTGCCTTTGACCTGCTGGGACGGATCGGTCTTGCTGGACTTCTTGGCGCCGCGGAATTCAAAGTTGTCAGCTACGGCCGCTTTTTCGACCTCTTGCAGCAGATTGATGATGGCTTTGTGGCTGTTGGAGGATACCCCGACGCGCTTGCCCGCCTTGAGCAAAGCCAGAATGACTCTGGCGCCGGTAAAGGTCTTGCCCGCTCCGGGCGGGCCCTGGATGAAAAGGTAACTGTGATCGAGCCGCTCAAGCGCCGAGATGATCTGTGGCAGAGTTGCTCCTTCGGGGACCAAAGCGGTGGCCGCTTCATGGTTCTGCAACCTTGGAAGCGCTCGCGTCAAGATCGCATCGATCGCCGGGTAGTTGTGGCTGGCAGGTTCATCAGCTTTGCCAATTAGTGAGTTCGCGTACCGAAAGAGCGCTTCCTGCAGAACCTTGTTATTGATACTGCGGTTCAACCCAATGTCGATGGGGTAGGGTGGTAGTGTGTGACGCTTGCCGACCTTGAAACTGACGGTGAGCTTGTCTTCGTCAACAATCAGGTCTGTCAGGGGTGTCAGGCTGTCCACATGCACGCAGCTGTCCCCGGTCTTGATCTTCATTTCCTGCTCGGTGTAGCGCAGCGTGTGGCGTATGGAGCGGTCTTCGGCACGAGGCGGATGAACGGGGCTATGCAGACCCGCAATGCATTCCGGGTTCTCAAACCGGTCTTCGGCATTCATGGCCTGGCGGTCAAACACCCCCCACCATTCCGGCTTGGCCGCCCGCCTGTGGAAATCCAGCAATTGAAACGCCAACAGGCGATGCTGCTCCGCGACACCCCATGAGTCTTGATCTGCGGGGAGTGTATTTACGAGGCGCTCGCGGTAGCCCAGCAGTCTTTGCTCGGCTTCACTAACTTCTACCGGAACTTCGGCGCTTGCCTCCGGGTCGCCGTGTTGCACCCACGGGATGTCGGGTGGCCGGAGTTTGAGCAGCCACTGCTGCAACTGATAGGTCGAGCGCACATCGTCTTCGTTGTAATCGGCAATTGCCTTCAGCAGCGCTTCGTCCTGGGTCTGCTTCCACTTCTCGTAGAACACGATACTGGCGCCTGCATTGGTGACATTGCCTGCGCGGGCCTCAAGATAGAAGTGCTCGATGTTCTTGATTGAGTAGGCAGGCTCAGAGACGCGGATGGCTTCACGCACCACTTGGTAGAGGTCCACCATCTTGTGCTGGCGCAGCAGGTTGTCTACTTCGGACTCACGTGTGCCGTGCAGTCCCATCAGCTTCTTCAATGCGGTGACTTCATACGATGCGTAGTGGTAGATGTGGGCGCCAGGATGACGCGCCAGGTGCTGCGTCACGAAGTCCATGAAGTTCTCAAAGGAGACGCCTTCCTGTGCGCGGTTGTGTGCCCAGAAAGGTTTGAATTGAGCATTGCCCGATTCAAAGAAGTACAGCCCGAACAGGTATTCGAGTCCGCCGTCCTCCAGCGGATTGCCTTCCATGTCGAAGAACAGATCGGCGCTGTCGGGCGCGGGCATGCGGGAAAAGCCGCGCGGACCGGTTTCGGGCGCTGCCAGGGGATCTGGTTCTATGAGTTCGACGATGCCTTTGCTGGTTTGGCGTGCCCTGAGTTGCAAGCCGGCTTGATGGCGCAGGCGCACTAGTACGGGAGGCGGTATCTTGGAGATCTTCTTGCCGGCCTTGAGGTTGGCCAGCGCCTCCAGTGTGCCAACACCCGCCACTTCCAACTTGCGAATGTGGGTCTTGAGGATGTTGGCGACTTGGCACAGATGGTCATCCACCTTCCAGCGTAACGCGCACAGCTCGCGCCAGTGGCACAGATCACAGCGATCACAGGGCGATGGGTAAGTGGCGCCAGACTGTGCATTGGTTACGCGCTCCAGAAAGCGGCCCTTGAGGCGTGCGTAGTAGTGTGCGTAATCGGCAACCCGGAACGCGACTTCTCGCTTGTCACCCAGAACAACGTGCATGAGTTGCGGTGGCGTGCCCTGAATGCCGGCAACCAGGTCCGAATAGTAGGCGAGCTGGACGACAAACTTGCCTTTAGGGCTGCGCGCCAGTTTGGTGTCCAGAACTTCGTAGCTATAGGCGCCCAGGGACGATGGGGAATCGACGCGGCGTAGAAAGTCGGCATAGCCCAGAAACTCATCTTGCAGAAACGTTGCCTGGAAGATGATTTCGATGCCGGCTTGCATGGCCTGCAGCGTTGCCTGGTGGCGCGCATCGCGGTCATTGCCGACTGCGGCGATATCGATGAAGCTGGCGTGTTGCTCGCGCAGCTTGTTGACGTAAGCGGCTTCGTGGGCAAAGCCCTTGTCCTGGATCAGCTTGGCCTGCTCGTCGTCTTCTGTCTTGGGCAGTGGTGTTTCAAGGTTTTGCAGGTCGAGCACGGTCAGGTGTTCGCACTCCAAAAAATTGACCAGATCGGTGGCCGAATACAGAATTCCGCTGAGCGTCTTTTGCATCTGCTGACCCTGAAGATGGTTTTCTAAACGCCAATGTTACTGGGATGCGGCCCGGCAGTCACAGGCAACGGCTACTTGAAAAACACCTGCGCCCGTAAATCCCGCTGTAGAACCTCGCGAAAGGCGTTCCAGTGGCGGTCGTCTTCGCCGTTGCAAACCGGCTTGGGCCGGCGTGTCTGGTAATGACGATTGACTACCAGCAACTGGCCTTTAAGCTCGTAGCTGGACTGGTATTCGTAGTCTCCGCGTTTGATACGGACATTGTCCGGAATACGTTCTACGCGAACGTTCTTGGGGAAAGTCAGCGTCGTGGTCTCTTTATAGCTGCCAGTGCCGCAGGCAAATGGAAAACGGCGTGTCTCAGGCACCTTGGCGCTTGATGTACTCTTGATGCGTCCTGGCGCCACGCCAATCGGAATCGTCATCGCGCTCGGGCCAGGCACATTTGCCACCGGGTCGAGTTCAAAAACTGCTTCCACAATCCATGGCTTGTCCAGGTTCATCGGCTCAGATTTTGTAATCCGGCCAATTCCGGTTTCCTGAAAGCGCGACAGCAACTCATCAATGGTGCGAGCCTGATCCCGATTCAAGTATGAAAACTGGGCGGCACGGGAATCGGTTTCCATATAGCCACGCGGGTAGGTCAGGCTCTTGCCATAGACACGGCCGTTTTCTTGCAGGATCAGTGCGGCAATAGAGTAGGTGTTGTCCTTCGACACATTTCTGAGGGGTGTGCGGGAGATCTTGCCGGTGGCGGTCAGCAAAACCGGCTTGTCCATGTCACCACCGGGCAGCGTTCCCATCGGAGAGAACTGGGACGTGGAGTCCAGAAACAAGTTCAGCGACGGCACATAAGTAATCACATGGTCAAACGGTGTCGAAATTGGAAGTTTGGGTAGTTGAAATACGCGCTCGGTCCCGATCAAGGCTGTGGTGCTGTCAATGCCCAGTGCAGCCAATAGCGCTTCAAGCAGCACCACATGGTCCTTGCAGTCGCCATAGCGGTTATCAAGCACACTTTGCGCCTCATGTGGAACCCAGCCACCGGCGCCCGCATAGACGCCCAGATAGCGGATCTCTCGGCTCACCCAGTTGTACAGGCGGCGCACCCGTTCGCGGTCATCTTTGGCACCAGCGGCCAGCTCATTGGCCAGCTTGTTAATTGCGGGGGTGACTGCAGTCATCGGCTTGGCACGCGTCTGATAGGCCGTGGCGAACTCGGCATAGTTGGCGAAACTGCTAAAGGCGATGTGCGGTGCAAAGTCGGACAGGCCCAACCGCCCGGTCTCATTTGGGTAGGCTTGATTCTGGGTGAAGGTGAATCGGTACCGGACCGTGCCCGGCGCATCGCTTGGCAAGGGGTCTACACGGCCACCTTGGACGCGATCTGCGTCTACCTGGATTGCAATGCCCGGTTCATGTGTCAGATCGATGACCATATCTTCATAACGGAAATGGGGAGAAAAGTATCTCGACCAATAGAAGTGCCCAGGAAACACCGGCGTGACTTGCACCGAGTTGGCACGGTAGTAAAGCTGGGCACCGACCTCGACCTTGGGGAAGATGATGACCATGACTTTTTCATCACTGAATATCGAATCTCCACTCGAGGTGTCATCCTGAATCCTGATCCTGTCGGGCGGTACATCGATACGGTTGCCGTCTTTGAGCAGCGTGTAGGCCTCGACGAGCTCGAGTTTTTCGAGTTTGTCGTTGTAGGTGATTCTCTGCTCGCCCCAGGTACTTATCCCTTGCGGTGTATCGATACGTACCAGGCTCTCAAGGGTCTGAGTGAACCGTCCATCCTGCTTGACGTGAAAGCTGTCTACGCTGCGAAGTTGGCTGGCCGATGGCACGAACTGTGCCATCGCCACCGAGGAGTAGGCCAGCCAGAGTAGGGGCAGGAGTCTGAGGTAAGGTTTCAATGTCAATCCCATTCAAAAACAAATTCTTTGCGCACTTTGCTTGCTTGCACCAGGGCATAGCCACGTTTGGCGCCGGGGACTTCAAAGTACCAGAGCATGTCGCCAATTTGTCGGTCCGCAAGCAGGGCGTGCCAACCAGAGTTGAGATGACCAAAGGGCAAGTCTGGCACACGGCCCAGAGGGTCAACGACTTTCGCTCCAGCTTCGGCGGCCTCCGGCGAGACAACCCTGACCAGATGTTGGCGCCTGCAGTTGAATGCTGCTTCCGGATCGGGCGTCCAGTGGTCCTTGGACGAGAAATACATATCCAGAATGAGGATCACAAGTACCACTGGCCAGATGAGCAGGATCAAGGGGTACATGAGTATTATTCCGGCGAAACGCTTCCACCGCACGCGTCGGCTTTCTTTGCTTCTGAGATCGGCCATGATTGCCCGATGCATCTCGCCTGCTGGCTGCAGCTTGGTCCTGATGGCACCCAGCAAGCGTAGAACCACGACCACTGGCAAGCCGACTGCCAGGTAAATACCAAACCAGTAGAGGATTTGATTTGCCAACATATCAGTCTTTCTCTGATTTGCCGAAAGTAGTCATGCCAGCCAACATGTACTTTTGTGGTGCATCCGGCTTGGCCTGACCGTTGACGACTGTTCTCTCTTCCAGAACAACACCCCGTTGCACTCGGAAGAAGGTATCCAACTCATAAGTGCTCCCGTAACCACCGTGCACATAATTCAGCAGTGCGCCGCTGGGGCAACGTAACTCGCCGGTGAACCAGTGGGCAAACACGCCGTCCGGGTAGCCGGGGAACAGGGCTTCCAAGCCAACCTCTTGCTCCTGTCCATCGGCTACGACGCTGCCAGAGAGTTTGACCAGGTACAGGCGGTCATTTTCTATTGCCCACGTGCCGACATAGCCACGCCAGAGCGCGGTGCAGGTAGCCTCAAACTTCAGCGTGCTGCCGGAAAACTTAAGGAACGGTCCCAAGGGCTGGTTGCACAGGGTGAGTTCTTTGCCCTGGTAGATCAAATGTTCGGAAAACTGAGCGGTCATGGTTTAGTTGTCGGGAGTGGGTGAAACCGAAGTGTCTGCTGCCGCAGGCTCACGGTGTGATGCTGCAATTCGCAACAACTGGAGCCGCTTCACTGAAATTAATTACAGCATTTGAGGCTCACGCCGTGAGCTCGCCGGGGACCAAACTACCAACCCCATGATGAACCAACCGACAGTTAGATCAATGCAAATCTTGCGCGAAGCCTGGCTGCACTCCGCCATTGAACTGGTGCGACCCTTGTTTACGGAAAAGCACTACGTCATACCCGAGTGCCATGTCTCAGTCGGGTTTGCCAGCACCGGAGTGCGCAGTGGCCATATTGGGCAGTGCTGGAGCACCAAAAGCAGCGAAGACGCCAGAAACCAAATCTTCGTCTCACCTGCGCTGAGTGACCCGTTTGCCGTTATCGACACACTGGTACACGAGTTGGTGCACGCGGTTGATGACTGCCAGCACAAGCACGGCAAGGAGTTCAAGAAGATGGCGTTGAGTCTGGGGATGAAGGGCCCGATGCGAAGTGCTGGCGCTGGGCCAACGCTAAAGATCAAGCTCGAAGCCATTGCCAGCCAACTTGGCCCGTATCCGCACGGCAAACTTAATGCGCCGAGCAAAAGGCCTGTGCGGCGTGATCGGCCACGGGCCAAGTGTTCCGAGTGCGGCTATCAAGTTCCCATGCTGAAGAAGTTCTTGTCCTACGGGCCACCTATTTGTCCCAAGGACAAGATCGAGATGGAGCCTGTCGGCAATTGGGAAGAGGTCTGAGAGCCACACCTTGCAAGCATCTTAGACGCAAGAGTTTTTTACTTCTATTCATTAACCACCAACCCAAAGGAAACAGCCATGGTCCAGCCCACAATTCTCCTGACTCCGAGCAAGTCAGCCATCCCCGCCGCAGGCGGGGTTCTGGAAGTCATGGTCCGCGTCCAAGCGCCTGACCAACCCGGCGAGAGTCAGCACAAGATCACCCCCAAGCGTCTGGCGCTGGTGGTAGATCGGTCAGGCAGTATGGAAGGCCAGCCCCTAACAGAGGCACTGAAATGCGTGCTGCACATTGCTGAGCGCATGACTGCGGCGGATCAGATGGCGGTGGTCGTGTATAACGACAAGGTAGACACACTGGTGGCGATGGCGCCAATGAGATCTGCAGCAGATATCGGGCAAGCCATTGCGCAGGTTGCAAGCGGCGGATGTACCGACCTCTTTGCCGGATGGGAAGAGGGCGCCAGGCAACTCGAAGGCGGTATGAGAGAGAGCATTTCACGGGTCCTGCTGCTCTCGGACGGACAGGCGAACCGCGGCTTGCAGGAAGTTGATGCCATTGTTAAGCA
>CAITQH010000489.1 GCA_903894475.1 uncultured beta proteobacterium
CTTGGCCGTGCCGCCAAACTTGGCCGCCATCACGCTCGTGATCGCCGCTGTCAGCGTGGTCTTGCCGTGGTCAACGTGCCCAATCGTGCCCACGTTCACGTGGGGCTTGGTTCGTGCAAATTTTTCTTTTCCCATTTTCAGACTCCGAAAAATAAAGACCTGTCAAATCAAAATCATGGTGCCCATTGCGGGAATCGGACCCGCGACCTCTCCCTTACCAAGGGAGTGCTCTACCACTGAGCCAAATGGGCATTTCCGGCCCGCCACATGCCAGCGAACTCTATCAACATCAACGACAACTGAGCACTGGAGCGGGAGACGGGAATCGAACCCGCGTCATTAGCTTGGAAGGCTAGGGTTCTGCCATTGAACTACTCCCGCATTGAAGCTGAACCGGTCAACTCCAATATGCCCTATGGCCCGCTCTTGTGTCAATTCTCTATTCAATTCCACTGGTGGAGAGGGATGGATTCGAACCATCGTACTCGTAAGAGGGCAGATTTACAGTCTGCTGCCATTAACCACTCGGCCACCTCTCCTCAAGTGAGCCTAGCATTATGCCACGAAGTTTTGGCACTGTCACCGATGCTCGTCGCGCCAGGCGCGGGCCTGCGAGAAATGCCCGCAACCGATGAACGGCGCCGGAGGGCGCAGGGCCGAAAGTGGCGACGGGTGATTGGCCTGCAACACTAGATGGCGCGATGCATCGATCAAAGCACGCTTTGTCTGCGCGTGCGCTCCCCAAAGCATGAAGACCGTTGGCGCGGCATCCTTCGAGACTTTGCGAATTACGGCGTCGGTCAGCAGTTCCCAGCCACGACCCGAGTGGCTGGCTGGCTGGCCCTCTTCCACCGTCAGGCAGGTGTTGAGCAACAACACTCCCCGGCGCGCCCAACGTCCCAGGCTGCCGCCCGGCTCGGGAAATGCCGGAAAAGGCGTCCCCAGGTCGCGCCGCAGCTCGGTGAAGATATTGCGCAACGAAGGTGGTATGGGAATACCTGGGGCTACAGAAAATGCCAGGCCTTCAGCCTGACCCCGCCCGTGATAGGGATCCTGGCCCAGGATCACCACCCGCACTGATTCGGGCGGCGTCAGTTGCAGGGCACGCAGCGGTTGTGGCGGAAATACCGCAGCGCCGGACTGCAACCTTTGCTCCAGGAACGTCAGCAAGCTCCGCCCCTTCTCGGACTGGAAGAATTCGGCCACCAGCGCTTGCCAGCCCGGCGCCACCGGCCAAGTCGCCGGATCAGCCACCGTCAGCTGATCAAACGCGGGTTCCGTTGCAAGATCCAGTCCGACAGCGGTCGACTCTGACGCTTGCGCTGCTGTGCCCCCGGACATGATGTCAACCAAACAAGGCGGCCAGTGCCTGGCCGGGGTCGTCGGCGCGCATGAACGCCTCTCCAACCAGAAAGGCGCCAATGCCGCCCGCACCCAGGCGCAGCACATCGTCACGACTATGGATACCACTCTCCGAAACCAGCAATCGCCCGGGCGGTACCTCGCGCATCAGGGACAAGGTGGTCTCCAGCGAAACTTCAAATGTCCTCAGATTGCGGTTGTTGATCCCGATCAGGGGCGTCTTCAGCCGCAAGGCGCGTGCCAGTTCGGGCGCATCGTGCACCTCCACCAGCACCGCCATGTCCAGGCCGTGCGCCGCCGCCTCAAAATCCCTCAACTGCCCGTCATCCAGAATCGCCGCGATCAGCAGTACCGCGTCAGCACCCATGACACGTGACTCGTAGATCTGGTAAGCATCGACCATGAAGTCCTTGCGCAGCACGGGCAGCGGGCAGGAGGCCCGAGCCTGCTTGAGATAATCTGCACCACCCTGGAAAAACTGTTTGTCAGTAAGCACTGACAAACAGGCGGCGCCATTTTCTGCATAAGTTTGGGCGATGTCAGCGGCAACAAAATCTTCTCGCAGCAGCCCTTTGGACGGACTTGCCTTTTTGATTTCGGCAATCACCGCTGGCTTGCCGGCGCTGATCTTTGCACGCATCGCCCCAAGAAAATCACGCGTCAAAACCCTTGATTCGGCATCGGCGCGCATCGCCGCCAGCGACTTGCGCTTAAGTGAGGCCGACACTTCCTGGTGCTTGACGGCAACAATCTGACTCAGGATGTCTGTCATTTCATGTCGCCTTTGACATGCTGGGAAAATTCCACCAATTGTGACAACTTGGTTCTGGCGGCGCCAGACTCAATCGCCGCCCTGGCCCGCGCTATCCCCGCACCCATGGAATCGACCACGTTGGCCGCATACAGGGCGACGCCCGCGTTGAGAATCACAATGTCTTTGGCAGCGCCAGGCACGTTGTCCAGCACCCCCAACAGCATTGCCTTCGACTGCTCAGCGGTTTCGACCTTGAGCGCCCGGTTGCTGGCCATCAGCATGCCGAAATCCTCCGGGTGTATTTCATATTCAGTGATTTCGCCATTGTGAAGTTCGCCTACCAGAGTGGCAGCACCCAGACTGACTTCATCCATACCATCCTTGCCATACACCACCACCGCATGCTCGGCTCCCAGTCTCTGCAGCGCGCGCACCTGGATACCGACCAGATCCGGGTGAAACACGCCCATCAATATATTGGGCGCACTGGCCGGGTTGGTGAGGGGGCCCAGCAAGTTGAAAATGGTCTTGATGCCCAGTTCCTTGCGCACCGGCGCCACATTCTTCATGGCGGGATGATGATTGGGGGCAAACATGAACCCGACGCCCACTTGCTCAATGCATCGGGCAATATCCTGCGGCGAGAGCTGTATATTGATTCCCAGCGACTCCATCACATCGGCACTGCCGCTCTTGCTGCTGACCCCTCGGCCCCCATGCTTGCTCACCCTGGCTCCTGCCGCAGCGGCCACAAACATGGAACAGGTCGAAATATTGAAGGTGCTGGAGCCGTCGCCACCGGTGCCGACGATGTCCACCAGATGTGTCGTGTCAGTCACATGCACCTTGGTTGAAAACTCCCGCATGACTTCGGCAGCGGCGGTAATCTCGCCAATCGTTTCCTTCTTGACGCGCAGCCCCGTGATCAGCGCAGCCATCATGACAGGCGACAACTCGCCGCTCATGATTTTTCGCACGATATGCAGCATTTCATCGTGGAATATTTCGCGGTGCTCAATGGTGCGCAGCAGGGCTTCCTGGGGATTGATCTTGTTGCTGACGGGCATGTTGTTCCTTGTAAGGCAATTCGTACGGGTGGTGAATTTCAGTCGGCAAAGAAGTCACGCAGAGCGCTCAGCGCGTGCTCGATGCCGGCCGCATCGACGTCCAGATGGGTGACAAAACGAAGTCGGTACAGACCGCTGGCTAGCACGCCACGCGCTGCGAGAAAGGGAAGCAGCGCGGCTGCTCTGGTCTTGGCTTGCCCCATCAGATCAACAAAAACCATGTTGGACTGCGGCGGCTCCACCACCAGGCCAGCGATGCCAGCCAGGCCCGTCGCCAGTTGCCGGGCCAGTGCATGGTCCTGCGCCAGACGCGCCACATGGTGGTCTATCGCGTAGGACGCGGCCGCGGCCAGCAAACCGGTCTGGCGCATGCCACCACCCGCCATCTTGCGAATCCGGTGCGCCCGCGCGAGCAACTCGCGGTTGCCGCACAGGGCCGATCCGGCCGGCGCACCCAGACCCTTGCTGAAGCAGACGGAAACGCTGTCAAAGCACTGGGCGATCCGGCGCGCTTCAGCAAGGATGTTGCCCCCACGCTCGCCACTTTGTGTACTTCGCCGCCCCCCGAGGGGGCCGTGGGCACCCTCGGGGGGCCCGGCGGTGCCCGGATTCTCACAGACTACTTCCGCCTGCGCCACCGCTGCGTTGAATAAACGCGCGCCATCCAGATGCCGTGCCAAGCCCTTGCTTCTGGCAAGCTCCGCTGCTTGCTGCACATAGTCCATTGGCAGCAACTTGCCGCCAATCGTGTTTTCCAGCGCCAGCAGGCGCGTTCGCGCATAGTGCGCGTCGTCGGGCTTGATGGCGGCTTCAATTTCCTCTAGCAACAGCGTACCGTCGCTCTGATGATTCAAGGGCTGGGGCTGCACACTGCCAAAGACCGCTGCGCCACCACCTTCCCAGCGGTAGCAATGTGCCATCTGCCCCACGATGTACTCGTCGCCGCGCTGACAATGCGCCAGAATCGCGCACAAGTTGCTCTGCGTCCCCGTCGGCATGAACAGGGCGCCTTCAAAACCGAGCAGGTCCGCAATTTTGTCCTGCAGCGCGTTCACGCTCGGGTCATCCGCGTACACATCATCGCCCAGCGCAGCGGCCATCATGGCTTCGCGCATGCCTTGCGTCGGCCGCGTCACGGTGTCACTGCGCAGATCTACTTGCATAGGAGAAAATTCTTCAACATTGCATGCCCATGTTCGGTCAATATGCTTTCCGGGTGAAACTGTACGCCCTCGACAGCCAGTGTGGCATGCCTGACAGCCATGATTTCCCCATCATCAGTCCAGGCCGTCACCTTCAGACAGGACGGACAACTCTGACGCTCAATCGCCAGCGAGTGATAGCGGTTGACAGTGAACTGCGCGGGCAGCCCGGCAAACACCCCCTCCTGCGTCGTGCTGATGACACTCGTCTTGCCATGCATCAACTGCTGTGCACGCACAATTTTCGCGCCGAACGCGGCGCCAATCGCCTGATGCCCCAGACACACTCCCAAAATCGGCAGCTGGCCGGCAAAGCGCTGGATCGCCGCCACTGAAATACCGGCCTGCGCTGGGGCGCACGGTCCGGGCGAGATGACCAGCCGGTCAAGCTGTCCCGTCTGGAGTCGGGCATCGATTTCATCGAGGGTTATTTCATCGTTGCGAAAGACTTCAACCTCGGCCCCGAGTTCACCCAGATACTGGACGATGTTGTAGGTGAAACTGTCGTAGTTGTCGACCATCAAGAGCTTGATTCCTGAACTCATGACCTACTCCAAACCTTCTTCGACCAGTTCGCTGGCTCTGAGCAAAGCGCGCGCCTTGGCTTCGGTCTCGCGCCACTCCAGTTCCGGCACCGAGTCGGCGACGACGCCGGCAGCCGCCTGCACGTACAGGGTCCGGTCCTTGATGATGCCGGTGCGGATGGCGATCGCCACGTCCATATCACCGGCATAACTCAGGTAACCACAGGCGCCGCCGTACAGACCGCGCTTGCTCGGCTCCAACTGGTCAATCAGTTCCATCGCATGCACCTTGGGTGCGCCAGTCAGGGTGCCGGCCGGAAAGGTGGCCCTGAGCACGTCCATACTGGTCATGCCGTCCTTGAGCGTGCCTTCGACGTTGCTCACGATGTGCATCACGTGGCTGTAGCGTTCCACGCAAAAGGCCTCGGTCACCTTGACGCTGCCGGTTTTCGAGATGCGGCCAATGTCATTGCGCGCCAGATCTATCAGCATCACGTGCTCGGCGCGCTCCTTGGGGTCGCCAACCAGTTCGACTTCGGCCGCCTTGTCCTTTTCTGCGGTAGCGCCTCGCGGCCGTGTTCCGGCCAGCGGGCGGATCGTGATCTTCTGTTCGGTCTGGCCATCAGCAGTGATCTGCTCCTGGCGCACCAGGATCTCGGGTGAAGCACCAACCACATGGAAATCTCCAAAGTGGTAGTAATACATATAGGGGCTGGGGTTGAGCGAGCGCAGCGCCCGGTACAGGCTCAGTGGCGACTCGGTATAGCGTTTCTTGATGCGCTGACCGACCTGAACCTGCATGAAGTCACCGTCGGCGATCAGTTCCTTGGCCCGCTCAACCGCGGCGATGTAATCGGTTTTGGCAAATTCACGCTGCGCCGGGTAACTCTGGGTTGGCCTGACAAGTGGCGCGCTGACCGAGTACTTGAGTTGTTCCTTTAACTCGCGCAAGCGCTTCTTGGCGCTCGCGTAGGCCTCCGAGCGGGTCGGGTCGGCATAAACAATCAGATAAAGCTTGCCCGAGAGGTTGTCAATCACAGCGAGCTCTTCGCACTGAAGCAGCAGAATGTCGGGGCAACCCAGGGTGTCCGGCGGACACGAGGCCTGCAGCTTTTTTTCGATGTAACGTACCGTGTCGTAACCAAAATATCCAGCCAGGCCGCCGCAAAACCGTGGCAACCCCGGTCGCAGAGCCACTTTGAATCGCTTCTGGTAGTCCGCGATGAAATCAAGAGGATTGACAAGCGAAGTTTCCACTACCACGCCGTCTGTCACCACCTCGGTACGGGCATCGGCTCCAAAGCCCATAGAGCGCAACAAGGTGCGAGCCGGCAGACCAATAAAGCTGTAGCGACCGAAGCGCTCGCCACCCACCACCGATTCGAGCAGGAAGCTGTGCTTGCCCCCGTCTTTCGAATGGGCCAGCTTCAGATAGAGCGAAAGCGGCGTCTCCAGATCGGCAAAAGCCTCGGCCAGCATGGGAATGCGGTTGTAGCCCTGGGCACTCAGGCTTTTGAATTCAAGTTCAGAAATCACGGATTGGCATCTTTCAATCAGGGCCGAGCCATTGGCATGTAGCCGACTCAGCTCGCAGCCGGACCGGCTGCAGTTCATTCAACGGGCAAACAGACGCTGTCAGGTGCGACCCGACAAATCTTGTTGAGTACGCCAGGGCCATGCTCCCCGGTCGCTACAACCCGTGATCCAGATGCGGTGAATGAACATGCGCACAGTGTATCAAACCAACGCAAATCCCTGCTTAGCGAGGTATCAATTCCTCAAGTGAATCAACGAAAGCATCGGCATCCACGCCCCGAATCGGTTGACCATGGTTGTAGCCGTAAGTGACCAGCAGCACCGGGCACCTCGCGGCACGCGCCGCCTGGGCGTCGTTGCTGGAGTCGCCGATCATCAGGGTGCGCTGCGGCAGCGTACCCAGCGCCTGGCAGGTTTTCAGCAGCGGCAGGGCATCGGGCTTTTTGCGCTCGAAAGCGTCACCACCAAAACTCAGTTCAAAGAAATGCGCCAGTCCCTTCGCATTGAGCAGAGGCATGGCCAAGGCCGTCGGCTTGTTGGTCAGGCAGGCGAGCTTGAGGCCTTGCTGCGCCAGGTGCTGCAACCCGGCCACCACGCCCGGGTAAACCACCGCATGCTGGCCATTGATGTCAAGGTAATGCCGCTGATAGCTTGGCCAGGCCTGAGCGTAAACGGATTGCGGATCATTGCCATGTCCGCCGGCCAGGGACAGAACACTACTCAACAAATGCTCGGATCCCTTGCCCACCAAGCGCGCCACGATGGCGTGATCCACCTGGAAGTTTCGATAGGGTGTCGGCAAGTCAGTCAACATCAGATTGAGTGCCACGACAAAATCACCCAGGGTATCAACCATGGTGCCGTCCAGGTCCACGATCACTGCGTCGACGTCAAAGCGCGCGCCCAGCAGCGTCATGCGCAAGGCCTCATTTGACCAGTTGATTGAGCTGGATGATGGGCAACAGGACGGCCAGCACGATCAGCATCACCGCCAGGCCCATCGCCACAATCAGCAAAGGCTCCAGCAAGGTGGCGAGTTGCATGGCACGGCGCGCCACTTCGGTGCCGAGCTGTTTGGCAGCACGTTGCAGCATCACCGGCAACTGGCCGGTCTGCTCACCCAGTCGGGCAAACATCGCCAGCAAGCCGGGAAAACGCTTCTTTTGCGCCAGCGCCGAGGCCAGCGGCGCGCCTTCGCGCACCAGCACCAGGGCATCGAGCGCGTCGGTACGCAAGGCGCGGTTGGACAGTGTGTCAGCGGCAGCCTGCAGTGCCTTGAGAATCGGCACGCCAGCGGCAGAGAGCATGGCCAGCGTGCTGGCAAAGCGCGCCGTGTTGTAGCTGCGCGCGAGTTTGCCCAGAATCGGAACATTGAGCCAGGCGGCATCGAACTTTTCCCGAAAAACCGCATTGGCCAAGGCCACACGTCCGCCCAATGCGGCCAGGACCAAGGCTATCAGGAGCAGCCAGCCATAACTGCGCACAAAGTTGCTGATGCCGATCATGATGACCGTCAGAATCGGCAGCGCGCGCTTGCTGCTGGCAAACACGTGCGCCACCTGCGGCACCACATAAGCCACCAGAAACAGCACGATCACCATCGCCACCACGGTCACGATGGCGGGATAGAGCGCCGCACCAATCAGTTTGGACTTGAGCGCCTGCTGCTCTTCCAGGTCATCAGCCAGACGTTCCAGCACCAGCCCAAGGTTCCCGCTTTGCTCGCCCGCGCCAATGACGGCCACAAAGATGTCAGAAAATTCCCGCGGATGTTGCGCCAGCGCCCGCGCGAAAGTGGAGCCGCCATTGACTTCGGCGCGCAAAGTGGCCACCAGCTGGTGTTCGTTTTCCCGCTCGGCTTCGTCAGCCAGGGAACTCAGTGCGCGTTCCAGCGGCAGCCCGGATGACACCAGACCGGCCAGCTGGCGCGTCCAGACGCCCAGCCCGGTGGCATTGAAGACACGACGCCGGCGTCTGCTGCCCTGCTGCTGCACGCCATCCTTGCCTGGCATCTGCGCGGCATCGACACCCACCGTTTCGAGTTTGATCGGCACCAGGGCCTGGCTGCGCAGCATGCCGCGCGCGGCTTTGGCCGAATCAGCATCGATCACGCCTTTGCGACTCTGTCCCTCAGCCGTCAGGGCTTCAAATGAATAGACCGGCATAAGGCCTACCTCTGGTCATTGCGGGCCTGACCCGCAATCCATGGATCCCGGATCGGGCCTGCCCCGCACTCCGATCCGGGGTCCGGGATGACATCTGCATAGTTCCAAGATGGCGCCGACTGTCATTCAACTAATCCCTGGTTACACGGACCAGTTCTTCGCGCGAGGTCAGGCCGAGCTGCACCAGGCGCTCGCCATCGTCGCGCATCAATACCATGCCCGC
>CAITQH010000490.1 GCA_903894475.1 uncultured beta proteobacterium
ATCGCGCCCAGGGCCAGGTCGAGATCTGAAGCGCTCCTGAATTCATGCCGGGATTGGTTGCAACCGCTGCGTTTGAAGCCCAAAACCCATCAGCATTTCCAGACCGGCCAAATCTCTGCATGTTCGCCCCGGCGGCCACATGCAGTGGCGTTGGCGGCCGTTAGCTATGCAATATTTATTGGATTGTTGACAGCAGTAGTGCGAATAGTTGAAAGCCTTGAAGCCATTAAGCGGAAATCTTAAAAACCCTGATGGCCACCTCAAATTCCCCCACCCTGAGCGCGGCGTAATCGACTCGGCCTACACTGCCCATTTCCTTGCACAAAATACGGGATTGCCTTCTATGAAAGAGCCGGAGCACTCTTCATTTTTTGCAGTAGGCATTAAATGCAATTTCGCCAACACTGTCGGGAGCTATGGGTTGCCAAGGCTCGAAGAACTCCGACCCAAATTCGCCTGGTTTGTAGTTGCGACCTTGTTTTTTTTTGCAGTCCAGCAAAATTGCAACTGGCTCAGGGCTGCGTCGTGGATGGACGGGTTTTACGTATATACGCAGGGTTCCATCCGTGAGCCTTTCAGCAGTAGTGCCGTACCATTTAACACCCTCCGGATGCACGTAAATTAGTGTCCATTCAGCCGCAGTTGCTGATGATGAAAGCACAATGAAGGCGGCAAGCAAGTTCAGTCTCTTCATGGGTGTGTTTCACTGCATGACGCAGCACCAGTTGAAATGTTTCCGTTCGATTTGTTCTGCTGAGTATTGTTAACTTGATTGGGCGTGGAAATCAAGCGTACAAAAGTTCTTGAAAAAATTTTGGGGGCGCTTCATCGGGCCCCCCTTGTCGGCATAGGGTCCCGGACTACCCCCTCGCCCAACGCCTGCACATTCCATAATATGAAGGTGAACGGTGAACCTACAGGTGCAGGCACCGGTTAAGTGGCAGTTGCGGGTTAGTCTGGGGGTATGGCGAGGCTTCCGAAAATCCCCGGTCAAGGGGGCGGTCAATTTCGACTTATCGGTAATCGATTGCGTTTGCTGGCGCTGCTCAGTAGTGTCCCGAAGTGGCTACACGGTGCAAAGTCATGTACTGGTGGCTACACAGTGGCTACATGGAGCAAAAAAGCAACGCAAACAAAAAAGCCCGCTATCAATTAAGTAGCGGGCTTTCTAGTACCCATGCTGGTTGTACTGGTGGCTCTTCACGGATTCGAACCGCGGACCTGTGGATTATGATTCCATCGCTCTAACCGACTGAGCTAAAGAGCCAAGGCTGCGGATTATAACCAGGTCCTACTTGTGCTTGAAGTTGGCCTTGCGCTTGTTGACGAAGGCGTCCATGCCTTCCTTTTGGTCCGCGGTGGCAAACATCGAGTGGAACAGGCGCCGCTCAAACATCACGCCGTCGCTCAGGCCGCTCTCAAACGCCCGGTTCACGGATTCTTTGACGGCCATGGTGGCAATTTGTGAAAACTCACTGATCACCAGTGCGGTGGCCAGCGCCTCTTCCATCAGCTTGTCCAGTGGCACGACACGGCTCACCAGTCCGGCGCGTTCGGCCTCCGCGGCGTCCATCAGGCGCCCGGTGAGTGCCATCTCCATCGCCTTGGACTTGCCCACGGCACGCGGCAGCCGCTGCGTGCCGCCAGCGCCGGGGATGATGCCAAGCTTGATTTCGGGTTGACCGAAGCGGGCGTTGTCGGCCGCGATCATGAAATCGCACATCATGGCCAGTTCGCAACCACCGCCCAGGCAAAAGCCGCTGACCGCTGCGATGACGGGTTTGCGCACGCTGCGGATATGTTCCCAGTTGCGGGTGATGAAGTCGCCCTTGTAAACATCGGCGAAGCTGTAACTTCCCATCGCGCCAATATCGGCGCCCGCCGCAAAGGCCTTTTCACTGCCGGTAATGATCATGCAGCCAATGGCAGGGTCGGCGTCGAAGGCCTTCAGCGCAACACCGAGTTCGGTCATCAACTGGTCGTTCAGGGCGTTGAGCTGCTTCGGGCGGTTCAGGGTGATGATGCCGACTTTTCCGCCTTCGGTGCGGACGTTGATGGTCTCAAAATTCATGGGTTTCTCCAGGTTTTCAGTTAAGCCATTGGCCTACAAGTTTCTTGTCACCGACTGCCAGACACCAGCGGGTCGCTGGCGCTGGCAGCTTCAGCGACAGTTTCAAAATGCGTTTGTCGCGTGCCACCAGAGCACCTACTTTGGTGGCGGCACCGGCATAGAGCGGTATGTCATCAAGTTTGGACAGGCGCCAGTTTGAGGCCTGTTTGCCAGCGCCGACTTCCAGCGCCAGCCATTCGTCGCCGGCGGCAAAGCCGGCCTGTTCGGCAGCACTGCCACGCAACACGGTCTTGACCTGAATGCTGGTGCCTTCGCTCACACGCAGGCCCAGGCGCTGCGTTAGGTCGGCGCTCTCCTGTTGCAGCGAGACGCCCTGGCGCTCAAGCAGGGCCTTGAGCGGCAGCTCGTCGCTACTGTGCACCCAGCGCGCGAGTTCCTTTTGCAAGGAACGGCCGGATAGCTTCTGCAGCACAGCCAAGAGGTCGGCCTCGGTCATCGGCCCGCCGTGGCAGCGCTGCCACAGGCCGCGCATCACGGCGTCCAGCGAACTCTTTGCTTCCTGGCGCAGCGTCAGGTCCAGGCACAGGGCGATCAGCGAGCCCTTGGTGTAATAACTGATGGTGGCGTTGGCCGTGTTTTCGTCCTGCCGGTAATACTTGACCCAGGCGTCAAAGCTGGCTTGCGCCACGCTCTGAATTTCACGGCCCGGCGTTTGCAATACCTGGTTGACGGTCTTGCTCAGCAGCGCCAGATACGTCGCCTGGTCGATCAGCGCGGCGCGCTGCAGCAGCAAGTCGTCGTAGTAGCTGGTGAAACCTTCAAAAAACCACAGCAGCTCGGTGTAGTTTTCATTCGCGTAGTCAAAGCGGGTGAACTCGGCGGGGCGCAGGCGCTTGACGTTCCAGGTGTGGAAATATTCGTGGCTGATCAGGCCCAGCAGCGTGGTGTAGCCCTCTGGCGCCTTGTTGTCGGCGGGGCTGGCCTCAAGCTTCAGGCGCGGCAGATCTTTGCGCCTGCAGATCAGTGCGGTTGAGTTGCGGTGCTCCAGGCCGCCATAGCCATCATCCACTGCATTGAGCATGAACAGGTAGGTGCGGTGTGGAGGCTTGCCGTGCCAGAAGCGAATTTCGGTTTCGCAAATTTTCTGCGTGTCGGCCAGCAGGCGCTTGCCATCGAAGCCGGGGGGCGCACCAGAGACGACAAAGCGGTGCGGCACGCCGCAGGCCACAAAAGACCCACTCCAAAATGCTCCCAACTCCACGGGGGAATCCACCAACTCATCGTAATCGGCTGCCAAGTAAGTGCCAAAACCACGGCTGTTGACTTTTTGGGGCGCCAGGCCGCTTGCGGCGTGCCAATCTGGCAGATGCTTATCCGCCATCAGGGTCAGCGCGTGCGGAACATCTTCCTGACCCAGCACGCGCAGGAACACACTGGTGCCGTTGAAAAAGCCGCGCGTCCGGTCGAGCCAGGCGGTGCGCACCGAGCTGTCGAAGGCGTACACCTGATAGTTCAGAACCAGCGGCTTGCCATCTGCGCACTGAACCTGCCAACTGCATTTGTCGAGTTGCGTCAGTGCCAGCACCTTGCGGCCCTGGCGCGCCTGCAATTGCTGCAAATTCCTGGAAAACTCACGTACCAGGTAGCTACCCGGAATCCACACCGGCAGGCTTAGCTGCTGCATCGCGGCGGGCCGCAGGATCGTCAGGCTGACATGGAATAGATGAGCGTGCAGGTCGGCAACGCGCACCTCGTAAGCGATGGCTGCGCTCGCCATCAGTTTTTGGCATCCGTCAGGTATTTTTCAACCTGAGCTGCTGTGATGGCGCCTGGCACGCGCGTGCCGTCGGTAAAGATCAGGGTCGGCGTGCCGGTGATCTTGTGCTTGCGACCGATTTCCAGGTTGCGTTCGATAGCGCTGATGTCGCAACTTGCCGTGGCGGCGGCCTTGTCGCGCACCATCCAGTCCTGCCAGGTCTTGGCCCGGTCCTTGGTGCACCAGATGTTTTTCGACTTCTCGGTCGAGTCGGCGCTCAGGATGGGATAAAGAAACATGTGAATTGTGATGTTGTCGACCTTCTGCAGGTCACGCTCAAAGCGCTTGCAGTAACCGCAATTGGGGTCTTCAAAAACTGCCATCTTGCGCTTGCCAGTGCCGCGCACAATGGTGAAAGCGTCTTTCAGCGGCAGGGCGTCGAAGCTGATGGCGGTCAGTTTGTCGACCCGCTCTTCAGTCAGATTGCGTCGTTGCCTGGTGTCGATCAGGTTGCCCTGCAGCAGGAAATTGCCTTCGCCATCGGTGTAATAGATTTCGCTGCCGTTGACCCGGATTTCATACATGCCGGGCATAGGGCTCTTGCTCACTTCGTCAATCTTTTGCAACTGTGGAATGCGCTCAGCCAGATTCTTGCGAATTGTTGCTTCCTGCGCCGGTGCGCCGGCGCTGACGACCAGTGCGGCTATGGTGAACACGGTCTTCAAAAAATACATGATGATCCGATCAAAACGTCAACAACCCATGGCCTGTCGTGCCACCCAAAGCTTGAGCAAGCCGCTGCGCTCAAAGCCGTTCATGCCCCAATTGCGCGCTGACTGCCAACTGGCACCCTGGCGCGAGAACAAGCGCTGCAAGCCGTCCATGGTCGCATCCATGATCATGACCTCGGCTTTGCGCGAGCGCTCGTAACGGCGTAGCAACTTTTCATCATCCACACTGCGCCAGTATTCACGCTGACCCAAAGTGGTGGCCAGCGCTGCTACATCAGACAACCCCAAATTCAAACCCTGGCCGGCCAGTGGATGCACATTGTGCGCCGCGTCTCCGGCCAGCGCCCAGGAACCCTTGGCGTGCTTGCCGGCCCAGCGCGTGGCGTGTGCGCTTTGCAGCGGCCAGGCGCTACGCCCACTAGTCAATGCGAGCTTGCCAAGTTGTCCCTGGCTGGCCGCCTCGAGCTGTTGACAGAAGTCCTCAGCACTTTCGGTCAGTAGGGCTGGCACGCGCTCACGCAGCACCGACCAGACAATGGCCACGGAGTTCCCTTGCGCGCCATCGATTGGCAGGAAAGCCAGGATTTCTCCCTGGCTGAACCATTGAAACGCGGCCTGCGCGTGCGGCTTTTCGCATTGCAGGCGCGCTGCAATCGCGGTTTGCGGATAGGGCGTGACGTCGAAATCAATGCCGAACTCCGAGCGCGTGCTGCTCGAGCGGCCTTCGCAGATGACCGTCAAAGCCGCATCTGGCGCTGCGGCCAGTAACTCGATGAGCGGCTGAAACCGCACCGCCTCGGCCAGTCGGGCCTCCAGCGCGGGCACATCGACAATCCAGGTCAGACCCGGCACCTTGAGCTCGGCTGCCGAAAAGTTGACTTCACCGCCAGCGTCCCCCTTGACTTGCATGGCCAGCACTTCGGTGGCGTGCTGGGCATCGGGCCAGCAACGCAGCGACTCCAGCAGCGCGCGTGATTTGGCATTCAAGGCGTAGGCACGAACATCGCCGGTCAGCACCGAATCACCATTGGACTTGGTTTCGGCCTGCTCCACCAGAGCCACACGCAGGCGTTCGCGCGCCAGCAACAGGGCCAGCGTGCGCCCCACCATGCCGCCGCCGCGGATGCAAATATCAAAGGCTTGAGTCATGACATGGATTGTAGAAGGCCGTCACTTCAGCCAACAGCTGTGCGGCTGACTGGCCGATCAAGCAAGTCAGAAATATTGATTTGAGTCCAAAAACCGCCTCTGTTTAGCTGAACAGGCTCCCAGGGAGGAGGTGACAATGGCTCGTCAGCCCGCTACCGGTGGTTGAAAAGCTTGGATCAATATGGGTCCGATCGCATCTTAGGAGACTGTTATGCCCGTAAACTTGATTCGCATCGCTCCTGCCAAAGGTCCGGGCGTCTGCGTTGACAAGGGATTTATCGCGAAGCCGGAAACCTACGATCTGATCTATGCCTACGCTCGGAAAATGAATTGGATGGAAAAACCCTTTCATTTTGTCGTCAGCCGGTGGCTGGATTGTCGCAATGTTGTGCCAGCGTGCCGTGGCAGAAGAGCGGGAGCGAACAGAGCCAAACGCCGAGGCGCGGATTAACCGAAACGCCACCTCGAAACCCGAGGCGAATCACGCCAGGGGAATTGACATCAACTTAAGCAGGTTTCAGCAGGGCCATTCACTCAAGACCAGGGTGACATTTATCACACTGATCATTTTTGTGATCAGTATCTGGTCACTCGCGCTCTACGCCCGCAAGATCCTGCGCGAGGAAATGCTGGATCTCCTGGGCGAGCAGCAGGCTTCTACCGCAACATTGGTAGCCACGGAGTTCAATCACGAGGTCGGTGACCGCCTGGAGGCGCTTGAGAAGGTCGCGGCCGGAATCAATCCGGCAGCAATGGGAAATCCTGTTGCATTGCAGACAATTCTGGAAGGACACCCGGTATTTCAAGTCGCATTCAATGGCGGCACCTTTGTTACCGGGCTTGATGGCGTGGCAATTGCTTCCGTCCCATCTTCTGGGCGACGAACCAGTGTCAGTTACCTTGACCGGGACTACATAGCCGAAGCGATCAAGGGAGGCAAGCCCGCCATTGGACGACCGGTCACCGGCAAGAAACTGCAAGCCCCCATTATCGGAATGGCGGCACCCGTTCGGAATGCTCAGGGCAAGGTCATCGGGAGCATAGCGGGGATAACCAACCTGGGCGAGGCAAACTTTCTAGAAGAATTGATGGAAATTCGTTACGGAAAGACGGGCGGCTATACGCTGTTTGCGCCGCAGCACCGAATGATCGTCACCGCCACCAACAAGAGTCGCACGATGGAGTCACTGCCCGCCCCTGGAATCGACCCGTTGATTGATCATTTTCTTGGGGGTGACTTCAAGCCAGCCCTTGGCACAAACCAGCAGGGCATCGAGGTATTGACTTCGGCCGCACGAATCCCGGCGGCGGGCTGGCTCCTGATGGTCTCGTTGCCCACAGAGGAAGCTTTCGCCCCGATGCACTCGATCCAACAGCGCTTGTTATTGGCCACCCTGTTGCTGACCTTGTTCGCTGGTGGCTTGACCTGGTGGCTGGTTCAACGCCTGCTGTCGCCCATGCTTGCTGCATCGAAAAGCTTGTCTGTCGCATCGGACCAAGGTCAGGATTGGCAACCGTTGCCCATCGCCAGGCAAGACGAAGTCGGCCGATTGATCGGCGGCTTCAATAGTCTCGTTGAGGAACTCGCGCAACGCCAGGAAGGATTGAAGCAGAGCGAAGAGCGCTATCGCACCCTGACTGAATGGACGCCGGAGTCGCTGGTTGTTCACGATGGTAAAAAACTCCTGTACGTCAACCCGGCCGCGATCAACATGTTTGGGGCAAGCTCAGCAGAGGAACTGCTGGAACTACCTCTATTTGACCTGGTCCACCCGGATTTCAGGGAAGTTTCTCGGACGCGGGTCAGCATCAACCTTGAACAAGGAACTGCCTTGCCGATGGTCGAGGGGAAATTTCTTAAACTCGATGGAACGACATTCTTCGTTGAACTGCGCAGCACGTCCATTACCTACGATGGTGCCGCAGCAATTCAGGTTGCGATGCGCGACATTACTGTGCGAAAGCAGTTTGAGGATGCACTCAGGGAGAGTCAGGAAAACATTCATCTGCTGCTGAACTCCACCGGCGAGGCCATTTACGGTATCGACTTGGACGGTCGATGCACTTTCAGCAACAACTCCTGCCTGCGTCTGCTCGGATACAAGGACGCTGATGAACTCCTTGGCAAGAACATGCATTGGCAAATTCACGCCAGGCATGCTGATGGAACACACTTTCCCATTGAAGAATGCCGCATCTTTGAGGCCTTCAAAAATGGACAGGGAACCCACGTGGACGATGAGGTGCTTTGGCACAGCGACGGCACCTCGTTTCCTGCTGAGTATTGGTCGTATCCACAATTGCGCAACGGCACAGTGGTAGGGGCTGTGGTTACCTTTATCGATATCACCCAGCGCAAAAAAGACGAGGAAATCGTGCGTCAATTGGCCTACTACGACGCTCTTACCAGTCTGGCCAACCGATTATTGCTAAAAGACCGCCTGATCCAGGCCATGTTGGCGGGCAAGCGCAATGGTCGATACGGCGCCGTGTTGTTCATGGATCTGGACAACTTTAAGCCCGTTAATGACAACTACGGGCATGGAGTGGGTGATCTGCTGTTGGTTGAGGCGGCAAGTCGACTCAAGAATTGTGTGCGAGAAATTGACACCGTGGCAAGATTTGGCGGCGACGAGTTTGTTGTGCTGCTCGACGATTTGTCCACTGACAGAGCGCAAGCCGAAGGTCAGGCCAGTCTGTTGGCTCAGAAGATCTGCAGTTTGCTGGCTGATCCCTATGTACTAACCCTGAGCTCGGATGCGACACGCCCACAACAAACCATTGAGCACCGTTGCACCGCAAGCATCGGCATCACTCTATTCCTTGGTATGGAGAACTCGGAAGACGAGGTCCTGAAGCGGGCTGATCTTGCGATGTACCACGCTAAAGAGGCCGGGCGCAATTTGGTTCGGTTCTATGAGGAAGAAGACCCGGCCGTTTCGGTGGCGCAGTTGAATAGCCATCCCTATGACATGGTTAAATAATTCAGCGTTGCCGAAAATGATGAAGGCTCCTACACAATTGCGCTCAATAGGACCCCAGCCATGGACAACTTCGACTTTGACTATTGGAAGAATCTGGCCGCAGCGTCGCGGTCCGAGTTCGAAATTCAACGGTATCGAGCGCTGCAGGAATTCGCCAACAATGCTCCTGCATCAAAGCAACCCGCACTGAATGCGCTGGTAAACACCCTCTGCGCGCCGCAGCAGGGAGCCCCGATCGAGCGGGCCATCAATGCACAAGTTCTAATGAGCGATTCTCTTAGTTACTTTCACACCGGATGGACAGCACTCGCCCAGGCCACGGAACAGGCCTTACCGGTTGTCCAGGCTTTGCTCAGCGATCTAAAGGAAATTGAGCAACAAAGTCGTGCGGCACGCAGTGATCCGATATAGAGGCTAAGTGCTGATTTCAGAACTCAGCATTGGTATCACCGAGTTGGGCTTGCTGCGTTCAGATGCCAGGGGCGAAGCGGTGGCAGTCTGGGAATCGGTGCTTAATAAAACTTAATGTTTTGCGCCGCCCATATGATGCTACAGTGCAACCGGGCGCGAAAGCGTTCCCTGCTTTTCCTCCCTGAGCAGGGCCTTGATGTGTGACAGCAAATAGGCTTACCACCCCGGACTTTGTGCCGGGGTTTTTTTGTCTCCAACAATACTCAGCATAGGGTTCACCCTTGCCCCCTTTGGGGGATATACAAGCTGCGGCGAACTCTGGATACTTCAGGCAACACTGTCGCACTCCAAGAAAATAAGTCTCCAACGATCTGGTGTCTCGACGACGAGCATCAGGTATTTCAACCCCGGTTCTTAAAACGCCGGGGTTTCTTTTTGGGCTGGTGCTGGCGGTGGCAAGCACGGTTTGGCGCCAGAAATACAATCTTTCGTTTAAGAGATGACCCATACCGGATTGACACGGAACACCGGGAGTAGACGACCATGACCGAACGCAAAATTGACCTGACCACACTGACGATGGGGGAGCTCAAAAGGCTACACGCCGATGCTGCTGCAATCATTGCTGCAGAAGAGGCGACCAAGCTGAAGGTCGCGGCCTTTTGCGATGAGGTGTACGCGCTTGCCAAGCAGCGTGGAGTAACCATGGCCGACTTGGTTCGTGGCCTGTCGATAGTGGAGACTGTGAAAGAAGGTCAGGTTGCGCGTAGCAAGCCAGTTGCTGCGAAGCATCGAAAAAGCGCCAGGAATCGATAGCCGACAGGGCGCCCATCGAGATAACAGCACCTGTGTGGTGGCGCCTAGCACCTTGGCCTGCTAAGCAAATGCGGCATCTGCTGCACTAACCACACTCTTTTCTGACCAATCATTTTTTGTCACGGTGATACAGTGAATCCAGACGCGATTGCGTCCCTCCGCTTACTTCGTTAAGCGGGAGCCTTGTGTTAAACAACCAAGAGGCTCACAACCCCGGTCAAGTGCCGGGGTTTTCATTTGGGGGCGACAGGCGTGCCGCCCAGATCGTCTTCTTGCAAAACGCCGGCGACTCACTTGCATTTTGATCTCACCATCGATGAAAGTGCAGCCGCAGATACTTGAAAATAGATTCAAGTGCCGATAGGGACAGGTTCTTGCGGTGTTTCACTGGAGCATCAACACCCGCCGCCTTCATTCGCTCTAGATGCGTTGGGCAGTCTCGGCCTTGGTTGCAATCGCCGTTGCAGCAGTTCATCATAATTTCACCAGCTTTGCCCTCATTCGAAAAGTGAGGAAGAATAATTGCAATCTCGAATCATGTCCGTTAAGAATTATTGAGACCGATTCGGCAGGATCTGATCAGCGGCGCATCAGGAAATCATGAGCCCTCAAACAGGATCTGGCGCCCTCTACGGTCATCAAAGGCCAATGACCCAGCATCATGCGGAACTGCTTGCCTGCAACGCTGGTGGCGATCAGAAAAGTTCGTTTTCGAGCATTCAGGCGCACGCAAAAGCCACTCAGCATCCGATCCCGCAGGATGCGACCGTCACAAGCTGACGCCCTTTGAAGCAGGGATTCACTGATTAGTACAATCACGGCTAACTTCCCAGGACAAAACGAGGACAAAAACGTGTATGTTTTCTTGTCCGGCGCTGGACCGATGCAAGCCATGGGGCTGCTTGATACAAGCGAGTGTCCGGCACTTCAGCCATCCAGACCTTGGGTTCAATGGTGCTGCTGGGGTATTGATTTCTAAGGATATTTTTCATGAGTTTGAAATGTGGCATCGTGGGCTTGCCCAACGTCGGTAAATCGACCCTGTTCAATGCGCTGACCAAGGCGGGGATACCGGCCGAGAACTATCCCTTCTGCACGATTGAGCCGAATGTGGGGATGGTTGAAGTGCCGGACCCGCGGCTTGATGCGCTGGCAGCCATCGTTCATCCACAAAAGATCCAGCGTGCGATTGTGGAATTTGTCGATATTGCCGGTCTGGTGGCCGGTGCCAGCACGGGTGAGGGGCTGGGTAACAAATTTCTGGCGCACATTCGCGAGACCGACGCCACGGTCAATGTGGTGCGCTGTTTTGAAGACGAGAATGTGATCCATGTAGCCGGCAAGATCGATCCAATTTCCGACATCGAGGTGATTCAGACCGAGCTTTGTCTGGCCGATCTGACGGCCGTCGAGAAGGCGCTGCACCGCGTGACGAAAACGGCGCGCTCTGGCGACAAGGAGTCGATCAAGCTGGTTGCCCTGCTGGAAAAATGCCAGGCAGCTCTGAACGAGGCCAGGCCGGTGCGCACGCTGGACTTCAGCAAGGACGAGTTGCCGTTATTGAAACAGTTCTTTCTGATCACCGCCAAGCCGGCCATGTTTGTTGCCAATATCGCGGAAGATGGTTTCGAGAACAATCCGTTTCTGGATCGTCTGCGTGCCTATGCGGCAGCACAGAACGCGCCGGTGGTGGCGATCTGCGCCAAGATTGAGGCCGAAATGGCCGACATGGAGGAGGAGGACAAGAAGATGTTCCTCAGCGAAATCGGTCAGAGCGAGCCCGGTTTGAACCGTCTGATCGTGGCGGCCTACAAACTGCTGGGCCTGCAGACCTATTTCACGGCCGGCGTGAAGGAAGTGCGCGCCTGGACCATTCATGTGGGCGACACCGGTCCACAGGCAGCCGGCGTGATTCATACCGATTTCGAGAAGGGCTACATCCGGGCCCAGACCTTTGCCTACGAAGACTTCATTGCTTTCAAGGGCGAGCAGGGCGCCAAGGATGCCGGAAAGATGCGCAGCGAAGGCAAGGAGTACATCGTCAAGGACGGCGATGTGATGAATTTTTTATTTAGCCCCTGAAGAGTCCAACCAGCGCGCTCGTCATGATCACATAGCGCGCAAATTTTCCAATGGCCATATACACCAGGCAGGGCCAGAACGGCAGTTTGAGCCAACCGGCCACCGCGCACAGCGGGTCACCAATGATGGGCAGCCATGCGAGCAGGCAGGCTTTGGGGCCTATGCGTTTCAGCCAATCCAGTGCCTTGAGATGGTGCCTGGAATGTTGGTAACGGTCAACGACCTCGTGCGACGCCAATCCCATAACCCAGTCCAGGGCGCCTCCCAGCGTATTGCCGGCAGTGGCCACCAGAATCGTCGGCCAGAACAATTGCGGGTTGAGCGTGACCAGACCAAAAACGGCAGGTTCCGAACCCAGCGGCAGCAGCGTGGCGGAAACAAAGGAAACGACAAACACCGTGCTCAGTCCGTATTGAGGCAGTGCAAGCAGTACCAGCATTTGATCGAGCCAGGCTTCCATCGGTGCGCAAGTATAGGTTTACGTTGCAATTGCTGAAATTTTGGGCAGCTAGAATCAGCAACGCGCATGAACATCGGTCCTCATTTCCTCGCCAATCCATTGTTTGTTGCTCCCATGGCGGGGGTGACGGACCGGCCCTTCCGACAGCTTTGCCGGCGTCTTGGCGCGGGCTATGCCGTCAGCGAGATGATCAGCAGCCGCCCTGACCTGTGGCATACGCCCAAGACCACGCGGCGCGCAAATCACGAGGGCGAGCCCGGACCGATCGCGGTCCAGATTGCTGGTACTGAGCCGGCGCTGATGGCAGATGCGGCGCGCTACAACATCGACCGCGGCGCGCAAATCATTGACATCAACATGGGCTGTCCGGCCAAGAAGGTTTGCAACAAATGGGCTGGCTCTGCCTTGATGCAGGACCCGCGGCTGGCGCTGGCCATTGTTGAGGCGGTGGTAAGCGCTTGTGCGCCGCGCGGCGTGCCGGTGACGCTCAAGATGCGCAGTGGCTGGTCACAAGGGCACAGGAACGCAGTGGCGTTGGCAGTGCAGGCGCAGGCCGCTGGCGTGCAGATGATCACGGTGCACGGACGCACACGCGAGCAAGGCTATAGCGGACTGGCCGAGTACGACACCGCTGCCGCAGTCAAGGCGGCAGTGAGCGTGCCGGTGGTGGCCAATGGAGATATCGATTCACCAGAAAAAGCCCTTGCCGTGCTGGCAGCTACCGGGGCCGATGCGCTGATGATTGGCCGGGCGGCCCAGGGCCGACCCTGGATCTTTCGCGAGATTGCTCATTTTCTGGCAAACGGCAGCCACCTGGCACCGCCGCTGGTGGCTGAAGTCAAGCAGTGGGCAATGCTGCATCTGCAGGATCATTACGAACTGTATGGCGAATTTTTGGGTGTGCGCAGCGCGCGCAAGCACATTGGCTGGTACGTCAGGAGCCTGCCTGGCGGCGAAGAATTTCGCCGGCAAATGAATCTGATCGAAAATTGCATCAGCCAGGTGGCGGCTGTGTCAGATTATTTTGATGGCCTGAATCAGCGCATGGACAGAATAGGCGACGGCGCTTCGTATCCATCGAATCGCCTGGAGAGCACGATAGAGGGAGAGTTAACAGCATGAGCAAGAAATACATAGAAGAATGCATACGCACGAGTCTGGAAACCTATCTGCGCGATTTGCGTGGGACGGAGCCCGATGGCATGTACAACATGATGCTTCACACGGTTGAAAAGCCGCTGCTCGAAGTCGTCATGCGCCACGCCGACGACAACCAGTCCAGAGCAGCACAGTGGTTGGGCCTGAATCGCAACACCTTGCGCAAAAAGCTGCTTGAACACAAGTTGATCAAGTAAATCAGTTGATTGAATCTTTGAATTGAATCCATGAACGCACTCATTTCTGTCTCCGACAAAACTGGCATTGTTGAGTTTGCCCAGGCTCTGCACGAGTTAGGCATCAAGCTCATTTCCACGGGCGGCACCGCCAGGCTGCTCGCTGACAAGGGGATGCCCGTGACAGAGGTGGCTGAACTCACGGGGTTTCCTGAGATGCTCGACGGCCGTGTCAAGACTCTGCACCCCAAGGTGCATGGCGGCCTGCTGGCACGGCGCGATTTGCCCGAGCACATGGCGGCGCTGCAGGTGCACCACATCGACACCATCGACCTGCTGGTGGTTAACCTGTATCCGTTTGAGGCAACAGTCGCCAAGACTGGCTGCACGCTGGAAGAAGCCATCGAGAACATCGACATCGGTGGTCCCGCCATGGTGCGCAGCGCAGCCAAGAACTGGAAAGATGTGGCCGTGCTGACCGACGCCGCCCAGTACGCCGGTGTGCTAGCTGAGCTCAGGGCGGGCGGCATCAGTCTGAAGACGAAATTTGCCTTGTCGGTGGCGGCGTTTAACCGCATCAGCCAGTATGACGGGGCCATCAGTGACTACCTGTCGGCACTCAACTTTGAAGAAGGAAACAACACGCCCTCCAGGCAGTTGTTTCCGGCGCAGTCGAATGCGCGTTTTGTCAAGCTGCAGGACCTGCGCTATGGCGAAAATCCGCACCAGCAGGCGGCCTTTTATCGCGACCTGCACGCGGCACCGGGCGCGCTGGTGACGGCGCAGCAGTTGCAGGGCAAGGAGCTGAGTTACAACAACATCGCCGACGCCGACGCAGCCTGGGAATGTGTAAAGAGTTTTAGCGCTGAAGGCGCTGCTGCCTGCGTTATCGTCAAGCACGCCAACCCGTGTGGTGTGGCGGTCGGTGCCAACGCGCTGGAGGCCTACAGCAAGGCGTTCAAGACCGATCCCACTTCGGCCTTCGGCGGCATCATCGCGCTGAATGGGACGCTGGACGAAGCCGCAGCGCTTGAAATTTCAAAACAGTTTGTCGAAGTGCTGATGGCGCCCGACTACACACCCGAGGCGCTGGCCGTTTTCAAGAGCAAGGTCAACGTGCGTATCCTCAAGATTGCCCTGCCAGCCGGTGGCGCCAGCGACTGGGACAACGGGCGCAATGCAGTGGACTTCAAGCGCGTGGGCTCCGGCCTGCTGATGCAGACCGCCGACAACCACCAGCTCACGCTGGCTGATCTGAAAGTGGTGACCAAGCTGCAGCCAACGCCCCAGCAGTTGCAGGATTTGCTGTTCGCCTGGAACGTCGCCAAATTCGTCAAGAGCAATGCCATCGTGTTCTGCAAAGACGGCATGACCATGGGGGTGGGCGCCGGGCAGATGAGCCGGCTCGATTCGGCACGCATTGCCAGCATCAAGGCACAGCATGCCGGGCTCTCGCTCGCGGGCACGGCGGCAGCGAGCGATGCCTTCTTTCCGTTTCGTGATGGCCTCGACGTCGTGGTGGACGCAGGTGCGAGTTGCATCATCCAACCCGGTGGCTCGATGCGCGACCAGGAGGTGATAGGCGCTGCCGATGAGCGCGGTGTCGCCATGGTGTTCTCAGGTGTGCGCCATTTCCGACACTGAGTGAAGGCGTACCGGAGATGAGTTTGCCAGACGCCAACGGGCCGCTGGCCTGCACGCTGCAGTTGACCGACAGCGCAGACGATGACATTCGCAAGTTGATTGCGAATGCCCTGATCCAGTACAACGTCAAGCTTGCCGGGCCGGGTCAGCAGCGGCCGTTGGTGATTGCGGTTCGGGACAGTGCGAACGCGGTGATCGGCGGTCTGTGGGGCTCGACCGGCTACGGCTGGCTCTACACGCAGATGCTGCTGGTGCCCGAAGCGCTTCGGGGCCAGGGCCTGGGTCGGGCCATCCAAGAACCTTCTTGAAAAAATCACTGGCCCGCTTGCCGCCAGATGTTGCGACAACCCGTTTCCTTGATCCACCATGAGGCGAGCGCACCAAAGGCTGCCACGGCTGTCAGCAGCAAAAGACCGGCGTGGTAATCGTTGGCGGTAAAGAGGCGCGCTCCAGTGCTGGTCAGGCCGCCCTGCCAGCGCTGATCCATCACCCAGCCGACCAACGGTTGCAGGATGGCGCCGGCGAGGAAGCCCGCCATGTTGGTGACGCTGGTGGAGATGCCTGAGAGCTGAGGCGCATTGACCTCCTTGGCACACGCCCAGGTGAGTGTGAAACCGGCGGTGACCAGACCCATCAGGGTGAACAGGGCATAGCTTGCCAGCAGCGGCAGTGCCATGTCCCACAGCAAGATGAGCCAGATCAGCAGGTACAGATGGCTGGTCACGATCAGCACGGGCTTGCGCTTTCCGAGTCGATCCGACAGCGCGCCCATGAACACGCAGCCCAGCGCAAAGCCGACGAAATAAAGACTGACGTGGTTGGTCGCGGTAGCGCGTGTCAGGCCA
>CAITQH010000491.1 GCA_903894475.1 uncultured beta proteobacterium
GCCGCTGAGCAGCAAAGGTGCTGATGTTGTGGACGAAGTCATAAGCAGTTCCTGTCTTGGGTGCGTTCAAAGCGCGTTGTAGGCCGCGATCTCGGCCTTGCTCAGCTTGCGGCTGCAACCCATCGCAACAATCTGGCCAACTGGCAGGTCAGGCGTACTCTGGCTGAAGGACAGCCACTGCATGAAGGCATCGGAGACCGGCTTGCCCACCGGCAACGCGGTGTTGGCCACTACCACGCCCGCAAAGCGCTCCGGGAACGCAGCCACCAGCCGCAGCCCAAGGAGGCCGCCCCAGTCCTGGCAGAACAGCGTCACGTCGTGCAGGTTCATCGCCGTGAGCCAGTTGCTGAGCCAGGCGACGTGGCGCTCATACGTGTATTCCTTGCGGTCCGCTGGCTTGTCGGACCGGCCGAAGCCGATCAGGTCAGGAGTGACAACGCGGTGGCCGGCAGCGACCAGCTTGGGGATGATGTGACGGTACAGGTAGGACCAGCTCGGCTCGCCGTGCATCAGCAGCACGGTGCGGCCATCACGAGGACCTTCGTCCACGCAGGCCAGGCGCAGCGTCTGGCCGCTGGCCGCATCGGCGATATCGGTGTAGTGCGGCTCGAAGGCCCAGTCGGGCAGCTTATCAAATCGGCTGTCAGCGGTGCGGAGTATTTCCATGGTGCTCGTCTAAAGAATTTCGGTGATCGGTGTCTGCCACTTCGGCATGACGTTTGATGCCGCCACATCCGGACTTGAATGTATTGACAGTACACGTGTCACTATATGCATAGATTCCTGCTAGATCATCGGTAATAACCCTAGATGGCGCAAATTCCTTCTTCGACTTTGTCCTGAAACATGTCAGTGCGAAAGCAAGGCTCTGGCGGCCAATTGAAGTGTGGCGACTGTGGCACTGAAACTCAAATCTTGATCCCGTCGCATCCTGAACCAGGAGTTCGGACTCAGGAGCAGGATCTTCTTGAGCGTCGGGGTTTTGATCAATCGATCCAGCCGGTTTTCCGGCTCCTATTGTTTTGCGCTCAGTCAAGGGTTTCCCCTCTTATCTAACCGGTTTGACTATAGTGACACTTAGTATGTCGATACATGCATGACAAAGATCAAACGCTGTGAGTCAATTTTTTGCAGGCTTGTCCATCGCCGATATGGCTGCCAGTTGGCTGGCTCGGGTGGCGCTAGCCACGCACCTGAAAGCGGCGGAGAGTTCGCGCTCGCGCCAGGCACCGCCGGGCAAGAACCCCTTACCCTCGGTCCTAGCTCTGCCAGGCGGAACACCCTCCAAAGGCGAGGTGCCCGATGGAACCTTTGGCGACCACAACGCGCAGTACGGCGGTTACTTGCAGCTGCGCTTTGCTAAGGATTCTTGAGCTGCATGATGAGCATCAAGATTTCGACCTTCCGATGGCTTGGCGCCATGGCGCTGGCTATCTTCCTGTTTTTTTGGCTGGGCCTGCCCGCGGTGCTGCAAGCTCTGGGTTTGCATCCGGTTTATGACGGGCCAAGATACAGGCTGCCGGGCAAGCGCGCGCTGATCGTCACGACCAGCCATGGCACGCTCAACAAGCCCGGCCAGACTGACGGCAAGGCGACTGGCGTGTTTGCCTCCGAAATGACCGCGCCCTACTATGCTTTTCTCGACGCCGGTATGCAGGTCGACGTGGCAAGTATCCAGGGTGGCGTGATTCCGATCGAACCCGATTCGCTGCGCTGGTTCCTGGCTTCGTCCGCCGACAAACGTTACTTGAAGGATGCCGAGTTGCAGGCAAAGACGCGCCGCTCGCCGGCACTAGCGCAAGTCGACTTCTCCAGGTATGACGTCGTCTTTCTCGCCGGTGGCTGGGGTGCGGCCTACGACCTCGGAAGGTCTGCCGAACTGGCGCGCGGTGTTTCCAGCGCCTGGGCGGCAGCCAAAGTGGTGGGCGGCGTGTGTCACGGCCCGTTGGGTCTGCTGCACGCCACTGACACTGACGGCTCGGCACTGGTGCGAGGCAAACACCTGACGGCCGTGACCAACCGCCAGATTGAGGAGTTGGGCATTGAGTTCACCCCGGAGCATCCGGAGCGTGATCTGCGAGCAGCCGGGGCATTGTTCGAGAGCGCCAGCGCTTGGCGCGACATTTTTGCGCAACATGTGGTGGCCGACGGGCGCCTTGTCACGGGGCAGAATCAGAATGCAGGCGAAGCGACGGCGCAACAGATGATGCGCATCGCGGGCGGTCAGCCGAACCCCTAGACATCATCTGCCGACGTCTTGCTGGATTCGGACACAGCCAAAACACACGCTGGCCCAGGGATGCCAGGTACTGACTGCTGACTTCAGCACTGCTATTGAAGCAGAGGCAATCCACTTCCTCCGGCGCTGCTATCGGGTAGATCGTGGCGGGTAAATGGGTCATTGGGGCCGCCGATGCGCTCGAGCGTCATTACGAAGCCCTGGTCCGGACGACTCCACACCATTTGCCCTTGCGGGTCAAGACGGCGCGTCACTTTGATCCAGGGCAGCGGCACTGGCAGCCAGGACCAGGGAATATTCACCGAAGGAAATTTTCTGGCTATGACACTGACCAACATCGGTTGCAGGGTATAGGTCTTTCCTTCTTCGTACCGCACAATGACATGGATGGGCGTCTTGTAGTCGAAGACCAATACATCGTGAATGCCATTTTCCGGCGTACCGTCGGCGCGACCATCCGCAACCGTACCACCACCCATATCGACAATGCGATTGCCGCATTGTTCGATACGTTCTACGTAGTCGTACAGTCGATCGGTCTCGCTCACCAGTGCATCACCGCGCTCGACTCGAATAGCCTTCCAAATGCCGCGCAGGTCGGGTGCCCCATCCACTAGCGGTTCTGTACAGCTGACCAGTACGGGCAGCGGGAAGGTATTGCCATAGCCGCCGGGCGGCGTGTGGGCGACCGCAATGTCGTCAGCCATGACACCGGGTCCTGAACGGTGTGTTTGGCTTGGCGGCACGGCGTCCGGCGCACAAGCGAACAGGACGGCCATTGCGGCCACCCCCATCATGGCGGCAATCGTGATACCAGACCTCATGTGACAGCATCCTTGTCAGATGATGCCATGGCGCTTAGCAGCCAAATGCGAAGCTGCCATCAAACCGAGGCAATGAGATCGGGTTCAAGTTGAAGCGGGCCCTGGAACGAATCGCCGTTGGAAAAAAACACGACACGTGCCGGGTTCGGCAGTTCGACCAGCAGGTCTTTCGCCAGTGTTACCGTGCGCACAGACCAGCCTTGCGGGAGCTGGCGTTCGGTGCTGATTCCAAGAGCCGCCAGGATCGGTCCACGCCCCCGGGAGACCTGCTGCAGATAATCATTGCCATCACCGCAATCCATGATTTCGATACTGCGCCCGGCTTTGAACAGCACGCGGTGGTACTTGTCGATATACGCAAGCCACAGGCCGCGATGTCCCGGCTCGAAGCGCACCGGTCGGGCGACGCGGGCGAAGCGCAGACCATCGACCTCCATCGTCTCGACCGGCCCGTCTGCGCTTGCGCCGGGTGAACGCCGAAAATAGGCAGCATCGACACTTGCCTGTCCAATGCCGCTTTTGTGAAAGCCCGCTGGCGGCACGAGCGACTCGAACCGGGCGTTGCTCACCGGCTGCTGCGCCAGCCAGACGTCGCTGGTAGCAGCGTTCATGATTTCCATGTGCAGCGAGCCACAGCCACCTTGCGTCCAGTTGTCAGTCCACTCGGGCTGCCCCAGCGCCTCGTCGAAATGCAGATTTTTCATTTGAATTTCCCCTCAATTGATATCGATTTCACGCCTGCAGTGCTGCCCGCCGCAGGCTACTCAACTTGTGCTGCAGCCAGGACATTTTCCAGCACAGCAACAATGTCCGCGGGGCAATCCTCCCGCAAGAAATGACCTCCTTTGAGCGTGACGTGCGCTTGCCCCTTTGCTCCAGCGACGCGCTTTTGAAAATACGCATCGCCGCCACGGGTGATCGGGTCGCCATCGCTGAAGGAGGTGACGAAGGGCCTGGGAAACTTCTCTAGCACTGTCCGAGTCAGTGATCTCGGTGTAGTGCGGCTCGAAGGACCAGTCGGGCAGATGACTGAAACGGCTGTCGGGCGTACGAAGTATGTTCATGGTGCGCTTTCAAAAGGCATTGTCGAGAGCAAGGAAAGCTCATTTGGGCCGTCAACCATCTCCTGTTGACCTGACTTGTTCTTCCTTCATATAATGACATGCAAAGTGCCAATATACAAGTTTTTTCGACAAATGAGTACCTCACCGAACCTTGCGCCAACCCAGATTCGCCTGCGCGCCTACCCAACCGGCGCAGTCACCGATGACACCTGGCTGATGAGCCACGATCCACTTCCGGTTCTGCAACCGGGCGAGATCCGGGTCTGGATCAAGCACCTCTCGGTAGACCCGGGCATGCGCGGCTGGATCACGCCCAAGCGCAGCTACATCGCGCCGGTACAAGTGGGCGAGGCGATGCGGGCATTTGGCGTGGCTGAAGTGCTCGAGACGGCCAGCAAGTATTTCCAGGTTGGTGACCACGTGACCGGATTTACCGGCGTGCAGACCGAAGCCGTGCTGGACGGACGACAGATGCGCAAGGTCGATCTGTCGTTTGCGCCGGCCCGCAGCTACCTGACGAGCGTTGGCATGACAGCGTTCACTGCCTACTTTGGACTGATGGATGTAGGCAAGCCCAAAGCGGGACAAACGGTTGTCGTCTCGGCCGCTGCTGGCGCGGTTGGCGCCGTCGTTTGCCAGATCGCCAAGATTCAGGGTTGCAAGGTCATCGGCATCGCCGGTGGTCCCGAGAAGTGCGGCTATCTGTGCAATGAACTCGGGGTCGACGCCGCCATTGATTACAAGAACGAGTCGGTCGCTCAGGCTTTGAAACTGGCCGCAGCGGACGGCGTAGACCTCTATTTCGACAATGTCGGCGGTGACATTCTGGACGCGGTGCTGATGCAGATTAATCGCCATGCACGCGTCGTGGTGTGTGGCGGAATCTCACAGTACACCGATATCGAGCATGCGTGCGGCCCAGCCAATTACCTGCAGATCATCGCGCAGAGCGCCACCATGCAGGGCTTCACCATGCGGGACTATCTGGAGCGCATACCCGAGGCATTTATGAAGCTCATGACATGGCAGAGCACCGAAAAACTCAAGGTGCGTGAACATGTTCTGCACGGCATCGAGTCCTTTCCAAGGGCCTTTCAAATGCTTTTTACGGGTGAGAACCTGGGCAAACTGGTGATCGACTTATGAATGCTTCGACAATACACGGCGCGTGGTGGGTCTGGCTGGTTGCGGCTGGCCTGTATATCGTATTTCGACTTTGGTACGACAACTGGCGTGGCCCCTTGAGCAAGGACGAAGTCGAGCACTTCATGCGACTTGCGCAGTCATCTCCGAGCAGGGACCACACTGACACAGAGGTCCTGCGGGCCTTTCTGGAAAAGGACGATGGCAAGGAGTTTGTCATGTGCAATCTGGTCAAGCTCCATGCGCGGCCGATTGCACATCCGGTCAGCGGCGAAATGACAACGTCCATGTCGCTGATACAGCAATACTTTCGCCCCTTCCTTTTGACCTTGTTGCTGAGCGGCGGGCACCCTGTGCTCACATCCCGCAAGGTGGCGGGCTATGTGGACTCCTGGAATACGTCACCCGACCCTGGCTGGACGGCGGTCGGAATGATGCGCTACCGCAGTCGCCGTGACGCCATGCGCTTGACGTTTGACAAGCGTTTTCAAGGCGGGTACCCGTTCAAGATTGCTGCCATCGAGCAGACCTTTTCCTTCCCAACCCAAGTGATTTCAGAAATGGTGTTGAGACCGCGTGGCATCGTGGCACTGGCACTGGCCCTTCTTGCAGCACTCGCTCATCTTGCTTCCCTGCTGATCTGAGTCGTATGAAGATCCTGCGTACACCGGACGTGCAGTTCGAAGGCCTGCCCGGTTGGCCCTTTGAGCCGCACTACACCACCATAGCGGCCGACGACGGCACGCCCATCCGTATCGCCCATGCCGAGCAGGGCCCGAGTGAGGGCGAACCGATCCTGCTGATGCACGGCAACCCGAGCTGGTCCTACCTGCACCGCCACATGATGGGCCCGCTGGCCGCCACCGGTCGGCGCGTCATTGCGGTCGACCTGGTCGGCCATGGCCGCTCTGACAAGCCCGCATCAAAAGACGACTACACACTGGCGCGCCACATCGACTGGATGTCCAAGTGGCTGCTCGCCATGGACCTGCAGCACACCACCCTGTATTGCCAGGACTGGGGCGGCACCCTCGGGCTGCACCTGGTAGCTGCCTTCCCTGAGCGCTTCGATCGCGTCGTTATCTCCAACAGCGGCATACCGCTGGGCGACCGTTCCAACTGGTTCCTGAAGCTGTGGACCACTCTGATGGGCGTGGCCTGGCGCTTTCCCTGGTTCATGTTCAAGCCGGGCTTTGCCAGACCCATCAGCGATGCCGTCTATCGTGCCTACAGAGCGCCCTACCCGACCGCCGCCTATGAAAAGGGACCGGCCAAGTTCCCGGTTCTGATCGCGGTGTCGCCAGACAATCCGGGTGTGCCGCTGAACCGGGCTGCCTGGGCCAGACTGAAGACTTTCGACAAACCCTTCCTGACCCTCTTCGGTGCCAAGGATCCGGTGGCGCGTGGCGCCGACAAGCGGATGCAGCGCCACATTCCCGGCGCCGCCGGGCAGGCACATGAGGTGATGCCAACGGCCAAGCACTTCATCCAGGAAGACGAGCCGCAGTGGCTGGTGGAGCGCATCACCCGATTCCTGGAGGTCAAGTCATGCAAAACCAGCCGCTGACGCTGTTCGGCGCCCCGGTCGGTCTGTGGACCGGCAAGATCCGCAGCTACCTGCGCAAGCAGGGCATTGCTTTCGTGGAACGCTTGCCTTCCGACCCGGTATTCCAGAGCGAAGTCATGCCCGCGGTCAAGCGCTTCATCAACCCGGTGATCCGCTTCGCTGACGGCACGCTGGTGCAGGACACCACCGACATCATCGACTATCTGGAGCGCAAGGGCTACGCCCGCTTCAGCGTCTATCCGCAGCAACCACTTCAGCGCATCGTGGCGCTGGCGCTTGACCTGTTCGGCGGCGAAGGACAGGTGCGCGCCGCCATGCATTACCGATGGAGCTTTCGCGACTACAACGACACCTTTTTGCGCCACGAATTCGGCCTGGCCTTCCGGGCGGTGGGTCTGCCACAGGCCGCCATCGACCAGCAACTCGATGGTTTCATGGGCTACCTCAACGCCTACCTGCCCAAGCTGGGGATCACCCCGACCAGCGCACCCGCAGTGGAGGCTGCTTATGGTGACTTGCTGGCAGCACTGGACGCGCACTTTCGGGTCCAGCCTTACCTGCTCGGCGGGCGGCCCACGGTGGCCGACTTCGGTTTCGTCGCCAATCTGTTTGCCCACCTGGGGCGCGACCCCTACCCGGCCGATCTGATGAAGCGCAAGGCGCCCAGCGTCTTTCGCTGGACCGAGCGCATGATGGCCAATGACCCCGACACGCCCGAGTTCCCGGGTTGCGCCTTCGCGCTGCCCGAGGCCGACGAAGTACCCGCCACGCTGGTCCCGGTGCTGCGCCTGATGGCGCAGGACTACCTGCCCGAGTTGAAAATGGCCGTGGCCTACACCGATGCCTGGCTAGCTCAGCAGGGCGATATTGCCTCTGGCACGCCAGTGGGCGGCAAGCCCAAGGTGCGCACCATCGGCCCGGGTCGCTTCCACCTGCGTGGGGTGGAACTGGACACGATGGTCTGGCCCTACAGCCTTTACATGCTGCAACGCGTCACCGACGCTTACGAAAAGCTCGATTCCCAGCAACAAGTCGTCATCCATGCGTACTTCGCCTCAGCGGGTTTGCAGGACTTGTTGACCTTGCGGGCGACGCGCAGGGTCGAGCGACGCGACCATATCGAGATTTGGGCCTAGACCAAACACCGGAGACATCAACATGATCAAACGCGTCTTCATCGGCCTGCTGGCGCTCGCCCTGCTGGGTGCTTTGTCGATCTACGCTGTCGGCGGAAAACTCGAAGCCATGCTGCTGTTTGTCAAATACGGGATGCGCCAGGAACATGCGCCAACGCGGGAAATCGCGTGGATTCAGGGGCCCGACCAGCCGGTCGCCGCTGATCGAAAGAAAAAACCCAATGTCATCCTGATCGTCGCTGACGACCTGGGTTACAACGACATTACCCTGAACGGCGGCGGCGTGGCCCACGGCGCTGTGCCGACACCCAACATCAACCGCCTGGCCCAGGAGGGCGTCAACTTTCAGACCAGCTACTCCGGCAATGCAACCTGCGCCCCTTCGCGCGCGGCCATCATGACCGGGCGCTACCCGACCCGTTTCGGCTTTGAGTTCACGCCAACGCCAAAGCTGTTCATGAAGATGATTGGCCAGTACAAGCCGGCGGGTGACATTCGCTTTCCCGTATACCACCCGGACCGTGAGTCGGACGTCATTCCCTATGAAGACATGGGTCTGCCGGTGAGCGAAGTCTCGTTGGCCAAATTGATGAAGGGTGCGGGCTATCGCACCCTGCACATCGGCAAATGGCATTTGGGTGACAGCCCGCAGTTCCGCTCCTATGCGCACGGATTTGATGAAGCACTGTCCTTCATGCACGGCAGTTCCATGTACCTGCCGGAAAACGACCCCAATGTCGTGAATGCCAAGCAGGACTACGACATGATCGACCGCTTTCAATGGGCCGCGCACAGTTGGGGCATTCGCTTCAACGACGGCAAAGTCTTCAAGCCGAAGAATTACGTCACCGACTATCTGACCGACGAGGCCGTCAAGGCGATTGCAGCCAACAAGAACCAGCCCTTCTTCATGTACCTGGCCTACACCGCGCCGCACACGCCACTGCAGGCCACCAAGGAAGATTACTCTGCACTGCCGCAGATCAAGGACCACACCGAGCGCGTCTACGCTGCCATGATCCGATCCCTTGATCGCAATGTCGGACGGGTTCTTCAAACATTGAAGGAGCAGGGCCTGGACGACGGCACACTGGTCATCTTCACCAGCGACAATGGCGGCGCCCACTATATCGGCGTTGAAGGCCTGAACAGTCCTTTCAGGGGCTGGAAGGGGACCTTCTTTGAAGGCGGCATCCGTGTGCCACTCTTCATGCGCTGGCCGACGCGCCTGCCTAAAGGAGCGACACTGAGTGAGCCCGTCAGTCACATGGATATTTTTGCGACCACGGCCAATGCAGTTGGCGCCAAGGCGCCAACCGACCGGACTATCGACGGAGTTGATTTGCTGCCTTTTATCGAAAAGAAAGCCAGCGGCCGGCCGCATGAAACTCTTTTCTGGCGCACTGATTCGTACCGGGTCGTGCGGCACTTCGACTGGAAACTGCAGGTCACCGAAATTCCGAAAAAGGACTGGCTCTATGACCTAGGAGTCGACCCGACCGAGCAGAAGAATCTGGCACCGATGGATCCGCAGCGCGTCAAGACATTGACTTCGAAAATTGTGGATTTCAACAAAACGCAGGTCAAACCGCTTTGGCCTTCGCTTGCTGAAGCACCCATTCCCGTCGACAAGATGATGAAGCAGCCGCAACGCCCGGATGACGAATTTATCTATTACGCAAACTGAGTTGCCCGTGCATGAGGCCAAATGGATGCAGCAGGACAAGAATCAATCAGCACAGGCCGCCGGACCCTTGCCGGCCCGCAGGGAAAGTACAAAAAAAGCCGTCGCCAACAAGAGAACAATGTAGGTTCCATAGGAGCCGGGCGGCGCCGCAGCAATTTGCAATGGCTTCAAATGCCCGGCGCTTATGCGCAACAGTTGTTCCAGCACGACCACCAGGAGCATGGCTGGCACCAAAAAGCGGTAACGCAGAACCACCAGCCACTGAAGACACGCCAGCACCAATTGGCTGGCGCCCCACTGCGCGAACAAGGCGACGATGTTGACGCCACCGGCAAGGGCAATGTCGATTCCGGCGATGCTGTGCGAGCCACCGTCGGCGGCGAACATGTGAACCAGACTGCGACCGGTACTGGCAACAGTCAGGAAGATGAGGAAATAGAAGGACCAGCGTGATCCGGTATAGACCCGCTCAACTCTCGGAAACAAGGTGTTCACGTCCATCATCGCCCTTTGCTTCAGTTCGGACACATTATTATTGACATGTAGCATGCCATAATATAAAGTGACTGGCAAGCAACTTCGTCCATCGAGTCATGATCCCAATTCTTTACGGTATGCCCGGCTCTCTCTACACCGGCAAGGTCCGCTGCTACTTGCGCAAGCAGCGCATCCCGTTCGAGGAACGCATTGCCGGCGATCCGCGCTTCATGAACGAGGTTGTTCCGGTGGTCGGCCGCTGGATTGTTCCGGTGCTGCAAACACCGCAGGGGCAGATCTTGCAGGACGGCGCGATGATCATCGACCATCTGGAGACGCTGCCTCAGCTTGGTCCGCGTGCGGCGCCCGTTGACCAGGTCTTGCGGGTCGTGGCGCACATCTTCGAAATGTTTGGCGGCGAAGGCATGCTGCGCCCTGCCATGCATTTCCGCTGGAATTTTGATGAGACCAATCTGGCATTCATCAAGAGAGATTTTCTGAATTCGCTGGCACCCGGCAAACAGGGAGCTGAGGCGGACATGGCGTTCGCCTTCGCGAGCGGGCGCATGCGCAAGGCTACGCTAAGCTTTGGCGTCACCTCGCAGACAGCACCCACCATCGAGCATGCCTACCAGGAGTTTCTGGAGCTCTTTGACAAGCACCTTGAAACCACGCCTTATCTGCTGGGGTCATCGCCCGGTTATGGCGATTACGGCTTGGTCGCAGCACTCTTTGCCCACTTGGCGCGTGATCCCTACCCTTCGCAATTGATGAAGCGCGTGGCGCCCAGAGTCTGGCGCTGGGTGGAGCGCATGAACGCACCCGACGCAGATGCGGGCGAGTACCTGGGCAATGCGCCCGAATGGATTGACCTTGCGCAGCCCTGCGAGTCGCTCGACGCCCTGCTTCGTTTTGTGGCAGAAGACTATCTTCCTGAAGTGGAAGCGATGGTGCGCTTCACCAACGAGTGGCTGGCTGAGCGGCCCGACCTGGCCGCTGGTAGCAACGGCATGCCCAGACCCGGTGACCGGCACATCGGAATGATGAAATTCGAATGGCGTGGCATGCCGATCGAGGTGATGGTGATGCCCTACCGCATCCTGATGCTGCAACGGATTCAGGACAGCGCGGCATTGTTAAATGCGCAGCAGGGTGCCGTCCTGAAGGCGCTTCTTACCCGAACCGGCTTACAGCGATTGCTTGAAATAAGCTGCCATCGCAGGGTCGAACGCGAGGGCCATCTGGAAGTTTGGGGCCCAGCACAACATTGAGAGGATATCGCCATGAGCACCACACGCCTTCTTGTAAAGAGGTCGAATATCGCGGAAACAATGATTGAAGTGCAGGAGTCTGCGCCGCTGCAGGACGGACAGATTCGACTTCGCATCGAGAAAGTCGCGCTGACCGCCAACAACATCAGCTACGCTGCAACTGGAGACATGCTGCAGTACTGGCAGTTCTTCCCGGCTGAGGCACCGTGGGCTTGTGTGCCGGCCTGGGGATTTGCCTTCGTCACTGAATCTTTGGCCAAGGGTGTTGAGGTCGGAGAAAAGCTGTGGGGCTTTCTGCCGATGGCTTCGGAAGTGGTGATGGAGCCGGTCAGGGTGTCGGGCTTTGGGTTCACCGACGGACTCGCTCACCGGCGTGCCTTGCCTCACATTTACAACGAATACACTCGATGCCGTATGGACCCGATGCACACCGAGGGTCAGGAGGATGTGGAAGCTATATTGCGACCGCTTTTCGCCACCGGATGGCTGGTTGACGACTTTCTGGAAGACAACAATTTCTTTGCTGCAAAGACCATCATCCTGTCCAGCGCTTCGAGCAAAACGGCCTATGGCACCGCCGCCCAATTGGCGCGGCGCAAGGACTTGCAGATCGTGGGTCTCACTGCCAACCGAAACCTGGAGTTTGTCAAAGGCCTTGGCAGCTACACGCAAGTTGTGTCCTATGACGCGCTGGACCAACTCGATGCGAGCGCCGCCTGCGTTTACCTTGACTATGCAGGCGACGCCGAGCTGCGCCGCAAATTGCACACCCTGCTCGGCAACATGACCCACAGTAGTTCCATCGGAGCGTCACACGTTGACAAGATGGGCGGTTCAAGCGGCTTGCCGGGGCCCAAGCCAACCTTCCTGTTTGTGCCGACGCAAGCCGCCAAGCGCGTGGCGCAATGGGGCATTGCCGGTTTGATGGAGCGCATGACGCGCGACTGGAAAGCTTTTGCCAGTCGGGCGACCGATGCCGCGCAACCCTGGCTTGTGGTGCAGCATCACACTGGGGAAATGGCGGTGCAAGCGGCCTACGCACTGGTGCTCGCCGGCAAGGGCGACCCCAGGACGGGGCATATGCTTTCCTTGTAGGCCGCCTGTATATGTCCGCTGCAACCAATACCCCTGCCATTGCCGACGAATCCGGCGCTCAGGACGGGCGCCGCAATCGCACGGTGGAAACGCGCAAACGCATCGTCAAGGCGCTGATCGAGTTGACCAGGGAAGGGCAGGTTGCCCCAACTGCCGAAGATGTATCGGTGCGTGCCAACGTCGGCCTGCGCACCGTCTTTCGTCACTTCGACGACATGGAGACCTTGTACCGCGAAATCAACAACGAATTGCAGGGCACCGTCCAGTCGATGGTGCACATGGAATTCGAGTCTGCCGACTGGCAAGAGCGGTTACTCGAAGGAATCCGAGTGCGCGCACGCCTCTATGAAAGCATCACCCCGTTTTTTCGCAGTGCCCAGGTTCACCGCCATAAATCGAACGTAATTGACGCCAACATCCGAGACGGCATCGGGCTCGAACGTGCCATCCTGAAGAAGTTGTTGCCCAAAGAGATTGTTGCGGACCGACCGCGCTTCGAAGCCCTGATCATGGTTTTGAGTCCGGATGCCTGGGTCAGGCTGCGCCAGGAACAGGGTCTGAGTTTCAGTTCGACCATCGCGGCAACTCAGATGGTTGTCAAAGGACTGCTCCCGGCATGATCGTGCACATCGAATTCAAACCACCGCCGACGAATCGCGCCTCACTTGGGGCTTTGCTGGGCGCCACCGCCTAAGGTCGCTCGCGCAATTCGCGCCGCAGAATTTTGCCGACGTTGCTCTTGGGCAAGTCGTCCATGAACTCTACGAATTTCGGCACCTTGTAGCGCGTCAGGTTCTCGCGGCAGTGTTCGATCAGGATTTGTTGTGTCAACGCTTGCGACTTCTTCACAACAAAGATCTTCACGGCTTCGCCCGTGTCGGGGTCCTTCTTCGAGACCGCCGCCACCTCCAGCACGTCCGGGTGCATCATGACCACTTCCTCGACCTCATTCGGATAGACATTGAAGCCCGACACCAGAATCATGTCCTTCAGGCGATCGACAATCTTCAGGAAACCACGTTCGTCCATCACCGCCATATCGCCGGTGCGCAAGAAGCCATCAGCGGTCATCACGGCAGCGGTTTCAGCGGGGCGCTGCCAATAGCCTTTCATGACTTGTGGGCCTTTGACACACAGTTCACCTGCTTGGCCGGTAGGCAACTCAAGGCCCTCGGCGTCGCGGATCGAGACCTCGGTCGAAGGCACCGGCAGGCCGATGCCGCCACTGAACTCTTTCAGGTCATACGGGTTGACGCTCACGGTGGGCGAACACTCGGTGAGTCCGTAGCCTTCGAGCAGCGGTGTGCCGGTCACCTGCTGCCATTGGTCGGCGACGGCCCTTTGCGTGGCTGCCCCCCCGCCCACACCAAACAGCAGCTTGCTGAAGTCGACCTTGGCGAAGTCCGGATTGTTCAGGAGCCCGATAAAGAGCGTGTTCACCGCCGGCAGGCTGGCGAACTTGTACTGTGCCAGCACCTTGACGAAGGCCGGGATGTTGCGCGGATCGGAGACCAGCACGTTGGTGCCGCCACTGCCGATGCCGCCGATGCTGTTGCCAAGCGCATAGATGTGATACAGGGGAATGGCGGTGATGCTGATCATGGCCTGCTGCTTGTCGATGATGGGGTCGAACCAGACCCGCCCCTGCTCCACGTTGGCCAGCACGTTTCGGTGCGTCAGCATGGCGCCCTTGGACACACCGGTGGTGCCGCCGGTGTACTGCAGGAAGGCCAGATCGTCTGGCTTGAAACTGACCGGCTCGAAAATCGCCTGTGCGCCACGCGCAAGCGCATCGCGCAGGCCCAGGCTGCCTGGCAGGCTGTAGGCGGGGACCGCCCTCTTGACATGGCGGATCAGGAAGTTGCCGATCACACGCTTGCCCCAGGGCATCATGTCAGTCAGACCGGTGACAAGCACATGCTTGACGGACGTGCTGGCGATCACCTTGGCCAGGGTGTGCGCAAACACCTCCACGACAACCATCGCCTCGGCTCCAGAATCCTTGAGCTGGTGTTCGAGTTCGCGCGGTGTGTACATCGGGTTGACGTTGACCACCACGTAGCCAGCGCGCAGCAGGCCGAACAGACAAACCGGGTACTGCAACAGGTTGGGCATCATGAGCGCCACACGCGTACCCTGGGGCAGCAAGAGCACCGACTGGAAGTACGCTGCCACGTAGCGGCTCAGCGTGTCAAGCTCGCGGTAGCTCAGCGCCACGCCGGTGGAGCCGCTGATGAAGGCCTTGCGGTCCGCATATTGGGCGACAGATTTCCCGAAATAGTCTGCGATGGAGCCCAAGGCATCGACGTCAATCTCGGCGGGGACCCCGGGCGAATAACTCCTGAGCCAGATTTTTTCCATGATGCCTCCGTTTTGTTATTCTGTTCAAGACGTTCCGACCACGCCACCATCACAGGCAATGGTCTGGCCAACCACATATTCACCTGCCCGCGAGCAAAGAAAAATGGCAAGTCCGGCAATATCTTGCGCGCTACCGACGCGGCCACTCGGATTGAGCTTGCCGACACGGTCCCAATCCACGCCTTCGGTCTCGCCACCAAAGCCGACACCGGTGCTGAGCATCCAGGTCGGAAACGGTCCGGGTGCGATCGCGTTGAAGAGGATGTGTTCCCTGGTCAGGTGCGCCGCCATGAAACGCGTCAGGTGATGCACCGCAGCCTTGGAGGCGCCGTAGGAAAACGTGTCAAACACGGCGGCCTTGATGCCGTCGATCGATCCGATGTTAATGACCCGAGCCGGGCTGGCGGCGCTGGCTGCCTGACGCAACAAAGGAAGCAATTTCTGGGTCAGGAAGAACACGCCCTTGACGTTGGTGTCCATGACCTTGTCCCACCCTGCCTCCGGAAACTTCTCCAGCGGCGCGCCCCAGGCGGCACCGGCATTGTTAATCAGAATATCGAGCTTGGACTCTCGCTCTGACAATTGCTTGGCCAGACTTTCAACGCCCGCCAGTTGCGAGAGGTCAGCCGGTAGCGCGATGCATTGGCCACCATAGGCCTCGCTGAGGCGCTTGGCGGTCGCCGCACATACATCGGCCTTGCGCGCCGAGATGTAGACCTTGGCACCGTTCGCCAAAAAACCGGCGGCGATCATCTCGCCAATGCCGCGCGAGCCACCCGTCACCAGCGCGGTCTTGCCCTTGATCGAAAACAGATCGTTGAATTGCACACTCATTGATTCACTCCAGTTGGGTCATCAAGCCCGGTTGTTGAAAGTTTCCGTTACACCACTTCAAACAAGCCGGCCGCCCCCATGCCGCCACCGACGCACATGGTGATGACGACATACTTGATACCGCGACGCTTGCCCTCGATCAGGGCGTGCCCCACCATGCGCGCACCCGACATGCCATAGGGGTGACCAATGGCAATGGCGCCACCATTGACGTTCAGGCGCTCATCCGGAATGCCCAGCTTGTCACGGCAATAGAGCACCTGCACCGCAAAGGCTTCATTGAGTTCCCACAAGCCGATGTCATCGACCTTCAGGCCGGCACGCTCCAGCAAGCGCGGAATGGCGAACACCGGGCCGATACCCATCTCATCAGGCTCGCACCCTGCCGATGCAAAGCCACGGAAGATGCCTAGCGGCTTCATGCCCCTTTGTTCCGCCAGCTTGGAGTTCATCACAACTACGGCCGAGGCACCATCCGAGAACTGGCTGGCGTTGCCCGCTGTGATCACACCGCCCGGCTTGGCTGAGCGGATCTTGGCTACACCTTCGAGCGTCGTGTCCGCGCGTATGCCCTCGTCTTCGCTGACGGTGACCTGCTTCATGCCAAAGCCCATTTTCGGATCGGCCACACCCATGGTCACCGTGATCGGTGCAATCTCGTCCTTGAACAGTCCGGCCGCGCGACTGGCAGCTGCGCGCTGCTGGCTACGCACACCGTAGGCGTCCTGCACA
>CAITQH010000492.1 GCA_903894475.1 uncultured beta proteobacterium
GCCCAGCAGCACGACAAATTCGTCACCGCCAATGCGCGCCACCGTGTCCACGGCACGCACGCAACTGTTCAGCCGAAGCGCAACCTCCATCAAGAGCATATCGCCCGCTCCGTGGCCGTGCTGGTCGTTCAGTGGTTTGAAATTGTCCAGGTCCAGGTAGATCAGCGCCCCGAACTCCTCGCTGCGCCGGTTGGCCGCCAGGGCCTGCCCCATGCGGTCGAGCAACAGGCGCCGGTTCGGCAGAGCCGTCAGCGGATCCAGAAAGGCGAGTTGGCGCACCCGCTCTTCCATCATCCTGGCTTTGCTGATGTCCTGCACAAAGCCCAGCACCATCAGCGGCCTGCCCCGAGCATCGGTTTCCATTGTGGCCACTGAATGGGTGATCCTGGCAGGCGAGCCGTCAGCCGGCACGACAGTGAATTCGATGTCGTACTCGCTGCCCTCGCGAATCAGGTTGATCAGGCTTTGATGAACGCGCTGCCTGTCCTGCTCGGCAATGCAGGTTTCAAATTGTTCGACCTGGAAATTCCCGGCAAGCGCTGGAAATCCGAAAATGTGCATCCCTTCGGCCGAAGCCCATATTTCGCCAGTCACAAGGTTGTACGTCCAGGAACCGGTGCCGCTGATGCTCTGCAGGAGCTCCATCTGTTTTCCGCTGATGTGCAGCGAATGTTCGGATGCCGCCAGGGCAAGCTCATTGCGCTTGCGCTGGTTGATGTCGCTCAGCACAATGCGGATTTCGTCGCTGTTGTCCTTTTGCACCACGCTGGCGATCAGCTTGACCCAGAAGGGCTGGCCAGCCCGGGGCTTCATTTTCAACTCGCAGGTCTGGTCCTGGCGCACGTCCAGCAGGTGTCGGCGCAGCAGGTAGTAGGCGTCCTGATCGCTTGGCGCAATGAAGTTTCTGAACAGTTGCTTTTCCAGGCGTTTGCGCCCCTCTCGGAGCAGCTTGGCGGCACTCAGGTTGGCCTGCAATATCAAGCCCTGCTCGCTCACGCTCAGATACCCGACAGGCGCCAGGTCGTAGAGCTCGACATAGTGTTTGCGCTCGGCCTCGAGCAGAAGTTGCAGCTGGCGCAGTTCCTCGTTTTGCATCTCAAGTTCGATCTGGTGCACGCGCAGTTCTTGCAGGGTCTTGATCGCCTGTGCCGGCGAGAGTGTCTTGTCGCTGAGCGAGTCCTGGCTCAGCTCGCTGCGCGCCAGTGTCTCGGCGCGCTGGCGCAGTGTCTTGAGCTCAGGTGAAGGCGGTGTTTGCGGGCCTTTGTCAACTTTGTCAATATTCATCGCACTGATCCTCCCAGATCAGCTCCGATGCGCGCCGCCGAAGAACTGGCAACCGCATTGGCTCTGCATGGCGTTGGTCAGACGGATTGCAATCCCATCGCCATTGCGCCAACGATACCGCAACTGATTTCATTCAGTCAAGTTGCAAAAGGATGAAAATGAATGAAACCAGCAATCACTTTGAAGCAGCCGCCAGCGCAGCGTGAAGCTCGACCCGAGCTGGAAAGGCAAGCCAGAGACAGGCCGTTTACACTAGGCCCGGTTCATTTTTGCTGTTGCGCAAGCGGGCTTTTGCCGACAGCTTTTCTCGTGGCCAGTGCCTGGCGCGGGATTCCTACTCGAGAGGTTCTCCATGTTTGCGTGGCAAAGTGTCATGAAGGGTTCCCCGTTTTCTTTGCGCGGCGGGCCCATGTTGCTCAGCGCTGTTCTGGCCGCACAGCTCGCCGCCTGCGGACCGGGCAGTGCACCGCCCGCGCCCAGCGCCCCGCCACCGGTTGAAGTCGGCGTCGTCACCGTGACGGCAACAACGGTGGGCTTGCAGACCGAGCTGCCCGGCAGAACCGAGGCCTCGCGCGTGGCCCAGGTGCGGGCCCGCGTGGCCGGCATTCTGCAGCGCCAGCTGTTTCGTGAAGGCAGCGATGTCAAGGCGGATCAAGCGCTGTTCCAGATTGACCCTGCGCCCTATGCTGTGGCACTGGCCAGCGCCCAGGCTGTGGCGGCACGGGCGCAGGCCAACCTGATGCAGGCGCAGGCGCAGGCCGAGCGCTACAAACCGCTGCTGGAGGCCAATGCCATCAGCCAGCAGGACTACATCAGCGCTGTTGCTGCGCAAAAGCAGGCCGAAGCGGACGTTGCCGCCGGCAGGGCCGCCGTCCAGTTGGCGCAGATCAACCTGGCTTATGCCTCGGTCAACTCGCCAATCGCCGGGCGCGTCGGTCGCGCTCTGGTGACTGAAGGGGCACTGGTTGGGCAGGGCGAAGCGACCCAGCTTGCGCTGGTGCAACAGATTGATCCGATGTACGTGAACGTGACGCAACCGGTCTCCGATGTGCTGCACCTGCGCGCGGCGATCGCCAGCGGCCAGCTCAAGACCGCCGGCGACAAGGCGAGCGCAGCCGTGCGCATCGTGCTCGACGACGGGACTGTCTACCCGCTGCCGGCCAGGCTGCTGTTCTCGGATCTGACGGTTGACCCGAGCTCGGGCCAGATCACGCTGCGCGCCGAGGTGCCGAACCCCAAAGGCGTGCTGCTGCCCGGCATGTATGTGCGCGCGCGCCTGGAGCAGGCTGCCGTCAACGCCGCCATGCTGCTGCCACAGCAGGCGGTGCAGCGCAATTCGCAGGGTGACAGTGTGAAGGTGGTGGCGGCGGACGGCAGCGTCAGCACGCGCGCGGTGAAGGTCGGGACTGCGAAAGATGAGCAGTGGGTGGTGCTCGATGGTCTGCAACCGGGCGAGCAGGTCATCGTTGACGGCTTCCAGAAGCTCCAGGGCAAGGCCCGGGTCAAGCCTGTGCCATGGAGCGTGGCGCCAGCGGCGGCCGCTCCGGCCTCGGCCGCCTCTGCTGCCAAAGCGTCATAAGGGAAGCGGCATGGCGCAATTCTTTATCGACCGGCCGATCTTTGCCTGGGTCATTGCTCTTTTCATCGTGGTGTTTGGCGCTGTGGCCGTCACCCAGTTGCCGGTGGCGCAATACCCCTCGGTGGCGCCGCCATCGATCATCGTCTCGGCGGCCTATCCCGGCGCCTCGGCGCAGACGCTTGAAAACAGCGTGCTGAGCGTGATCGAGCGCGAAATGAACGGCTCGCCGGGTCTGATCTACGTCGAGTCGGTCGCGCAGGCCGACGGCACTGGGTCCATCACCTTGAGCTTCGAGCCCGGCACCAGCCCCGATCTGGCCCAGGTTGATGTGCAAAACCGCCTGAGCCGTGCCGCGCCGCGCCTGCCACAGGCCGTGACGCAGCAGGGCGTGCGGGTCGACAAGGCGCGCACCAATTTTCTGCTCTTCACGATCCTGTCTTCCAGCGATCCGGCGCTCGACCCGGTGGCGCTGGGCGACTACGCATCGCGCAACGTGCTGCCCGAAATCCAGCGCATCCCCGGCGTCGGCCAGGCGCAACTGTTTGGCACCGAGCGCGCGATGCGGGTCTGGATCGACCCGGCCAAGCTGGTCGGCTACAAACTGTCCTCCAATGACGTGATTGCAGCCATCGGGACGCAGAACGCCCAGGTCGCCTCGGGCACGATAGGCGACCTGCCGAATCTGCCGGGACAGGCGATCTTTGCGACAGTCGTCGTCAAGGGCCAGTTGCTCTCGGCCGGCGAATTCGGCGAGGTCGTGGTGCGCGCCAACGCCGACGGTTCCACGGTTCGCCTGAAGGACGTAGCGCGGGTCGAACTCGGCGCGCAGTCCTACAGCACGCAGTCACGGCTGGACGGCAAGGCCTCCACCGGCATCGGCGTGCAGCTCTCGCCCACCGGCAACGCAGTGGCCACGGCGAAAGCGGTCAAGCAGCGCCTGCAGGAACTCTCGCCCTATTTCCCGCCGGGCGTGACCGCCGTGATTCCCTTCGACAGCTCGCGCTTCGTCGAAATCTCGATCCGCCAGGTGATCGAGACCCTGATCGAAGCGGTGATTCTGGTGTTCCTGGTGATGTACCTGTTTCTGCAGGACTTCCGCTACACGCTGATCCCGACGCTGGTGGTACCGATCGCGCTGATGGGCACCTTCGCGGTGCTGCAGGCACTCGGCTTTTCGATCAACGTGCTGACCATGTTTGGCATGGTGCTGGTGATCGGTATCGTGGTCGATGACGCCATCGTCGTGGTGGAAAACGTCGAGCGCATCATGAGCAGCGAGGGCCTGTCGCCGCTGGCAGCCACGCGCAAGGCGATGGGCCAGATTTCGAGCGCCATCATTGGTGTCACCGTGGTGCTGGTGTCGGTCTTTGTGCCGCTGGCCTTCTTCAAGGGATCGATCGGCAATATCTACCGCCAGTTCTCGGTGGTGATGCTGAGCTCCATCCTGTTCTCGGCCTTTATGGCGCTGTCCTTCACGCCGGCCCTGTGCGCCACCCTGCTCAAACCGGTTGAGGCCGGCCACCATCACGCCAAGACCGGCTTCTTCGGCTGGTTCAACCGCGGCTTCTCGGCCACGGCCAAAGGCTATGAGAGCTGGGTAGCCCGTCTGCTGAAGAAGACCGGGCGCTTCCTGCTGCTGTATGCCGCCATCATCGGCGTCGTGATTCTGCTGCTGAGCCGCCTGCCGACGTCCTTCCTGCCCAACGAAGACCAGGGCAACATCCTGGTCAACGTGCAGTTGCCGCCGGGTGCCACGGTGAACCGGACCGGTGGCGTGATGAGCCGGGTTGAAGAATTCATGCTCAAGCAGCCCGAGATCGAAAGCATGGTCAGCATTCTGGGCTTCAGCTTTGCCGGCAGTGGGCAGAACACGGGCCTGGCCTTCATCACACTGAAGGACTGGAAAGAGCGCAGCGGCGCCGCCCATTCGGCACAGAGTCTGGTCGGACGTGCCTACGGTGCGCTCACCAGCATTCGCGATGCCATCATCTTTCCGGTGAGCCCGCCGCCGATTCCTGAACTGGGCCGCGCCAACGGCTTTGCCATGCGTCTGCAGGACCGTGGCGGCAGCGGTCATGAGGCGCTGGTTGCGGCGCGCAACCAGTTGCTCGGCATGGCCGCGCAGAGCAAGCTGCTGACCGCCGTGCGTCCGGACGGGCTGGAGGACGCGGCGCAGTTGCAGCTCAACATCGACCGCGACAAGGCCAGTGCGCTGGGCGTAGGTTTTAGCGCCATCAACAGCTCGCTGTCGACCGCGCTGGGTTCGTCCTACGTCAACGACTTCCCGAACGCCAGTCGCGTGCAGCGCGTGGTAGTGCAGGCCGAAGCAAAGGCGCGCATGCAGCCCGAGGACCTGCTGAGAATCAATGCACTCAATAGCGCCGGGCAACCGGTGCCGCTGTCGGCCTTTGCCAGCACGCAGTGGGTCACCGGCCCGATGCAGACCATTCGCTACAACGGCTACCCGACCATGCGCATCGCCGGCGAGCCGGCACCCGGGCAGAGCACGGGCGCCGCGATGGCCGAAATGGAACGACTGGTCAGCCAGTTGCCGTCGGGTTTTGCCTATGAGTGGACCGGACAGTCGCGCGAGGAAAAACTCTCTGGCTCGACCGCGATCTACCTGTTTGCCTTCTCGCTGCTGGCCGTGTTCCTGTGCCTGGCGGCGCTCTACGAGAGCTGGTCGATTCCGTTTGCGGTGATTCTGGTGGTGCCGCTGGGCGTGCTTGGCGTGACGCTGGCCACCGGGCTGCGCGGACTGGAGAACGATGTCTACTTCAAAGTCGGCCTGATCACCATCATCGGCCTTTCAGCCAAGAACGCGGTGCTGATCATCGAGTTTGCCAAGACCCTGCACGCGCAGGGCAGGACTGTGGTGGATGCGGTGCTGGAGGCGGCGCATCTGCGCTTTCGTCCGATTCTCATGACCTCCATGGCCTTTATTCTGGGCGTGCTGCCGCTGGTGGTGGCCAACGGCGCCGGCTCGGCCAGTCAGCATGCGATTGGTACCGGCGTGATGGGCGGCATGATTTCTGCAACCACCCTGTCGGTCTTCTTCGTGCCGCTGTTCTTCGTGGTGGTGCGCCGCATCTTCAAGGGCAGCGAGCGTCAGCGCAAGAAATATGCGCACGAAAGCAGCGACAACACCGCTGCGCCCGTGGTGACGGAGGCCAAGCCATGAGCGCGCGCAGCAGTCTGTGTCTGCTGGCGCTTGCCTTGTGCGGCTGCAGTTCGATGGCGCCGCCGCTGGAGCGGCCCGCCCTGCCCGTGGCCGCCAACTTTCCGGGGCAGGCGGTCGGCGCTCCAGCAACGGCGCCGGTCGCTGCACCCGAGTGGCAGAAGTTCTTTGGCGATGAGCGCTTGCGCCAGCTCATCACCCTGGCCTTGCAAAACAACCGCGACCTGAGGCTGGCGGTGCTCAACATCGAGCAGGCCCGCGCGCAGTTCGAGCTGCGCCGTGCCGACCAGTTGCCGACCATCAATGCGGGTCTGACCTGGGCGCGCCAGACACCGACGGCAACGACGCTTCCCAGCGTTTACTCGGCCGGGGTGCTGGTCAGCGCCTTTGAGCTCGATCTGTTCGGGCGCGTACGCAGCCTGGCTGACGCCGCGCTGGCCCAGTACCTGGCCACCGAGGAAGCACGCAAGGCGGTGCAGATCAGCCTGTTGGCCACCGTCGCCAATAGCTACTTTGCCTTGCAGGGTGACGAAGATCTGCTGCGAGTGACGCGCCAGACGCTGCTCACGCGCGAGGAGTCGTACCGGCTCATCAAACTGCGCTTTGACAATGGCGCGAGTTCGCTGATCGACCTGCGCCAGGCCGAGTCCCTGCTTGAATCGGCGCGCGTCACGCTGGCCCAGGCGACGCGCCAGCGCGCGCTTGACGAGAATGCGCTGGTGCTGCTGTTGGGGCAGGCACTGCC
>CAITQH010000493.1 GCA_903894475.1 uncultured beta proteobacterium
AACGTCCGCCCAGACACGTCCGTTCCACGTCGCTGGCGATGCGGCGTCGAGTTCCTGACCTTGCACCTCAGGCATGACCGCGGCGGACTTTATTCGACCACTGCGTGACCGGCGAGCTGGGCCATGGTGCAAAATCGCCCCACCGGCTGATCAAATAAGGACAGCCATTTTTTGTATCCTATTCCCTAACTTTAGGTCAGGACTCCGATGTCTGATTTAAGTCTTCAACTGAAGCAGGCTACTGGGCAACTGCCAGTGGCGAGCTATTTTGACGATGCACTCCATCTACGCGAACTGGAAACGTTCTTTCGTCGCGGCCCACGTTATGTTGGACACGCTTTGAGCGTACCCAACGTCGGCGACTACGCCGCGCTGGCGCAAGAGGGCGGCGGCCGCGCCCTGGTACACACCAGCAACGGGATTGAACTTGTTTCCAATGTCTGCCGCCATCGGCAGGCCGTGATGCTGCAAGGACGCGGTTCCCTCAACCAGGCACATTCTGGTGCCGCCGGGGGCAATATCGTCTGTCCTTTGCATCGATGGACCTACAGCGGCAGGGCAAACCCAAGCGTCGGCACGCTGCTGGGCGCACCTCATTTCCCGAGCGACCCTTGCCTGAACCTCAACAACTACAAATTGCGCGACTGGAACGGCTTGCTGTTTGAAGACAATGGTCGCGACATTGGAGCCGATCTGGCCGACATGGGCCCGCGCGCGGATCTGGATTTCGGCGGCTATGTGCTCGACAAAGTGGAGATGCACGAGTGCAATTACAACTGGAAGACCTTTATTGAGGTCTATCTTGAGGACTACCACGTTGGGCCTTTCCACCCTGGACTCGGCAGCATGGTTACCTGTGACGACCTGCGTTGGGAGTTCAAGCAGCACTACTCGGTCCAGACCGTGGGCAACGCGAGTCCCGCTGCCCGCGCCGGCAGCGCGGTCTATCAGCGCTGGCAAAATGCGCTTCGCAGCTACCGCAGAGGTGAAGCCAGCAAGTACGGTGCGATTTGGCTTACCTACTACCCTCACATCATGGTCGAGTGGTACCCGCACGTGCTGACCGTCTCCACGCTGCATCCCAAAGGCGTCAACAAGACCCTGAACATGGTCGAGTTCTACTACCCGGAAGAAATCCACGCATTTGAGCGTGAATTTGTGGAAGCGCAGCAGGCAGCCTACATGGAGACTTGCATCGAAGACGACGAAATTGGTGAACGCATGGATGCGGGTCGGCGTGCGCTGATGGAACGAGGCGACAACGAAGTCGGCCCCTACCAAAGCCCCATGGAAGACGGCATGCAACACTTTCACGACTGGTACCGCAGTCAAATCCAGTTGTAACGCCCATGCAGGCGCTATGGATGGTTCTGGGCTCCTTCTTTTTTGCCACCATGGCGGTGGGTGTGAAGGTCGCATCGGCTAGTTTCAATACATTTGAACTGGTCTTTTATCGCGGGGTTGTCAGCGTGCTCTTCATCGCCCTGGTACTGCGTGCCAGGGGCACGCCCCTGAAAACACCGATCCCCATGATGCACGCCTGGCGCAGCGTCGTCGGCGTACTGTCAATGGGATCCTGGTTTTATGCGATTGCCCACCTGCCCCTGGCCACCGCCATGACTCTGAACTACATGAGCGGTGTCTGGGTGGCAGCATTTATTGTGGGGGGAGCGATGCTTTATGGCCGTTCCGAACGTCAGGGCCCGTTGATGGCGACCGTACTGGCTGGCTTTGCCGGGGTCGTCATGATGCTGCGCCCCACCATTGAGCAAAACCAGTTGTTTGCCGGTCTGATCGGTCTGCTTTCGGGACTCGGCGCAGCGCTGGCCTATATGCAAGTCACTGCCTTGGGCAAGGCTGGAGAGCCAGAGGGGCGCACGGTGTTCTATTTTTCGCTGGGGTCGACCGTCTGCGGACTCGCAGGCATCGCGTGGACCGGAATGAGTTCCTGGAGTTCGGTAAGCTGGCAGGCCATCGCCTGGCTGGTGCCCATTGGCATACTGGCATCACTGGGACAGTGGTGCATGACACGTGCCTACAGCTGCGGCTCGACCCTGCTGGTGGCAAATTTGCAATATTCCGGAATTGTTTTTGGGGCCTTCTACAGCCTGCTCCTGCTTGGCGACAGCATTCCCCTGATCGGATGGGCTGGCATGGCGCTGATTGTGGTCAGCGGACTGGCGGCGACGGTGCTGCGCACTCGCATCCTGCCTGATACGCCAGCAGAAGTTCACTGAAAACACACCCGCCTCACAACGCTCTACCAGAGAAGGCCAGCCAATGTATACAACGCTGATATCTACCGCACAACTCAAAGACCTGCAGAGCAGCGCGCAGTCTTGCATGGTGTTTGATTGCAGCTTTGAGTTAGCCCAACCCCTGATCGGGGAACAGCAGTACCAGCAATCCCGGATTGCTGGCGCAGTGCGGGCGGACCTGGATCGACACTTGAGTGCAGTCAAGGGCGCGACCGACGCCGCATCGGGTGGACGCCATCCCCTGCCCTCACGCGAAACATTCGCCGCCTGGCTTGGCAGCATCGGTTTTGGCAATCAGATGCAGGCTGTGGTTTACGACCGCCAGGGTGCCAATTACTGCGGTCGGCTCTGGTGGATGCTGAAATGGGTGGGTCATGAAAATGCAGCCGTGCTGGACGGCGGCCTGCAGGCCTGGCTGGCCAGTGATGGCGGGGTCGAAAGCGGTGTGGCCGTGCCCGGTGCAGCCGTCAAGTTCTCTTTGACTGAGGCGAAAGCAGCTTTGCGCACAGTCACTCAGGTCGCAAGTGAATTGGGCCGATCCGGGCAGAGTTTGATTGACGCACGCGGCGCGCCACGCTTCAGGGGTGAAGTCGAACCGCTGGACCCGGTTGCCGGGCATATCCCTGGCGCACTGAACCGTCCGTTTGGTCAGAATTTTGATTCGGATGGACGATTCAAACCGGCACATCAACTCAGAGCCGAGTTCGACGCACTGCTAGGGCAACGCGATCCGGCAAGCGTAGTGCATCATTGTGGCAGCGGTGTCAGTGCCGTGCCAAACATCATCGCCATGGAAGTCGCCGGATTGGGCCGCAGCGCGCTGTACGCGGGCAGTTGGAGTGAATGGTGCAGCGACATGTCGAGACCGGTGGCACAGGCTTAGCCCGATTCTCAAGGCGTGACCGATAGTCCTGTCGTCTGCGTCGCAAAGGTAATTTGACTGACACCAGAACGGCTGGCTGCTTCCATCACCGTAACTACCGACTGATGTACAGCATTGGCATCGGCGTGAATGACAAGCACCGTCTCTTTCCCGACATTGGCGGTCGCAGTGAGCGCCAATGCAAGCTGCTCGACCGAGCGGCCAGCCACCGCGTCGCCATTGATGCTGTAGCGACCATCGTTGCTCACCGTCACGATCACCTCCTTCGGGTAGTCGCGCTGCGCCTGCGCATCGGCCATCGGGAGTTTGATCTGAAGTTCAGAAAACTTGCTGTAGGTCGTGGAAAGCATCAAAAAGATGACGACGACGAGCAGCACATCGATAAATGGAATCAGATTGATCTCAGGCTCTTCGCGCCCGCGCGAACGGAACTTCATGTCAATTGACACAAGGTATTGAGGTGCCTCGCAAACTGGTCCGCCGACAGCTCAAGCGTCAACAAATAGGCATCCACCCGGGCCCTGAAATAGCGCCAGAAAATGAGTGAGGGAATGGCCACCATCAGTCCAAACGCCGTGTTGTACAGGGCTACGGAAATACCGTGTGCCAACTGCGCCGGGTTGGCGGCACCTGCTCCAGTGGCCGGCGACTGCGAGCCAAAAATCTCGATCATTCCGATCACCGTTCCGAGCAAACCCAACAGCGGAGCAGCTGAGGCAATGGTGGCCAGCGCGCTCAGGTAGCGCTCCATTCGGTGCGCAACCTCACGTCCGCAACCCTCCATGGTGGCGCGTAAATCCTCTGCTGTGCACCGCGGATTGGCAGTCAGTGCGCGCAGGCCGCTGGCGAGCACTTCACCCAATGCAGAGTTGCCGGCCAGTTGGTCGACAATTTCCTGCTTCGGGATGCCAGTGCGCGCAAGGCGTAGCGCATCACTGAGCAGTTTGGCTGGCGCGATGATGTTTGAGCGAAGGCTGAAAAGTCTCTCTATCACGACGGCGAGCGCCAGGAGCGAACAAAAAATAAGTGGCCAAATCGGCCATCCTGCAGCTTGAACGATCAATAACAAGAAACTCTCCGAAAGATGATTAAATGGCGGTCGATTATGACGCAGCGTGGCTCAAGCCTAAAGCCGACAACGGCGGCAATTGTTACAAGATGATTGTCAGGAACGAGCTCACTCTGTCCCAAATTTGGTCTCGAACTTTATTCCAATCTCTTGCAACAATGGGGTTGGAAGCAGGCCGCCGACGCATACGATGACCGCATCGTTGCGCAAACGCTGAGGCACACCGTCATATTCGATCTCAACATGATTATCAGACACGCGACGGACCTGTGAGTTCAGCAAAACGCGCAATTGACCGAGTTGTTCCTGCTGCTCCAGTTGCAAACGGTTCTTTTGCTTGACACGGGCGAACGCCGCACTGCGATAGGACAGCGTGACCTCGGTTCCAGGCTGCTGCGACAATGTTATCGCTGCCTCCAGCGCGCTGTCGCCCCCGCCCACAACAAGCACTGCCAGACCCTGGTACTGCACCGGATCCACCAGTCGGTACACAACCTTGGCCGATTCCTCTCCCGGTACGTCAAGTTTTCTTGGTGTGCCACGTCGTCCCAAAGCCAGCAACACGGTACGCGCCGTATAACTGGTCCGATTCGTTCTCACAACAAAGCCAGCGCCCACGCGCTCGATGGCCTCCATCCGCTCACGAAATCCGATCTCCAACCCCGTCTTTTTCACCACATCCTGCCAGAATTCAAGCAACTTTTCCTTGTGCACCTCGCCAAACTTGACAGTACCAATCAACGCAAGTTTCACTGGCGCCGTCATCGCGACCTTGCGTCGCGGGTAGTGATAAACAGCACCGCCGAGAGAATCCTCCTGCTCGATCAGCTTGTACTTCAGCTTGTGTTCGATCGCAGACAATCCTGCTGACAATCCGGCGGGTCCGCACCCTACGATCACCACGTCGTAATCCGCACTGCCACCCGTCTTCTTGCGCAACGCACCGATGGCCTGTCTGCCCTGCTCCGCCGCTTTGCGAATCAATCCCATCCCGCCCAACTCGCCCGCGATGAAGATGCCCGGCACATTGGTTTCAAAATGCGGCGTCACATCGGGAATGTCGATGCCGCGTTTTTCGGTTCCAAAAACAAGTTTGATGGCCTCTACCGGACAGGCTGCCGCACAAGCGCCGTGACCAATGCAGTGTGCGGCATTGATCAGCACGGCTTTGCCATCAACCACACCCAGTGCCTGCTCGGGGCAGGCCTTGACGCAAGCTCCTGATCCCATGCAACGAGTGAGATCAGCCACTGGATGGAGCGATGACGGCTCCATCAAACCACTTTGTATGGCGTGCTGCAACTGTGCCGAATGCGTCTCATGTTTTCTGCGTCGCCGCTCCCGATACAAGGTCAACACAATGACGAACAGCGCAAGATAGATATAAAAATAGAGGTAATAGTTTGACATTTGTCGAAAAAAGTCTTGAAGCAACAGGGAGATCATGCGAGCAAACCATGAACTGCCGCTGATTCCGTTTCCAAATCCCAATGAAATGAGGCCATATTGCCACAACACCGATGCGCGCTGCCTTGTGAGTCGCAAGAACCCTATGTTCAGCGTCCGCCGTAGAGCAATCGAACCGCTGTATCGAAGGTCCAGATGCGGCGAATTTCGACCACATCGTACTCCGCCGCCAGTTCCGACGAAAACGGAGCGAATGGGGACAACATCAATATCACTCGCCGAATTGCGTTGTCGATCGCCGGCACTCCACTGGAACGCTCAATCACAACGCTCTCCAGGCTGCCGTCCCGGCGCAGGGCCACAGTCACAATGGGATTTTCATAGGGACCATTCTTCGCCGCCTGCAAGACATCCATGGGCGCACTTTGTTCGATCTTTTGACGCCAGCCCTCCGCCATCATTCGCAAGCGAAGATCCTGCTCCGTGCGTCCGATAAAGGTTCGGCGCTTTGAACTTTCCGTTGCCGTCTGCGCCTGCTTTTCGATTGTTCGACCAACCCCTGCAGTATCGGTCTTGCGCGCCTCCTCCTGTCGTGCTGGCGCCTGCGCTGCGGTCCGTGCCGCGGCCTGAACAGCCGCCTCAACACGTTGCGCTTCGCGTTGCGCCAATGCCTGTGCCGCTGCCTGTGCCGCTGCCTGTGCCGCTGCCTGTGCCGCTGCCTGTGCTGCCGCCCGTGTCGCAGCCTGCGCTGCCGCCTCTGCACGCTGTGCCTCCTGACGCTGCGCTTCGCGTTGCTCCGCTGCCTGCACCGCCGCCCGTGTCGCAGCCTGCACTGCCACCTCTGCACGCTGTGCCTCCTGACGCAAAGCCTCCTGACGTTGCGTTTCGCGTTGCATTGCCTCCTGCCGTGCTGCCGCTTGCGCCGCTGCTTGTGCCGCGGCCCGTGTCGCCGCCTGCACTGCCGCCTCAGCACGTTGCGCCTCCTTGCGCAAAGCCTCCTGCCGCTGCGCTTCGCGCTGCTCCGCTTCCTGTTGCGCTGCCGCCTGTGCCGCTGCTTGCGCCGCTGCCTGTGCCACCGCCCGTGTCGCAACCTGCGCTGCCGCCTCTGCTCGCTGTGCCTCCTGACGCAAAGCCTCCTGCCGCTGCGCTTCGCGCTGCTCCGCTTCCTGTTGCGCTGCCGCTTGCGCCGCTGCTTTTGCCGCTGCCTGTGCCACCGCCCGTGTCGCAACCTGCGCCGCCGCCTCTGCTCGCTGTGCCTCCTGACGCAAAGCCTCTTGACGCTGCGCTTCGCGCTGCTCCGCTTCCTGTCGCGCCGCCGCTTGCGCCGTTGCTTGTGACGCCGCCCGTGTCGCAGCCTGCGCTGCCACCTCTGCACGCTGTGCTTCCTGGCGCAAAGCCTCCTGACGTTGCGCCTCGCGCTGCATTGCTTCCTGCCGCGCCGCCGCTTGCGCCGTTGCTTGCGCCGCCGCCCGTGTCGCAGCCTGCACTGCGGCCTCTGCCCGTTGTGCTTCCTGACGCAAAGCCTCCTGACGTTGCGCTTCGCGTTGCATTGCCTCCTGCCGCGCAGACGCTTGCGCCGCCGCCTGCGCTGCCGCCTCGGCCCGCTGTGCTTCCTGGCGCATGGCCTCAGCGCGTTGCACATCTTCCGTCACTGGAGCGCTCGCCGAAGGCGCCGGTGGCACTATGAAATCCGACTCGGAAGTCGAAAGCTGTGTCGTGCTTGTGGAAATTTCTGCAGGCGAGGCCGCTGGCTCAGAGCTTGCCTTGACGGTGCCACTGGAGTCTGCAACTCGTGAAACTGGCTGCGGGTCCGTGGCAAGCTGTCGCACCGCAGGCAACTCGGCAGAATTGTCAGCTTCCTTGGTCTCTGTTGAATTGCGCCGACGCACCACTCGTCGCGCTTGCAGGGGCGTAGATCCGGGTGCCGGATCCGGCAGGGGTACTGGGACCGTCGGCCCCGGCACGACAAGAGCCGCTATCGCCAGGCTGGCTGTCATCGCCGACTCTGGTAAAACCGCGGGCGCCGGTGTGGCCAACTGGCTGTCCGGCTCAGGTGAAAGCACCGCTGGTTCTGCTGTGATCTGCTGCGTCATCGCAGTAATTTTCAGATTCAGCGCTATCGCGCTGAGCTGTTTCTCGCCATTGCCAAAGAGTTCCCCAGGCATACCCAACCCGGGCAGATCAAATTTCAAACTCAGGATCAATGCGTGGAGCAGGAACGAAATCAACAGGGTATGACCAAGGCGCGGACGCAGTGATCGCAATTTCTTGCTGATCGTGCTCTTAGAACGCATTCCATGGACCGTTCAGTGAAAGCGCCTGTCCCCAGATTGATGTATAGACATTACGTCCAAAGAAGAACGACAGACCCCAAACAAAGGTATTGGGTGCCTGGCTGATGGAGCCGCCAAGATTGCCAAAAGCCGTGCTCGATCCACTAAAGAGCAAATCAGCATTCGCTATGGAAAAGTCAACGGTGGCCGTATTGCCAAGCACATCAGTCAAAGTTGCAGTTCTTAGCGCAGTCGTTGCACCGGATGGGCAATACCAACCGCTTTGAACAGTCGATCCTTGTGAACTCTTGCAATTGTTCGCAATGGTGCTGTCGTTGAAGAAATAGGCGTTCGATCCGCTGTCGATGTAGCTGTCCGAAAAGCTGCTCTGACCCATTGTGGTCTTGAAATAGAGATAGCTGGCACTTGACGGATTGGCGTCCGCCATCAGCAACTTTGCACCGGGTGCAATCTGATTATTGCTGCGCGTCCCTATGCCAAACACCAGGCGCCCCTTGGCAACGCCAGCCCCCAACGCCGGCAATCCGGGCAAGCTGATGATGGTTCCATTGTTGTCAGGCTGTGGGTTGTGATCGTCCGGCACAAAATGCGCGACCGGATTCTGTACCTGTTGGTCAATCGGGATAGCGGCCGCTTGACAGTGCGTCGTGATGGCATCCGGACAAACATAGTACTGAACATGGAATCCGGCGTAATTTCCAGCCGCACAAGTTATTCCGCAATCCATTTTGATCATGCCGATGCCCAGAATGCCGTTGGCCTGGAGCGTGGCTGCAGAGCTGAATAAACTGCCACCCGCCGCTGCAAGGCAATCGGCTGGCGCTGTAAGGGTCGCGTTGACGCTATCGTCGATCACCTGGATCGGAATCGCAGTAGCGGTCTCCCCTGCAATGTGTACGTCTGCCCGGGCCAAGGGACCCCAAATACCACCCAGGACAAACGGGTAACACTCGACGGCGGTTCCAGCTGGCGTTCCGCGCTGCGAATCGGCGGCCAGTGTTAGCGCGGGCAATGACAAACCGGCAACACTGCTTTTTAGTACTCTCAGCCCATACGAGCCAGTGTCGAGAAAGACATGATCTATCGTGACACAAGACCCTGCATTCGGACCGCACACGCTGACTGTCACATAGGGAATATTGGCCGCGCCCAGGGAAAAACTTGCCGGTCCCGAGTCGACGATCACCTCGGTCGTATTGATTCCCGTTGGCGTGTCCTGCGTGACCGTGCTTGCGACAGAACCCGCGCCGAGTCCACCGCCGGAATAGGTCGTAACCGACGAGTTACCGCCACCGCAGCCTGCGCAAACTGCCAGGACAAGCAGTGCAACCAGTAGTAGCAAAGGCCTATCGAAGCGCATCCGCATTGAATCCTTGCGGCACCAGCGCTGGAACATAGGCCAGGCCTGCGAACGCATTCATCCGCCCACCCTGATGAATGACCAGCTGAGGCTCGCGCCTTAGCTGCTGCATCCTGGCACTTGCCACGCCCGCGTGCGCGCCAGACTCGACGACTGGCGTCGAGTAGCTGCTGCCCAGCAAAGCATGCAGATCAGGTTTCAGACGGGTTCTCCAGGAAACTGCAAAAACCACGCCTGCGGCATTGACATATTCCTTGAGGATCGAACCGTCCGGCAAACTGATTTCATGGGTCCTGACCTGAGAGCCCACGCTCTGCCAGCGTTCACCCCCAAAACGAATTTGATCCGCCTGCACCGTCTCTTCACCGCCACCCAAAACCGCGTGTGCATCGTTTGCCTGAAGCAGGACCCCGCAAACCAGTACCAGGCCCCAAGCCAGAGTCGAGACACCTGATCGCCTCACTTCAGGACCTCTGTGATCTCCAGCTTGACACCGCCTTTGCCAACCGGGACCGGCGCTGACGATCCTTCAAAATCTCCGGCCTGCGGCGTCACATTTCCCCGCATCGAAATTCGTGCCACGACCACAACGACAGACTGCGTCGACAGACCATGGCCTGGGTCCATCGCCATAGAATCATCCAAGCTGAACTCAAATGGAAGATCACTGACCTTCTTGCGCAGCAATGCAACTGGCATGCGCGAACCGTCGGCTGGCCTGGCATAAAGGAACAGCGTGGCCTGTGCCGGCGCCCTGGCACGCAAATCGCTGGAAAGCCAGACACGCCCGGAAACCTGCGCCGACACCGCGTCACCAGGCACGCTTTGGGCAGAAGCAGTCTTGGCAGGAGCAAGCTCCGCAACCGGAAATTTTCCAGACAATGCTTTCGCCTGAGCTACGTTGGCGTCGATCTGGAGCAGAATTGCCGGATCTTTGGACACCGACCTGGCGCGCTCATAATATTCAAGCGCTTGTGTGTAGTCCTTCTCTTCGGCGCGGGCAGAGCCCATCAATACCAGCACCTTGGTGTTCTTTGAATCCATCGTCAGTGCGCGTTTCAGCAGAGTCAGTGGCTCACCCTTGAATGACCGTCCATTCGTAACGGCGAGAACGTCTGCGTAGTCAGCCAGCACCTGCGCATCGTTCGGCAGAAGCTGGGCCAGCGTCGTATAGGCCTTGGCCGCTTCCGCGAACTTGCCCAGCATTTCGTAGGAGTGCGCCAGCATCGCCCAAGCCGAAGTATTTTTTGGTTCTTGCTGGGTCTGACTGGTCGCTTGTGCAACCATCCGCTCCAGTTGTTCATCTGACAAAGCCTTCAAAGACTTTGCCGGCCCAGGCACCGGCGATGATGCCGGACCTTGCATTGGCCGACTGCTCCCATACAGATAGGCGACTGCCGCCAGCACCGCAACAAGCAGTGCCGCCGACACAAGCAGTGATCGGCGCTTAGAAAAGTTCATGACGGACACCAAAGTAGAAAAATATCGAACTCGTTGTATCGTAGTTCGTGACCCCTTGATTCGTCGAATGCTCAAGCAAGACCTCACCCATGACACTGGTTTTTTTCGAAACGTTGTAAGAGCCACGCAATCCTGGAGTTACGCGCAACATGCTGGTTCCGACCGCATCCCGCTGTGCATAGAGCCGAATCGATGGTTCCAGCGTGAATTTGTTGTCGGCAAAACCGGTCAGATTGTTGTAGGCCAACTGAACACCGTGAAAAAACGGTGTCGACAGAAAGCTCAGGTTGAAATTATTGATATCCCGCTTGGAATAAATGTTGGAGCCGGTCAGTTGCACCGAAAGCCCGTACTGCGCTCCCGTCGCCGGCGTCGCCTCAAAGTTTCCTACGGCTGGCAATTCGCCGATATCGCTGAATCGAATGTCTCCGGTAGCCTGCCATTTGTCGCTGATGGGTCTGGACGCGCTGAACAGAATCTGCCGGGCCTGAGCTGTGGTTGCTCTTGCCGACGC
>CAITQH010000494.1 GCA_903894475.1 uncultured beta proteobacterium
CTCGCCATCTTCGCGCCCTTGATTGCGCCTTATGACCCGGTGGCGACCAGCTGGAGCGCGGTGCGCTCAGCGCCGAGTGCTGAGTACTGGTTCGGCACGGACGAGATCGGACGCGACGTGTTGTCAAGGGTGGTGTGGGGCGCACGCGCCTCGCTGCTTGCCGGGCTGGTCTCGGTCTGCATCTCGATGGCCCTGGGGGTGCCTGTCGGCCTGCTGGCTGCCTACGTCGGCGGCTGGACTGACGGCCTGATTTCCCGCTTCACCGATTCCATGCTGGCTGTGCCTTTCCTGATCCTGGCCATCGCGCTGGCCGCTTTTCTCGGCCCCAGCCTGACCAATGCCATGATTGCCATTGGCGTGTCCGCGACACCCATCTTTATCCGGTTGACGCGCGCTCAGGTGCTGGCGGTCAAGGTCGAGGACTTTGTCGAGGCGGCCCGAGCCGTCGGCAATCCGCATTGGCGCATCGCGCTGCGACACATCCTGCCCAATGTGCTGGCGCCGCTCATCGTGCAGGCCACACTTGCGATTGCCGCTGCCATCATTGCGGAGGCCAGCCTGTCCTTTCTCGGACTTGGGCAACAGCCGCCAGCGCCAAGTTGGGGCAGCATGCTCAACACTGCCAAGAATTACGTCGACAATGCGCCGTGGATGGCGATCTGGCCGGGTCTGTCCATCTTCCTGCTGGTGCTCTCGTTCAACCTTTTCGGTGATGGTCTGCGTGATGCGCTCGACCCAAAACACAAATAACTCCAGGAATTTTCCATGCTCTCATTCGATTCGGTCCACTACCCCTACGCTTCACGCCGCAACGTGGTCTATGCCAACAAGGGCATGGTCGCGACTTCGCAGCCACTGGCAGCGCAAGCCGGTTTGCAGGTCTTGCAGGCCGGTGGCAATGCAATCGATGCGGCAATCGCCACGGCGGCTGCCTTGTCCGTCGTCGAGCCCAGTGCCAATGGCATTGGTGGCGATGCCTTCGCGCTGGTCTGGTATCAGGGCAAGTTGCACGGCTTGAATGCCAGCGGTCCGGCACCACGCAGTCTGACACTGGAAAAATTGAGCTCCCAGGGTCTGACGGAGGTGCCGAAATACGGGCCGCTGCCGGTCACCGTACCCGGAACGCCCGCCGCATGGGCTGCTCTGGCTGAACGCTTCGGCCGCCTACCCCTGCAGACATCGATGGCGCGTGCAATTGAACTGGCACGCGACGGATTCCCGGTCTCGCCGACCATCGCCTTTGCCTGGCAACAAGCGACCAAACTGTTTAGAGAGCAACTCAAGGAGGCTCATTTCAAATCGTGGTTCGACACCTTTGCGCCCGAGCGAGCGCCCAGCGCCGGCGAGATCTGGCGCTCTGGCGCGCATGCCGACACGCTGCAGGCCATTGCTGACACCAAGGCGAGCAGTTTCTATAGCGGAGCGCTGGCCGAGCGCATCGCGGCCTGCGTCCAGTCTGCCGGTGGTTACCTGCAGGTGGAAGACCTGGCCGCCTACCAGGTCGACTGGTGCGAGCCCATCAGCGTCAACTATCGTGGCTACGATGTCTGGGAAATCCCGCCCAACGGTCACGGTCTGGTGGCCCTGATTGCCTTGAACATCCTCAAAGGCTTTGATTTCACCGAGCGTGATACGGTGCTCACCCATCATCGCCAGATCGAAGCGATCAAACTGGCATTTGCCGACGGTCTGGCGCACATCGCCGACCCAGCCCATATGCGCGTCTCGGTGGCCGACTTGCTGTCATCTTCCTATGCTGACGAGCGCCGGAAATTGATAGGCGCGCGCGCCACTCATCCCTTGCCTGGCGAGCCGCCTCAAGGAGGTACCGTGTACCTGAGCACTGCAGACGGCGAGGGCAACATGGTGTCGCTGATCCAGAGCAATTACATGGGCTTCGGTTCCGGTCTGGTCGTGCCGGGCACCGGCATCGCCCTGCATAACCGTGGCAACAACTTCTCAATGAAAGCCGGCCATCCGAATTGTGTCGCGCCGGGCAAGCGTCCGTATCACACCATCATCCCCGGCTTTCTTACCAAGGACGGCAAGGCGATTGGCCCCTTCGGTGTGATGGGCGGCTTCATGCAGCCGCAAGGCCATGTCCAGATGGTGATGAACAGCATCGACTTCGGCCTCAACCCACAAGCCGCACTGGACGCACCGCGCTGGGAATGGCTGAGTGCCAAACACGTCAACATCGAGCGCGCCACGCCCGAGCATCTTTTTCACGGCCTGGCGGCACTGGGGCATGAGCTTTCATGGTCGAATAACCGGATCGTGTTTGGACGCGGCCAGATCATCTGGCGCAATGCAGATGGCGTGCTGTGCGGTGGCACCGAACCACGCACCGACGGCGCAATCGCAGCATGGTGATCCGGCAATGGCTTTGATGGACAAGAGCTTCATGCCCGCCCCGGCCTGCCGCGCCGGGTAGTCCCTCAGGCTCTTCATGAAGGCGCCCCGTTGCGGTCCGACCGCCGGAAGCAGCCATGACTTTTCCTTCATCCACAGGAAGTGACCACCGGCCCCTTCCGAGCTCATGAACCCGGCCGTCATTGCGAGCGCAGCGTGGCAATCCATGAATTCAAACTGCATGGATTGCCGCGTCGTTTCGCTCCTTTCCATGAACAGTTACACCCCTGCTTGTCATTGCGGGCCCCGACCCGCAATCCATGCCTCGCGTGGCACTGGATCCCGGATCAGAGCCTGCCCCGGGCTTGACCCGGGGTCCGGGATGACAATTTCAGGTTCAAGGTCCGTGTGCGGTATCGGGCCGGATGCGGGAAGCTCGCAATGACGGTCTTTATCAGCCCTTCACCAGTTCAGCCGCCAGTGCCGAGGCGTTCTGTGCCGCCAGCCCATAGATGGTGAGCTGCGGGTTGACACCCAGACTGGTCGGAAACAATGAGCCATCCATGACCGAGAGGTTGGCGAGTTGATGATGACGCCCACGACTGTTCACGACGCCGGTTTGCGGGTTTTCGCCCATGCCGCAACCGCCCATCAGGTGCGCTGTGAACAAGGTAGTGCGGAACTTTTCAAGTGGCAGGGTTTGAATCCCGTCCTTCGCTTCCTTCCAGCTTTTGTAGTTCCCGCCATCAAGGTGCGCCGGACGAACATGCGTGGCACCCGCTGCAAATTGAAGCTCTGCCATGCTGAGAAAAGAGCGGCGGATGCCATCCCACAGGTAGGGGCTGATGTTGTATTCCAGCACCGGACTGCCATCACTGCCGACACGCACCTGACCGCCTTCGCTCTCGGGTACAAAACCATCGCGCAACAAGGCCAGCACCGCGTTGTAATTCGGAAATTGTTCCATGCTCTTCTTCAGCTCCAGGCCGAAAAGATTCGATATGCCGGCGGTAATGCCGACAGCCAGCGGCGGCACTTCCAGCTTGTAGCCGGCCGGTCCGGTTGCGCCATCCTTCCACTGGAATTGGTCCGAGGCAATCGACTGCGGTGTGCCGTAAAACGCATTCACGGCTTTGGGCATCGTCGCCACCGAAAGATTGACCGGGTGAATGAAAGTGCGTTTCCCGAGCAGCCCATGCGGGTCTGGCGCCTGCGAGCGCAGCAGCAGCGCCGGCGAATTGATCGCGCCGCCGGCCACGATGTAGTGGCGCGCCTTGACGCTGACGGTTGTGCCCGTCGGCGTACTCCCGTCCGCACCGAGTGCGTCACAGACCAGAGCCTGAACCTGATTCGCGCCATGTTGAATCTGGCGCACACGCAAACGGTGGAACAGCGTCGCGCCATTTTGAAGCGCAGTCGGAATCGTCGTCACCAGCATCGACTGCTTGGCGTTGACAGGGCAACCATAACCACAATAGCCGGAATCCAGGCAGGCTTTGACGTTGCGCGGGATGATGTGTGACTCCCAGCCCAGCGCCTTGCAGCCACGCTGCAGGATGCTGTTGTTCTCGTTCGGTGTCAGGCTGCACGGGGCAATCGCGAGGCGCTCTTCCATCTTGGCAAACCAGGGTGCCATCTCCTTTTCGCTGTGTCCGACCACGCCATGCCGGGAGGCCCAGTGGGACAGAGTTTGATTCGGGGTACGAAAACTCGAGGTCCAGTTCACCGTGGTGGTGCCGCCAACACAGCGACCTTGCAGGATTGAAATGGCGCCGTCCGATGTGGCGCGTCCGGCACCCTCCTGGTAGAGATCCCGGTAGGCACGCGCTTCATCCATATCCTTGAAACTGTCCGAGGTCTTGAGGGGTCCTTCCTCGATCATGACAATCTTGAGTCCGGCCAGGCTCAGAATTTCAGCCGCCACGCCGCCGCCGGCACCGGTACCAATGATGGCGACGTCAGCTTCAACGGTCAGGGGCAGCTTCAAGGTGGACGCATCTACCACTTTCCAACCCGACGCGATGCCTGCGGTGTAAATATTGGGATATGCCATGGCTTTTTCTCGAAAAATTTAGTGAATTGCAATCAGGCTGGGCGCTTGCGCAGCGGCATCAGGAATTGGCGGCGTCAAAGACTTCCTTGAGCGGGCCTGGATAGCCGACGGCCGACCATGCCTGGGGCAACACGTAATAGGCGACGGCACTGAGTTTCATCAGTACATTGACACCCGCCGTGAGCGTCGCAAAGCGGCTCGAACGCCAGCGCGCGAGAAAGATCTCGATGTCCTGCTGACTGGCTTCATGCCAATCCCCGACACCCGTCAAGAAGCGGCGTAGCAGTCCAACCGCAAGCAGGTCCATCAGTTTTCGCAACTCGCTTTGCTGGTGCGCGACCAGGGCCGAGCAGGCTGCGTCAATGTTGTTGAGCACCATGTTGATGGTCTGTTTTTTCTGCGCCGGGTCGAGGGCTGCCACATCGCTGGCCACAACCGGAATCAGCGCGCTGAACATGGCAACATCGCCGGCGTTCAGAAATTTCAATCCCGTCACCGCGAGCTTGTCGCTGCTGCTGCACCCGGACAGGCCCGGCAGGATGGCGGCACAGCTGGTGGCAGTGGCAAACCCGAAACCTACCTTCAGCAGGTTTCGGCGTGACAGGTCTGTCACACCAGGTGCTTGAAGCGCAGCGGCGTTGCTGTGGTGGATCAATCTTTCTTCGGTCATCGTGTTACCTCCATCAGGCAATTATCAGCTCAGCGATGCGGATAGCCCGTGATTCTCTGGATCTCGAGATACAGGGGTTGCAGTCGCTGGTACATGCGACAGTAGACGTGGCGGTAGAGTTGCTCATAGATTTGGGCGTGCACCGGTTGCGGCAGGAACACCTCGCCGATGCGGGTCATCCTGGCGATGGCAGTCTCAAAGTCAGGGTGAATTTTCAGGCTGACCGCTGCCAGTATCGCTGCACCCAGGCCGCTGGTCTCATACAGGTGGGGACGCTCACAGGGCAAGTTGAAAATGTTGGCCGTGATTTGCATGGCCGCATCGCTTTGCGAGCCGCCGCCGGAGATACGCACTTTGGTGATGCGGGCGCCACCGCGTTTTTCGATGCGCTCCTTGGCCTCGCGCAGCGCGTAGGCCAGGCCTTCGAGGATGGCGCGGTACACGTGCGCCCGTGTGTGGACATCGCCAAATCCGATGATGGCGCCCTTGGCCTCCGGGCCGGGAATCTTGATGCCAGGGTTCCAGAACGGTTGCAGCATCAATCCCTGCGCGCCCGGCGGCACGGCGTTGATCAGTTCGTCAAACAATGTTTCCGGCGCGACGCCGCGCTGCTGTGCAATTTGTTTTTCATGCAGGCCAAACTGCTCCTTGAACCAACTCACCATCCAGAAACCCCGGGTGATCTGAATTTCAGTGTTGTAGTGCTTCGGCACGGCGGCCTGGTACGGCGGAATAAAGGGCGTGGCTTCCAGGTAGCGCGGTGTGGTGGTATTGACGGTGGCGGTTGTTCCGTACGAGAGGCAGGCGATGTCAGGTGTCAGACAACCCGCGCCGATCACCTCGCAGGCTTTGTCAGCGGCGCCGGCAATCACCGGCATGCCCTCAGGAATTCCGGTATCGAGTGCCGTTTGCGCGCTGACCGTGCCGATGATGCTGCCAGCGCTGACCAGTTCGGGCAACATGGACGGACGGATCGGCAGCACCTGCCATTTCCAGTCGGACTTGGCAGCCCAGCAGCCCTTCTTGTAATCGAACGGAATGTAGCCAACCTGGGACGCCACCGAGTCGACGAATTTTCCGGTAAAGCGGTAGTTGAGGTAGCCCGAGAGCAGCAGGAATTTGTCGGTCTTGGCCCAGATCTCGGGCTGGTGTTGTGCGATCCAGTTGGCCTCGGCTTCGCGCTGGAAGAAGCGCACCGTATCGCGCATGCCAATGGCGCGAAACGCCGCTTCCCACCACCATTTGAGCTTGGGCGTGACATCGGCACGGCGCTGATCGAGCCAGATCATGGCCGGCCGCAGCGGTTGGCCTTGCTTGTCCAGCGCAATCGTGGTGGCGCGCTGGGTCGTGATGACCACACCCGCCACTGCGCTCTTGGGCACGCTGGTGTTGGCCCACAGGTGTTGGCAGGCCTGGCACAAGGCCTGCCAAAAGGCTTCTGGATCGTTTTCCAGCCAGCCCGGCTGCGGTGACTGGTAGCTGTCGATCGCCACCTGCGATTTGTCAACCAGGTTGCCATGCGCGTCAAACAGCAGGGCGCGCACGCTCTGGGTGCCGTTGTCGATGGCCAGCAGATAACTCTTGCTCATGGTGTCGGTTCCTCGGGTTTTGCGCCGGGCAATTGGTAGTGCGCGGCAATCAGGGCCTGGTAGCGTGCGGTCTCGCTGCGCCAGCCGGCGTCGCCCCATTGCAGATGGGGTTCACACAGTTGACGAATCCGCGCCAGATGATCGAGGCCGCCACGCGGCAACAAGATACCTAAGCGCGTGCGGCGCAGCAGCAAGTCGTCCAGATGCTGCACGGCCTCATGTTGGGCCGCAATTGAAAGTTCCAGCCACAGGGTGTCGGTGCCGGGAATGGCTTGCAAATCAA
>CAITQH010000495.1 GCA_903894475.1 uncultured beta proteobacterium
CCTGCCAATCGGTCGCGGCGCAGATCTGTTGGATGGTGGCGCCCTCGGCGCGCGTGAGCATGGCAATCACCATGGCTTGCTTGCTGTCGGCTCGGGTGCGCACTGTCTTGGGTAGTTTGGGTAGTGGCTGCTGTGCTGGCGCTGACTCGCTGGCACCAGGGTCTTGCGCCCACGTGGCCTCAGCCTGCGCCACGCTGGCCTCCAACTCGGGGTCTGGGGCGTTGATGCGAGCAACGGGTCTGTCGCAGCCCAGGGCGTCGTAGCCCTCGGCGGCAACGAACCAATCGGTTCCATTGCTGGTGATCAGTGCGCGGTTGAAGAGTCCGTCGAGCACTTTCTTGCGTGCGCCGCCCTTGACGCTGTCGGGGAACCAGTCGATGCGTCCGCTGTTGTGATCCAGCGCGTGCTGCAGGACCTGGGTTTGCGTTGTGGTGAGTTGGGTGTTGCCCATGATTTGTTTCCTTGGATGTTGATTGAGGGGATGTGATGAACGCGCTGTTCAGAAGTAAAGCCAAGCGTTTTGTGCTTGACTTCACTCTTTTTGATCAGGTGTTGGCAATTTCTGACTCTGTGGGTTTTGGCATCGAGGCACCAACTTCGACGCCAGCCTTGAAGGCTGCTTCCAGGGCGTCCCGGATGCACCACACAGCGGTGTCGTGGAAATCGAGCCGATCGGAATTGCGGGTTTCCAGGGTTTCAATGCCCAGATGCTTCTTGGCGATCAAGGTAAAGATGGCGTCGAGTTGATTCATTTGCTGCTGCCTTTAGTGTTTGATTGATGGTGTTGGTAGTAGGGCGCTGTTCGATTGAGAAGCCAAGTCAATTTCAACCATTCTTTGAATCTCTTTGCACGTTGATTGGCTTCAATCCAACACCACAGTTTTCTGCAATGAAGAACACAAACCACACTCATGGGAATCTCGATACGCGCCTATGCCCGTCACCGCGGGGTCACCGACACCTCCGTACACAAGGCAATTCGTAGCGGTCGCATCAATGCACTCTCCGACGGAACGATCGATGCCGATCAGGCTGATGCCCAGTGGGAACGCAACACCAGTGCGCCCAACATCGGCACCCAAAGGCCGGTGGTCAAAGTCAAGGTGCCGGACGTTGATGGCAGTGAGCGAAGCGGTACTGGCAACACCGGTGCGCTCGCTGGCACGGGTGCAACCGGCTCAGCCAATGTCGGTGGCAGCGGCGGCACATCGCTGCTTCAGGCGCGCACTGTCAACGAAGTCGTCAAGGCGCAGACCAACAAGGTGCGCCTGGCCCGGCTCAAAGGCGAACTGGTTGATCGGCCGCAGGCCATAGCGCATGTCTTCAAGTTGGCTCGCTCCGAGCGCGACGCCTGGTTGAACTGGCCAGCGCGGATTTCGGCGCAGATGGCGGCCAAGTTGGAAGTAGATGCCCACACCATGCACGTCTCGCTAGAGAGTGCAGTACGCGAACACTTGCAGGAACTCGGGAACCTTAGCCCTCGAGTCGATTGAGACCAGCACAGAACATGGAAGATTACGAAGGCGCCGAAGAAATTGAGCGTGCCTGGCGCGAAGGATTGATGCCGGATCCGCTGCTGTCGGTCTCAGAGTGGTCCGATCAGCACCGCATGCTATCGAGCAAAGCGTCTGCCGAACCGGGTCGCTGGCGCACCAGTCGCACGCCGTATTTGAAAGACATCATGGATTGCCTCTCACCCACCTCGCCCGTGGAGCGTGTGGTGTTCATGAAAGCAGCTCAGGTCGGCG
>CAITQH010000496.1 GCA_903894475.1 uncultured beta proteobacterium
ATCGACGGCATCACGCGCCAGCCCAACACACTGGCAGCACACGCGCTGATTGCCTTTGCCCAGCAGGGTGACGCGGATGGCAACGACATCAAAGAGCGTCTGCTGAAGGCCTATTTTGTTGAAAACCGCTTCATCGGCGACGCCCTGGTGCTGGCTGAAATCGCTGAAGAAGCGGGACTGAGCGCATCAGCCGCCCAAGCCTTTGTGAGCGACCCGCAACAACTGGCGCAAGTGGCGCGGGCTGATGCTCATGTCCGCGGTCTCGGCATCAACGGTGTACCGTTCTTCATCTTCAATCAGACGGTGACACTGTCGGGTGCGCAGGACCCGACCATCCTGCTGGCCGCCATGCAGCAGGCCAGCAAAGCAAAATTCGGTTAGATTGACCCGATGCCTTTATCCAAAGTGAGCCGCAAGGCCCAGCCGCCCAGCTTTTCCCAGTCCGAATTCAGAACGGCACTGGGCATGTTCGCCACGGGGGTGACGATCGTCACGGCGAGCAGCGCCACCGGAGAGTTGGTTGGATTGACTGCCAACTCTTTCAATTCGGTGTCACTCGACCCACCGCTCGTGCTGTGGAGTCTGGCGCGCGCTGCAGCGTCCATGCTGGCCTTCAGCACGGGTTCGCACTACGCCATCAACATCCTGAGCGCCGACCAGCAACCCCTGGCGCAGCGCTTTGCCAGCAAGGGTGTGGATCGCTTTGCCAATCTCGCTTTCGTCGACGGCGCCGGCGGTGCGCCCTTGCTGTCCGGGGCGGCAGCCTGGTTTGAGTGTTTCAATCGCAGTCGCTACGACGAGGGTGATCACGTGATCTTTGTCGGCGAGGTGGAGCGCTGCTCGCACCGCTCCGGCGCTTCACCCCTGCTCTTCCACGGTGGCAAGTTCTACGCAGAGCACGCTTTATAGAGAAGCTCATTCGGTCCATCGTTAAACATTTCTTCGCATGACCGTCCGCAAAGACCATCTTGACGCCCTGGCGCTAAGCCTGTTGCTGGCTTGTTGCCTGTTCTGGGGCTTTCAGCAGGTCCTGGTCAAGGCAACCATCGCCGATCTGCCGCCCGTCTTTCAGGCCGGGCTGCGCTTTGTTGGTGCTACCGTGCTGCTGTGGCTATGGTGTGGGTGGCGCCGCATACCGTTGTTTCAGCGTGATGGCTCGCTCTTTACCGGCATCCTGGCCGGCGCTCTGTTTGCACTCGAATTTGCCTGCCTTTACGCAGGCTTGCAATTTTCAGCCGCCTCGCGTCTGACCGTTTTTCTTTACACCTCACCGTTCTGGGTGGCAGTACTGCTGCCGCTCTTTGTACCGTCCGAGAAAATCCGACCATTGCAGTGGTCCGGCTTGGCATTGGCCTTTGCGGGTGTGGTGTTTGCCTTGCGCGACGGTTGGGGCTCTGCCAGCGCTATTGATCAATGGCGCGGTGACCTGCTGGCATTGGCAGCCGGCATGTTCTGGGGCCTGACCACTGTCGTCATCCGCAGCACGCAACTGACCCGAATCTCGCCTGAAAAACTGCTGTTCTACCAGGTCGGTGTCAGTGCATTGGCACTGCCCGTCTTGTCCTGCGCGCTGGGCGAGCACTGGGTCTGGAACTTCAGTGCCTTCAGCACGGCCTCCCTGCTGGCACAGACCGTGGTTGGCGCCTTCGCCAGCTACCTGGCCTGGATGTGGATGCTGGGGCGTTATCCTGCCACCAAGATTTCGGCCTTTGTTTTTCTGACGCCGGTCTTTGCCCTGCTGTTCGGTGCGCTTTGGCTGCATGAGCCGGTCACCCTGAGCTTGATACTCGCACTGGTCATGGTGGCTGCGGGCATCGTCCTGGTGAATCGCAAGCCGGCGGCATAGTCAGGGCACCTGCGCCGAGTTGGCACGCTGGCGCTGGCCTAACATGAATAGGCCACCCAAGTTCTTCGTCCGGGTATTTGACGAGGGCGGGGATGGTGTGAATGGCGAAGCTTGTCCGCTTGGGGGTCGAGCAGTGCGGATGATTTGATGACCATTTTCTGTTTTCTCCCTGACTTTTGTGTGCCCTCGTCTGGCTAAACTTTCCGGGTTTATTGAACGGCTTTGCGCGGTCCGTCCGGCATGGTTCGCAGCATGAACTGGTCAAACAGCGGAACAGTGAATGCGGTGTCACCGTGTGCCGGGCTGTAGATCATTCCCTTCTTGATCAGGCTGGAGCGCAGTGGCGCAATGGTTTGCACTTTGACGCCCAAGCGTTCAGCAACACCACCTGAGCGCTGGTTGCCAGTGCCTAACTCTGCCAAGGCACAGAGGTAGTCTTTTTCGCGCGGCGTCAGACGATCAAAACGCACCCTGAAAAAACTGCTGTCCAAACGCGCCGTGGAGGCAATCGTTGTTCGTTGAATCAGTTCCAGATCGATGGGTGAGTGGTCTGCCAGATTCCAGGACTGGTAACCCCATTCCTGCAAAAAATAGGGATAGCCTTGCGTCACTCGGTACACCTCGGCCAGCGCCTCTGGCGTGAACGACACCGCTTGTGAACTTACCGGACCCTGTAGCGCCTGTGCAGCGTCGGCCATGGACAGTGCGCCGACTTCGGGATAAGTGAAAAGACGCTCGGCGTAGGACTTGGACTTGCCAGCCAGACCGACCAGTTGGGGCAAACCGGCGCCAATTAATACCATGGGCAAGTTGCGTTGCGAAACCCGATGAATGGCCATGATGAGCGCACTCATTTCGGCCTCAGTCATGTATTGCAACTCGTCAATGATGATGGCAACGGCCGTGCCGCGGTCTGCCGCCGCTTCTCCAACAGCAACAAAAAGCTCAGCCAGGTCAGCCTCCAAATCACCGCTGTCGGCACTGCCGGTTTCAGGGTCGATGTCCAGGCCAAACTCTGCATCGCCCACCTTGACCCTTACCGTACCAATGAAGCTGCGAAGCACGCGCAAGCCACGTTTGACCTTTTGACTGATATTTTGCATACGGTCCAGCGCAAACAGAGTTTGGCGCAGGGGTGGCAACAGAAGCAACGGTAGCGGTTTGCTCTCATGGGCTTCTATGAGAAGCGCTTGGTAGCCAAGGGCTTCGGCTATCTCGCGCACACGGTTGAGCAGCACAGTTTTGCCAACACCACGCAGACCCACCATCAGCATGCTTTGCTCGCTGCGGCCGGCTTTGATTCGGGCCAGCAGTATTTCGACATTTTTCAATACGTCCTGGCGCCCCGCCAATTCAGGGGGTTGATTGCCTGCACCTGGCGAAAACGGGTTCGTTAGTGGATTCATATTTAGTGAAGTTACTACAGTTTATCTATTTCAACGATAACAATGATAAACCTAGAAAACTTCGATAGCAATGAATAGCATGCCCTGACACCTGCTCAGTTCAGTTCCGTCGTGGCAATCAGCTGTGGCGCTACACCCGCGGGCGCTCGCACCTGACGGAAGTAACTGTTCTTCAAGTGCTTTCCGACTTTGGCGCGCGTCTCAGACAGGGTTGCTAGGGCAATCTGGCATAGTCTTGGCGTCTCGGGTTCACAGTGAACGAATGCGTCAATGGCAGCCACGTCTTCCTGCCCCTTGCCGCGCCGGGCTCGCAATAACAAATTCATAAGGGCGTCCTACACAACGCCAGCC
>CAITQH010000497.1 GCA_903894475.1 uncultured beta proteobacterium
GGCAGAAATCGTCGTCATTTCCAGATTCCCACGCGCCATGGCCACCGGCTCGGTACCCTGTTTGAAGAGCGATGCGTTCAGATTGATCTGCACATCAAATTGCCCCGGCAGCGTCTTTTCAAGCTGGTCCTTGAACACCGTCCACATGCGTGCGTGCCAGTCATCCGGCACCGCGGGCGTAGAGATGCGCAGCAAGCGGCGCGCCTGAGCCAGGCCTTGCTGACTGGCCATACAGACGGCGCTGGCCAGTGTCAACCATTGGCGACGTCGGAGCCTGGATGCGGTGAGAGCGGTACTGAAAATGGCTGTCATGGTTTGTCTTGGAGTTGAAATTTTGATGATCAGAGGATCGACAATCGTATAGCGATCGTGGCATGATACGCGCCACAGATTGCCAAACTTCCAATGAATACTGAAAGCACGCTCTCCACCTTTGTTGCCCTTGATGGCGACAATCTTGCCATTCAGGACTGGCCGCTGGAAGAAGGACAACCGATGCGCGGCGTCGTTCTGCTGGTGCATGGCTTGGGCGAACACGCCGGGCGTTATGACCACGTGGCACGCCGGCTCAACAGCTGGGGCTTTGCCGTGCGTGGTCCGGACCAGTATGGCCACGGCGAGTCGGGCGGTGCGCGCGGTGGCTTGCCCACAGCGCATCGCCTGCTCGACGATCTGGCCGACATCATCGACAGCACGCGCCTGCGCATGAGCCCGAAAACCCCTTTAATATTGCTCGGACACAGCATGGGTGGCCTGGTGGCGGCGCGTTTTGTTGCGCTGGCTGTGCGACCGGTAGACGCGCTGGTGCTGTCTTCTCCGGCGCTCGACCCGGGCCTGAGTGCCGTGCAGAAGTTTCTGGTCTCGGTGTTGCCGAAAATTGCGCCGAACCTGCGAGTCGGCAATGGGCTTGACCCTTCCATGATCTCGCATGACCCAGTGGTGGTTTCCGCCTACCGCGCGGACAAGCTCGTGCACGACCGTATTTCGGCGCGGTTGGCACGCTTTATTGCCGATGATGGTCCGGCCACCGTGGCGCTGGCGCCGAACTGGAAAGTGCCAACGCTGTTGCTCTACGCCGGAGCCGACAAACTGGTCAACCCGCAGGGTAGTCGTGACTTTGCGGCGGCAGCGCCCAAAGAGGTCGTGACGGCGCACTGCTTCGAGACGCTCTACCACGAGATCTTCAACGAACTCGACGCCGAGCCGGTTTTCGCCGAGCTGAAGAAGTGGCTTGATGCCCACTGCCCTGCCGCTTCTCCATGAACCCTCGTCACAGCGACCTTCCCTTCGTCATCGCGAAGGCCGAAGGCCTGTGGCGATCCATGCATGGATTGCCGCGCTGCGCTTTCCATGAACAGTTACACCCCTGCTTGTCATTGCGGGCCCCGACCCGCAATCCATGGCTCGCGTGGCACTGGATCCCGGATCAAGTCCGGGATGACTATTTCAGGTTCAGAGTCCGCGTGCGGTATCGGGCCGGATTCGGGAGGCTCGCAATGACGACAGGGGAAGGCTTCGCAATGACGAAACCGATGCC
>CAITQH010000498.1 GCA_903894475.1 uncultured beta proteobacterium
CATCGATGGCGTTGAGCCCCGCCAAAGCCTCACGCAAGGCCTCTGGCGGCACGGCGCGCAGTGAGTGCGGTGCCAGCCCCAGGCGGGCGCCCTGTGCAACGCATTGCGGCTGCAGCCGCTGCAGCAAGTTCAGCATGTTGTCGGTGCTGCGGATAAAGCGGCGCTGAGCGTCGTTGGGCGGGGCAGCGTCAAAGCCGCTCGCCTGGTACAGCACAGGCAACAGGGTCAGGCCGATGCCGGTGTTGCGTGCGGCGCGCAGCAGGCACTGGGCCAGCGTGGCGTCGTCGGCATAGGGCTTGCCGTCCAGGTCGTGGTGCACGTAATGAAATTCGCACACCGACGTGTACCCGGCTTCCAGCATTTCGACGTAGAGCCAGCTGGCGATGGCTTCGAGTTGCAAGGGCGTGATGCGGTTGGCAAACTGGTACATCAGCGTGCGCCAGCTCCAGAAGCTGTCCTGCGCTTCGCCGCGGTATTCGGTGAGGCCACCGAAAGCACGCTGAAAGGCGTGCGAATGCAGATTGGGCATACCGGGGATGACGGGGCCGCACACGGTTTGTGCCGCGCCATCGGGTTTGCTTTGGGCTTGCACAAGCGTGAGTCGACCCTCGGTGTTCCATTGCATCAGGACATCCTTGGCCCAGCCGCTGGGCAGCAGGACATCGCTGGCAAACAGTTGGCGGGAAAGGGAAGGGGGCGTTGCGGGCATGGTGTTTTTTCCGGTTCAGGCGGGCTGTACGGCGATGCGCCCCTGCCGCACGACGGTGCATGCGGGGCGCTGGCCAAACCAGTAGGCCAGTTCGGCCGGATCCCGCAATGGCCACAGCACAAAATTGGCAGGCCGACCGACGCCGAGTGAACCATGCGTGTCCTGCAGGCCCAGGGCGCGCGCCGCATGGCGGGTGATGCCGTCCAGTGCCTCGGGCACGGTCAGTCCAAACAGGGTGCAGGCCATGTTGGCCATGAGCAGCAGGCTCAGGGTTGGCGAGGTGCCGGGGTTGTGGTCCGTGCTCACCGCCATCGGTATGCCGGCATCGCGCAGTGCCTGAATCGGCGGGACATGGGTGTCGCGCAATGCGTAATAGGCACCAGGCAGCAACACCGCCACCGTGCCTGCCGCTTTCATGGCGGCGATGCCCGGGCTGCTGAGGTGTTCAAGGTGATCGCAGGACAATGCGCCAAAGCGTGCCGCCAGGGCCGAGCCACCCATGTCGGAGAGCTGCTCGGCGTGCAGTTTGACGCGCAGGCCCAGCGCCTGCGCGGCCTGGAACACCTGCTCGGTCTCGGCCAGCGAAAACCCGATGCGCTCGCAAAACACATCGACCGCATCGACCAGCCCTTCAGAGTGGAGCGCGGGCAGCATTTGCTTGCACACCAGCTCGATATAGTCCTGGCTGCGTCCTGCGTACTCCGGTGGCAGCGCGTGTGCTCCGAGGAAGGTGGTGCGAACGGTGACCCCATAGGCCTTGCCGAGCTGGCGCGCGACCCGCAACTGCTTGCGCTCGTGTTCCAGCGACAGTCCGTAGCCAGACTTGATCTCGATGGCACACACGCCTTCTGCCAGCAGGGCCTCCAGCCGTTTTGCCGCCAGCTCAAACAGGGTTTGCTCGTCTGCCTCGCGCGTGGCACGCACCGAAGACACGATGCCACCGCCGGCCCTGGCCACTTCCTCATAGCTGGCACCCGCCAGACGCATGGCAAATTCGCTGGCGCGCTGGCCACCATAGACCAGATGGGTGTGGCAGTCCACCAGAGCGGGCCCGAGCAAGGCGCCGCCACCGTCATGGCGAGGCAGGTCGGCGCAGGACTGCGGCAGTTCGTGGCTGGCGCCCAGCCAGGCAATCAGGCCGCGCTGCACGACCATGCTGACTTCTGTGGCGATCGATCCGCCATCGACCAGCGCACCCGGCATCAGGCGCATGTTCAGCCATAGACCGTCGGCGTCCCATGAACCGGCGATGGAATTGCTCGGTGTCTGCATGCATTCACTCCCGTGGTCGTGCAATTTCTACCGAAACCAGCCGGGCCGGTGCCCGGTGGGGAACGATCTCCCAGGCAAACAGCGAGCCGTCCCACCAGACGCCTTGTCCCTCGGCGATCTCCATGGCCTCGCTGCCATCTGAAAGGCTCCAGCCACCCTGCAAGGCCAGCAGCAAGCCACTCGCTGTGCGTGTCAGCCTGGCGCGCTGCTGGTGGACCTGCACCTTGGCTTGCGCCCGGCCACGGCGTGTCATGACATTGAAGTCGGTGGATGCAAGGCCCAGCAGCGTGCACTCCAGCGCGACGTCTCCCGGGAAGGCGAAAGGCAGCGCCGCTGTGTCGAGCCGGTGGTCGATGCCGCTGGCACCGTGCAAGCGCACGCCATCACCCTGCAGCAGCATGATGTTGCGGTCAACACCCGCAAAGACCGAAAACGGCCCCGACTGCGCAATGGTGGCAATGCTGATGCGCCAGTCAAAGCTGTCCAGACCCGAGCGCTGCGGGCTGCAAACGATTTCGCGCGTGC
>CAITQH010000499.1 GCA_903894475.1 uncultured beta proteobacterium
GAATCGCAAATCCAACCGGAGAAAATCATGACAAACGCCAACATCACCCGCACAGAAGCAGTTGCAAACGAAAACACAGCAAAGAACGTCGCGCTCTTCCTGGCAGCTCCTTTCATCGGTCTTGCATACGCAGTGTTGCTGCCCTTCGTCGGTATCGCCATGCTGCTGGTAACAGGTACCAAGGCTCTCGTCGCAGCCGGTGCCCTGGGTTATGCAGGTCGCCTCGTGAAGAATGTGGCGCTGCTGATCGCAGCTCTGGTGGAGCGCTACGAGAACGAATGCCAAGTCCATCTCATTCGCAACTGGTGTTATCTGGGCAGCGTGAGCGAACTGAGCGCGGCGAAAGGTCTGGATATGCAGGCGGCAGGCTTTGATGCCGATGGCTACAAGATTTTGTGCAAGCCGGTACTGGGCGCTACGGTAGAGATAGTCTTGCTGTAAGCGAGGCAGAACAGGTATGTACGCCCTGGTCGATGGGAACAACTTCTACGTCTCGTGCGAACGGGTGTTCCGACCCAGCCTGAACGGACGACCCGTTGTCGTGCTGTCCAACAACGACGGCTGTGCCATTGCCAGAAGCAACGAAGCCAAAGCACTAGGAATCAAGATGGGAGCGCCGTGGTTTCAGATTCGAGACCTGGCTGAATCTGATGGCCTCATAGCCCTGTCGGCGAACTTTGCCCTGTATGGCGATCTGAGCGACCGCATGATGAGTCTGGCAGCCGGTCTCGGTCCAAGACAGGAAATCTATTCCATCGACGAGTCCTTCATCGACCTGACCGGAGTTCCTGGCAACATGACCGAGCGCAGCCACACGATTCGATCCCGTATCCTGCAGTGGGTCGGTATTCCCTGCGGCATTGGCATAGGGCCAACCAAAACTTTGGCAAAGCTGGCCAACCACATTGCCAAGACGGCTGAGCGCAAACCTGGCAGTTAGGGGAAGAAACTTTGTGCAGACTCGTCCAAAGCACCCATCACCATGATGGTCAGCGTAGCCTTGATGGCTCGTTGGGACCCGTTGCCGCTACCACCCACGGCAATGAGCAAACCCAAAATCGCGTAAGCAACCGAGTGCAGCACAAGTCCCGACGCATATTGCCCGATGTCTTCTCGCGCTCTTGGAAGATTGCCAATGACGACAATCAACAGAAAAAAGACAATCGCGCTGCGTTGACACAGTCTCTGGAAGTTCGGAGAAAGCACAACAGTGGATATTTTGGCGAACTTGATCATCTTGGAATAACGTGACTCAACCGAGTCTAGTTGTTCCTCAGAAGCCGAGGTTTAGCGCCGTGACTGCCCTGTGGAAGTCCACCGCGATCTACTTAACGATTCCCCTACCAAACTCTGGACACCACCAGTGAGACACCCGGCACCCACACCTTGTTGTCCGAATGGAACTGGTAGGCCGACAACTCAGCGCCGATCTTGTACTCGCCAACTTGCTGCTTTACCCCAATCGCAAGTTTGGGGCTGACACCTGAAACCGAACTCTCGGTCCAGATACGCGCATTAGCGACACTGCCGAACGCCTCGTAACCCAGACGCCAGTACTGAGCGCCGAATTTGCCGTAGATTGAAGTACGGTCACTGATGGCGGTTTGCGCGAGCAGCGATGCGGCGACGAAATCAGTATTGAGGTCAATCGTCCCCAGAAAAGGCTCCAAGCGCCGGAAACCAGTCGTGTCGGCGTGAACCCTTTGGCGCTGGTACGAAAGCTCAGTGTAGATGTCGAATGAACTGACCTTGGTTAGCTGCCGAGTCCATCCCACCGCAAACACATCACAGGTGGCCGAACCTGATGCTTCCACGTTGAGAAAGGTGCCAGAGACTGAAGGGTCGTAGCCTCTGCCGAGACGAACATCAATGCTTGATTCGGGGGTGACCTCAAAACGATAGCCCAGCAGCAAGCCGCCGAACGCCACGGCGATTGTTCTGCCGTTGATGTCTAAAGGCCCCCTGGCTTTTGCGTAGTCCAGTCGCAGGTCAAAGTCAC
>CAITQH010000500.1 GCA_903894475.1 uncultured beta proteobacterium
CACCCCTGCTTGTCATTGCGGGCCCCGACCCGCAATCCATGGCTCGCGTGGCACTGGATCCCGGATCAAGTCCGGGATGACAATTTCAGGTTCAGAGTCCGCGTGCGGTATCGGGCCGGATTCGGGAGGCTCGCAATGACGACAGGGGAAGGCTTCGCAATGACGAAACCGATGCCTTGACCTCTGGTTTCTACAACTTCTCGGTCTCACCCGAGCGCGGCTGCCACTTCATCAGGTGGCTCTCGATCCGCCCTACAACTTCATCGAGCACCAGGGCAAACGCAGTCAGCACCAGAATGCCGGCCATCACGGTGTTGATGTCAAAGCTGCCCTCGGCCTGCAGGATCAGGTAACCCACACCCTGGCTGGAGCCCAGGTACTCGCCGACCACGGCGCCCACAAACGCGAGTCCGACCGAGGTGTGCAGCGAGCTGAAAACCCAGCTGGTTGCGCTGGGTAAATAGACCTGGCGCAGCAACTGGCGTTGGCTGGCGCCCAGCATGCGCGCGTTGGCCAGCACCACCGGGCTGACTTCCTTGACGCCCTGATAAACGTTGAAGAACACGATGAAAAAAACCAGCGTCACGCCGAGCGCGACTTTGGACCCCATGCCCAGCCCAAACCAGACCGAAAAGATGGGCGCCAGGATGATGCGCGGCATGGCGTTGAAGGCCTTGATGTAGGGCTCCAGCAAGGCCGAGGCCATGGGTGCGAGCGCCAGCCACAATCCGCCGGCAAGGCCCAACGCAGAGCCTGCGGCAAAGGCCATCAGTGTTTCCGCCAGCGTCACGCCCAGGTGCTGGTAGATGTCGGCGTCGCGCACAAACCAGGACCAGACCCGGGCAAAGATCTTCAGCGGTTCGCCAAAGAAGAAGGCGGCCTGGCGCTCGTCGGCAAACATCATGGGCGGTATCAGCCCGGGCACGGTCATCAGGTGCCAGAACAGGAACAGGGCCAGCAGCAGCCCGATTTGCCAGAGCCACAGGGTCTGGCTGCGCGGTCGGATCAGTTTCCACATAAGCCTCTGCCGTCCTCAGGCAGCCTGCAGTTGTTGTTGGTAGCCTTTGAGCACTTCATCGCGCAGCACCGACCAGATGGCCTTGTGCAGTTCGATGAAGCGTGCTGTGATTTTTACTTCGGCCACGTCGCGCGGGCGCGGGATGTCGATCACGAATTCGCCAATCGGGTGGCTGCCGGGGCCGGCGCTCAGAACCACCACACGGTCGCTCATGGCAATCGCCTCGTCCAGATCGTGCGTGATGAAGAGCACCGCTTTTTTCTTCGCTGCCCACAGCGTCAGCAACTCGTTTTCCATCAACTGACGGGTTTGAATGTCGAGCGCCGAAAAAGGCTCGTCCATCAGGATGATGTCGGGGTCCAGCACCAGCGTTTGTGCCAGACTCGCGCGCTTGCGCATGCCGCCCGACATCTGGTGCGGATAGCGGTCGCCAAAGCCACCCAGGCCAACGCGGCGCAACCAGTCTTGCGCGCGCTGATTCGCTTGTTCGGCGGCAACGCCCTGAAACTCAAGACCGGCCAGCACATTGCCCAGCGCAGTGCGCCAGGGCATCAAACTTTCTGCCTGAAACATGTAACCAGCCTGGCGGTTCAGACCGATGAGCGGCTGCCCGAACACCGATATCGTCCCCGTGCTTGGCTCCAGCAGACCGGCGCCAACGTTGAGCAGCGTGCTCTTGCCGCAACCGGTCGGTCCGACCACGCTGACAAATTCGCCAGCGCCAACGGTCAGGCTGACATCCTGCACCGCCGTGTAGCGCTGGCTGGGGTCGTGCTTGCTGACAAAAGTGCAGGCGACGCCCTTGAGTTCAAGCGCGGCTGTCATCCCTTGGGGTATTTGGCGTTGGCCTTTTTCACAAAGTCATTGGTATAAACCGCGTTCAGGTCCAATTTGGCCGTCGCCAGTTGCTCGTCCACACTGGCCAATGCGCGAAACGCTGTCTGCGCGCCCTTGTCCGGGAATGTGCCATCGGCAGAGAGCGCGCCCTTGGCGGCGAGGAAAGCGTCGATGTAAACCGCGCGGTCGCCCATCAGGAAACTCTCGGGTACCGCCTTGATGATGTCGGCAGCACCGGCCTTTTGAATCCACTTGTCGGCGCGCACGATGGCGTTGGCAAGTGCCTGGGTTGTATTGGGGTTGCTGTTGATGAAGCTCTGCATCGCGTACAGGCAGGCGGCTGGCATCGGACCACCAAAGACTTTTTCAGACTCGGTTACCACGCGTGTATCGGAGATGATTTTCAGGTCGCCGGAGCGCTGCAGCAGCGTGATGACCGGGTCCAGATTGCTCATGGCATCGATTTGCCCGGCGCGCATGGCAGCGACCGCACCGTTGCCGGCACCCACACCGATAACGCTGACGTCACTCGGCTTGAGACCAGCCTTGGCCAGCACAAAGTTGAGCATCACGTTGGTTGAACTGCCCGGCGCGGTGACCCCTACCTTCTTGCCCTTGAGGTCGGCGATGGTCTTGAAACTGGCCATGGTTTTAGGGTTGATGCCCAGCACGATCTGGGGCGCTGCGCCCTGCAGCACAAAGGCGCGCATGCGCTGGCCCTTGAACTGCATGTTGATCGTATGCTCGAACGCGCCTGAGACCACATCGGCGCTGCCACCCACCACCGCCTGCAAGGCGCGCGAGCCACCTGCGAAGTCGACGATGGTCACATCCAGCCCCTCGGCCTTGAAGTAACCCAGTTGCTCGGCGATCGTCAGCGGCAGGTAATAGAGCAGGTTCTTGCCACCCACAGCCACCGTAAGCTTGGATTTTTCCAGGGCCTGGGCTTGTGCCCAGTCAGGAATCGTGGCAGCCAGAAGTCCGCTGGCCAACAGGTGTCGTCTTTGCATGAGTTTGTCTCCTCTATGGCGGGCTCACATCATACTGCGCTAGCTTGTTGACTTCTGAGCCACAGCAGCGAGGCGCCTATCAATGCCACAGGCAGCATTGAGCCGTAATTGAGCAGAGTCCAGCCGCTGGTGGTGACCAGCACACCGGATGAGAAGGAACTCAGCGCCAGCGTCGCGAACAGCAGAAAATTCAAGGCGCCCTGGGCCTTGTCCTTTTCCTCGGCGCTGTAGGTTTGCAAGGACAGCGTGGTGCTGCCGGTGAACAGAAAGTTCCAGCCAACGCCGAGCAGAAACAGGGCGACCAGGAACTGCTGCAGTTCCACGCCGGACAGGGCGATGGCAATGCACAGGGCATTGAGTGCCAGACCCACCGTCATGACAGGCAGGGTGCCAAAGCGCCTGATCAGATGACCGGTAAAGAAACCAGGCGCGAACATGCCGATCACATGCCATTGCAACACCTGCGCGGCGTCAGAAAACGGCAGACTGCACTGCTGCATGGCCAGCGGTGTGGCGGCCATCAGCAGGTTCATCACACCGTATCCCAGGGCGCCGCAAGCGGCTGCGACGATGAAGGCGGGCTGCTTCATGATCTGCGCCAGCGACCGGCCACCGCTGACCTGGGCCTTCGGTGGCGCTGGCGCGAATTCAATGAAAGCCAGCACCGTCATGGACAGCAGAGCGACCAGACTGAGGGCCAGGTAAGCGCCGGCAAACGGTACGCTGACCAGAGTGCGCGTCTGCTGCGCCAGATTGGGCGCAATCACGGCGCCGATCAAGCCGCCTGCCAGCACCAATGACACTGCCTTTTCGCGCCACGCCGGCAAGGCCAGTTCAGCGGCCGCAAAACGGTACAGATTGGCGTTGGCGTTGTAGTAACCGGCCAGCAGGGTGGCGCTGCACAGCAGCCAGAAGTTCTTGTTGATGGCCGCATAGGCGCACAGCAGACAGGCCAGCAGGGCGATAAGCAAGCCCAGCTGAAACGAGGCTTTGCGCCCGAAGCGCCCCTGTGTTTTGGCCACCAGCCCGGTGGACAGGGCGCCGCCCACCACATAAGCCATGACCGGCAGTGTGGCCATCCAGCCCAGCGGCGCCAGACTCAGGCCAACCAGCCCGTTGATGGCGATGAAGGTGATGTTGTTGGTCAGAAAAAGCCCCTGACAAATCGTGAGCAGCCAGAGGTTTCGGTTCATGTGTGAGCTTGATGTTGCGCAGGAAGTGAGCCCCATTTTCGCTGTAAACTTGGCGCGGGTCGTTCTGCACCGTTGTCATTGCGAGCGCAGCGTGACAATCCATGCCGTTGGCATTCCGGTAGATGGATCGCAGCGGCCCGTGGCCTCGCGATGACGAAAGTGTGAATTTATAGAAGGCCTCTTAAGAGTGGTTCAATCCCAAAGCA
>CAITQH010000501.1 GCA_903894475.1 uncultured beta proteobacterium
AACTCAAGAAGGTCTCGCACGTCAAACCCCAGCCTGAAGTACAGATTCGCGGCGACATGGCCGCCCAGTACGAAGGTGTGGGCAAGATACTCTATGCCTGCCAGCGAGCGGGCATTGTCAAGGTCGCCTTCATCACCGAACCACCCCCGCTGGGCGGTTGAACATCCTATGCAAGGATTCCTCCCATGAGCATGAATGTAGGCTCCAGCACTTCGGATGAGCCCGAAGTTCTGATGGACATCAACACCACGCCACTGATCGATGTGATGCTGGTGCTTCTGGTGATGCTGATCATCACCATTCCGATCCAGTTGCACTCGGTCAATCTGGAGATGCCGGTGGGCGCTCCGCCGACCAACAACATCAAGCCTGAGAAGGTTCAGATTGATATTGATGATCGCAGCATTGTGTACTGGCAGGGTTTACCGGTGAATGCACAAGAACTTGAGCTCAAGATGAAGGCGCTGGCTCTGTCGCCCAACCAACCTGAAGTACATCTGAGACCCAACAAGGCTGCCAGCTATGCGGTCTTTGCCAATGTTCTGTCGAGCACCAAGCGGCTCGGTCTGAACAAGATTGCTGTCATTGGCAGTGAGCAGTTTGTCCGGTGAGGCCAAGCCGATGAATACCAGCATTGCCAATGCAGATGCCTTCGTTGGCATGAACTACCGCTACCAGCCCAGGGATCCGAGCCGTCGGATCAAGGGTCTGGTGATTGTGATCACCATCCATGCCTTTTTGGGCTATGCCATTGTTTCGGGCATGGCACGCAAAGGTCTGAACTTCATCAAGAAGCCGCTCGAAGCTGTGGTGATTCAGGAGGTGATCATTCCGCCACCTCCGCCGCCACCTCCGCCCAAGAAGGTGGAAACACCCAAGGATTTGCCCAAGGTGGAGGCACCGCCGCCACCGTATGTACCGCCACCTGATGTGACGACTTCGACGACGTCGTCCATTTCGATTGCTTCGACCACCCACGTGCCGACCGCCCCGGTTGTCATCGCGCCGCCACCACCGCCGGCACCCGTAGCCAAACCGGCACCAAACCGTAATGATATTGGTGTGGCCTGCCCGACTCAGGTAGCCCCGGAGATGCCGCGCAAGGCGCAGCAAGAGGGTATTGAAGGCGTGGTCAGAGCCCAGATCCGCATCAAGGGCGGTGTGGTGCAGGATGTGACCATGACCGGTCCGCGCGTCTTTTACGCTGCTGTCAGGGCTGCGGTCATGCAGTACAAGTGCGTCAGTGATGCCGGTGGCGAGGTCCTGGCTACTCAGGAATTCAACTTCAAGTTGGAGTGAGGCGGCATTTGATGCGATGCGTTGCCGTTTGCCGATGCTTGGTGCTGTTGGCCTTGTTGGGCTTGCACAGAAGGCACCCGGCGCGGCTGTTCTTGGGGCGTTTGCGTTTGTGGTTCATGATCAAGCACCCTACACTGCGGAGTGCGTGCGCAGCCAGTCTTTCATGGCGTCGTTCACCCGCGTCTGCCAGCCGCGCCCGCTGGCCTTTAGGGCTGCGAGCACTTCCGCATCAAAGCGGATGGTGGTCGGCACCTTAAGCGGGCGCTTTTGGGGGCCGCGTTCACCCGGTCGGCGCTTGAGGCTCAAGAGTGCCGCATACGTCTTGGGGTCAAAGAATTCGCCAGCCGGTTTGGCTTTGGCAAACCATTGGTCGTCAAGCTCACGGCTATCCGGGTCGGCGGCGATGCCGCCGTTGATTTGGGCTTCTTCCTCAGGTGTGGGCCAGATCGTTTCGGGTTTAAGTTTTGGCATACCGTCTCATTTCTCGTCTCTCCATAGCGCTTGCGTCCATCGACCGCGATCAGGGCCGTCTCCCACTCGAAACCGTCGGCCTCATGAAACCAGACCTGATGATTTGCCACGTTGGCAGCCAGCTTTTTCGGGTCATGGTCGTAACGCACCGGTTAATTGTATTATCAAAAAGCCATGATATCAATAGTTATTTGTTAATACAGTTGCAACGTTTTCACCATTGAGGGAATTGCAAAATTCGACAAACCAACCGAATCGAGCCCTGCGAGTGAGACCCACACTGCGCTGCTGCCACCAGCAGCCGCTGCTCAAGGGGCGCCCGCTGTCCGTCGTGGTAGCGACGCTTCGACAGCGTGCCTGTCCCCTTTATGTGCCCAACCCGCGGTGGATGGCCCTGCACAAGCTCTGGCTATCGGCAAAGCCCGAGCGCAACGCGCTGAAAAAGCCCAAAGACCTGCAATGGATTTGCCCCCCTGAATCCTACCGGATCTAGCAGCCTGTCCGACCCAGGCGCGCATCCGGAGATGCCGCGCAAGGCGCAGCAAGAGGGTACTGAGGGGGTGGTCAGGGCCCAGATCCGCATCAAGGGCGGTGTGGTGCAGGATGTGACCATGACCGGCCCTCGCGTCTTCTACGCCGCCGTCAAGGCTGCTGTGATACAGTACAAGTGCATCTCTGATGCCGGTGGCGAGGTCCTCG
>CAITQH010000502.1 GCA_903894475.1 uncultured beta proteobacterium
GGTCTGGCAAGCCCCCACACTTTCCTGGCAGCCAGATCCACGCATGAACTGCGCGCAGCCTGCCATTGGGCCAGAACCTTGTGAAAGGGTTCATCCGTCCAGGCCATCGCCTCGGCAAAGTCAAAGATCTGGTCGTAGGTTTCCAGTCTGGCAACAAAGCCCTTATCGGCGCGAGCGCCGGCTGTGTTGGCTGGCGTCGTGAGGCAAATGGTGTTGGCTGGCATGCTGTACTCCTGGCTTGAAAGGGTCCGATCAGATTCCATAAGTTGCGGTCTTTGCGGCTGGCGAGCGGTCCTGCGACAGCTTGCGGGGCAGCACCTTACTGTGCCTGAGCGGCAGCCTTATTGGCACGCACAACAGAAGCCGTTTTGTGTTTCTGTTGCGCTGTGCCCGGCGGCTCAAGTCCGTCAATAATGGCTAAGGACCCCCAACCCGATCAACGCCCGCCGATGACACCATATTTTGCTTACAGCGCCGCTTGCAGTATCCGCCAGGACTGGCCTGATGCGCCGCAGCCGACCGAGGCTGCGCTGGCTGTAGCAAGCCCGGTTTTCGATCTGGCGTCCGCGCTGGCGCGCTTTAGCGGCGAGCACAAGATGCTGGAGCGCTTCCTGCGGCTGTTTCGCGAACGCAACAGTTCCACGGTCGCTGCCATTGGTGTCGCGCTGGCGCAGTCTGATGCGCTGCTGGCGCGCCGACTCGCGCATACCCTCAACGGCAGCGCCGGAACGGTCGGCCTGCTTGAGCTGCAGTGCACTGCACAGGCGCTGGAAAAGGCACTTGGTGTGGTGCTGGCCGATACGCGAGCCCTGCTGTGCTGTGAGCACCAGTTTTTTGCGTTGGAGCAAGCCTGGCGCCGGGCCCAGGCGGCGCTGGCGGCACAGCTGGACAGCCACGCCGAGGTGGCCGGCCCCTAGCAAGAAGTGCATACCCAATGAGTACAGCACGTCTGCTGTCGGCCAGGGTAGCCGACGCCGATCCGCCGGGCAGCATTCTGGTTGTCGATGACGATCCGGTGACCTGCGGCATGATCGGTGTCCTGCTCGGTGCAGCCGGTTATCAGGTAAGCGAGGTCGAGTCGGGCGAGGCGGCGCTGGCGCAGCTTGCCGAACGTGACAGCGTGCTGCTGCCCGATCTTGTTCTTCTTGACATCGAACTAGGACAGGGCATCGACGGCTTTGAGGTCTGCCGGCGCCTCAAGCGCAGTTCGGCATGGCACCACATTCCGGTCATTTTTGTCACCGGCAGCAGCGACCCGAGCTACGAGCAGGAAGGGTTGTCGATTGGCGCGGTGGACTATATCAACAAGCCAGTGAGTCCACCCATTGTGCTGGCACGGGTGCATACGCATCTGATGCTCAAAGCCGCCAACGATATGTTGCAGGACAGAAACCACTTGCTGGAGATCGAGCTTCAGCACCGCTACAAAGAGATCCAGATGCGCACCGACGAACTGCGCGTGAGCCGGGAAGTGACCATGGTGGCGCTGGCTTCGCTGACCGAAATCCGTGACAACGAAACCGGCGCGCACATCTTTCGCACGCAGCATTATGTGCGTGCCCTGGCCACGCATCTGCGCGATGATCCGCGCTTTGCTGCTGCCCTGGACGACGAGATGATTGACCGAATGTTCTCGGCGGCAACACTGCACGACATTGGCAAGGTCGGCATTCCGGATCGCATTCTGCTCAAGCCGGCGCAGCTCGATGCGCAGGAGTTCGAGATCATGAAGACTCACACCACGCTGGGCGCCAACGCAATCGAAAATGCGCAACTGATCGCCGGCACGCATGAGCCGCTGCTTGACATGGCGGTGCAGATCGCACGCTACCACCACGAAAAATGGGACGGCAGCGGCTACCCCTGCGGGCTCAGCGGCGAGGCGATACCGCTGGCGGCGCGGCTGATGGCAGTGGCCGATGTTTACGACGCCCTGATCAGTGAGCGTGTCTATCGGCGAGCCTTGTCGCATGAGCAGGCGTTGGCCATCATCAGCGCCGGTCGCGGCCAGCATTTTGATCCGGCGGTGGCCGATGCCATGATTACGCTGGAGGCTGATTTTCGAAGAATCGCAAGTTGTTTCCCGGATCATGCCGAACAGCTTGCCGAGCTCAGGCAGCGCTCCCATCAGCTGGCTTGAAGTCAGGAGCGCGCGGTGATAATGAGGCATGAATATGCGAGTAGAAGATGGCGCACGACCTAAGGGCTGAGCCGGGCGCGCACAGCCAGTTCCGTGCGGCCCGGCTGCAGGATCTTCGTCTGCTGCTGGTGGAAGACCAGCAACTCATGCAGCGCATGATGCAGGACTTGCTGGAGGCCGAGGGTGCCTCGGTGCAGCTAGCCAATAACGGCGCCATGGCGCTGCTGGCGATAGCCTCAGCCAGGGCGAGTTTTGATGCGGTCCTGATGGATGTGCAACTGCCGGTGCTCGACGGCCACAGTGCAACCCGCGTCATCCGCAAGCAGATGGGCCTGGCGCACTTGCCGGTGATCGCCCTGTCGGCCAACGCCAGTTTTTCGGAGCGCCAGGAGTGCCTGGATGCGGGCATGAACGACCACGTTGGCAAACCCTTTGAACTCGATCATCTGGTTGCGGTGCTGCGCCGCCAGTGCGGCCGCACCACGGGTCCGCAGGAGCGTCGTGAGTCGACCTGCATCGAAGCATCGGCCCTGCAGCGACTCGGCGGCAATACCCCCGTGGTGAGCGAACTGTTGAAAGCATTCCTCGATGAGATTGCGACCATGCCGGAGCGTCTGCATGCGCTGTTGCACAGCGGTGAACTGGCCGCCGCGTTCGAGATGCTGCATGCGCTCAAAGGGGTTTCGGCAACGGTCGGGGCCAGGCACATGGTGCGCTTTGTGCAGGAAGCCGAGTTCAGACTGAAGAATGACGGCGGCGCCAACCCGCATGAAGCCTTGAGCGCGGACTTTCGTTCGGCAGTGCGGCTGACGCAGCAGGGCATCGGCGAGATCATTGCCGCTTCTGCCCGGTGATGAAACGGAAACTTTCTTGCAAGTCCAGTACCAACGATCTGCGCATCTCACCTTGCCTGAAAAAAAGATGCGCATGTACCCGACCAAGGTTGTCAATATCATCGGCGGTCCGGGCTGCGGCAAGGCCTTGTTCTCTTCAAACATCATTGCGCAACTGAGCTTGCGCCACAAGATTGTGCAGAGCGTGCCCGATATTGCCAAATCCATGGTCTGGCAAAGAAATTTTCAGGGCTTGAGTAACCAGTACCAGATTGGCCTGCAACATTTTCAGATGCTTGATTTGCTGGACGGGGAGGTGGAGTTTTTGGTCTGCGAGGGATCGCTGCCGCAGTTGCTCTTCTATAACAAGCATTACGCCGACAATATCTGCGACATCGCAAAAACCAGGCTGCAGATCAGGGACTGGTACATGCAGCACAGCAATATCAATGTGCTGATTGAGCGGGGCGAACTGAAATACGTCAACGCCGGGCGTTTTCAAAATGAAGAGCAGGCTCGTGATATCGATCGCGGACTGCGTGCCTTGCTGCAATACGAGGGCCTGGCTTTTACCCCGCTGAGGCCAGACGTGGAGGCCATCAGAGCGTTTGCCGCCGCACTGAAATAGCTTTCAGTCTGCGGGCATTGCGGTGCTTTGACGGCGCCCTTCGTTGCGGGCAGCTTCTTCGGCGCGCTTGTTCATCAGGATGATGCTGATGCGTCGATTGATCGGGTTCAGTGCGTCCTCCGGGTCTAACAGGACGGCAGAGGACCAGCCGAGGACACGCATCAGTCGGTCCTCTTCCAGACCGCCAGCGACCAGGGTGCGACGCGCCGCGTTGGCTCGGTCAGACGACAACTCCCAATTGCTGTAATTCTTGTCGCCGGTCGAATACAGATGGGCGTCGGTGTGTCCTGACAGAGTGATGCGGTTGGGCAACTCGTTCAGGACCGGCGCAATCTGACGCAGGATTTCACGCGTGTAGGGCTGTAACTCGGCGCTGGAGAGCGCAAACATGGGGCGATTCTTCTCGTCCACAATCTGCACCCGCAAACCTTCGGAGGTCATGTCGATCAGCAACTGCTTCTTGAAAGGACTCAATTGGGGACTGCTGTCAATCAGCCTTTCCAGCTTTTCCTTCAGCGCGCGCATCTGCGTGACCTCCGCGCGCTCCTGCGCCGCCCTGGCGATTTTTTCGGCCTCTTTCTGGGCCGGCTGACCATTGCGAAGAAAAGCGCCCTTCAGCACCACGGCACTCTCGCCGCTGCTGCTGCCGCCGGCCAGGGCGACCTTCAAGGGCGTTTTGAAGTATTCCGCTATGCCTTCAAGCTTTCCGGCATCGACTGAGCCCAGCAACCACAACAGCAGGAAGAAGGCCATCATGGCGGTGACGAAGTCGGCGTAGGCAATCTTCCAGGCGCCGCTGTGGTGCGCGTCAGCCACCTTCTTGATGCGTTTGATGATGATCGGGCGCAGTTCTTTTTCGGCCATGGCTACTTCGACTTGGCCTGCTTGATTTCATCTTCCATCTCCAGGAAGGACGGCCGTTCGGTGGTAAACAGGACCTTGCGCCCGAACTCCACCGCAATCGCGGGGGAGTAGCCATTGAGGCTGGCCAGCAAAGTGACCTTGATGCATTCGAAGGCCTTGGATGACTCGTGCAGTTTCTGCTCCAGCAGACTGCCCAGCGGGCCGAAAAACCCGTACGCCAGCAAGATACCAAGAAAGGTTCCGACCAGAGCCGCAGCAATCAGGCGACCCAGTTCTGCAGGCGGCAGGCCAACCGATTCCATGGTGTGCACCACGCCCATCACAGCGACCACGATACCGAATGCCGGCAAGCCGTCGGCCAGTTTGTTCAGGCAGTGCACCGGCACTTGTCCCTCCATCTCATGGGTTTCGATTTCATGGTCCATCAGGTTTCCCACCTGAAATGGATCCTTGTTGCCCGAGGCTATGAGCCGCAGGTAGTCGGTGACGAACTCCAGCATGGGCTGGTTGGCCAGTATCAGTGGGTACTTTGAAAACAGCAAACTGTCTTCGGGCTTGTCGATATCGCGTTCAATCGACAGCAGGCCGTCCTTTCGGATTTTTGCCAGGATGGCATACAGCATCAACATCAGTTCCACATAGAGCGCCCGTGTGTATCTGGAACCCCTGAACAGCGTTGGCAGCGCCTTGAATGTCGCCTTCACCGCCTTGGGCGTGTTGCCGACCACAAAGGCGCCAACTGCAGCGCCGCCAATCATCAGCAGTTCGACGGGTTGCAGCAAGGAACCCAGGTGTCCGCCACCCATCGCAAAGCCGCCAAAGACCGCTCCCAGGATCAGCACATAGCCAATAATGATGGGCATGCGCCTAACCTCGGCAGCAGGACCGCAAGCCCTCAGCCCTCTGACTGTGTGGCAGGACTGCCCGCATCGCGCGCCTTATCTGTTTTGCCAGCTCGCGCGGGCACCTTGCACAGCCCGCATATGAAGCGGTAACCGCCGTTTGGTTTGACCAGGAAAACGCCCTTGCAACTCCTGCACGCACTGGTGCTGAGCATGGAGCCATTGAGAAACCGGACCAGCGTCCAGGCCCGCGTCAATGAAAAAAGGGGCTCCTGACCGGGCTCGGGCGGCACATGTTCCTGATAGAGCTGGTAGGCCTTGACCATGGCGAGGATGCCGGTCAAGCCGCTGTGGGCTTCGATTTTTCGAAGAATCTGCAGGAACAGCGACGCGTGGATATTGTGCGTCCAGATTAGAAACCAGCGGGTGGAAAAGGGCAGTTGGCCCTTCGGCGGCGAAACCCCGTGCAGTTCACGGTAAAGCGTGATGAGTCGGCGCCGCGACAGGGTCGTCTCGATTTCCAGCACCTGCAGGCGTGCAAAGCTGTTGACAAGTGAAATGGCCAACTGAAGCTGGTCGGCCTCGTCAATGATGCACTTGTCTTTTTTGTGTGTCATGCTGGACGTCTGGCACTGTTACGGGCGGACGTCGGAGCAATCAATGAACTGCTTCAGCCGTTTGCCCTGCGAGCAATATGGCGGCATGGGTTTGCGTCGATTCCGGACTCTTGCGCTCGTGCGTCAGGAGACCGAGGATTTCGGCATCGTCAAAGCGGAAACGTGTTAGCAGGTTGACACTGCCTGCCAGTTTCAATACCTGCGCCGTGCTGAGTTTGTTCATCATGTCAGCTATCGACTCGCTCAAGCCGAGACGATAAATGGCCGCCGGACGGTCGGCACGAAGCATCTGCTGCGCCAGCATCAGGTAGCTGAGATTGGCGTCACGGATTTCGGAAAGGATGTCGTTTGTATACAAGGTGTGCTCCTTATTGCATTGCCCAATAACCAGTTGCTGTTACCAACTGTATCCAGGGCAGGCACACCTCACAAGTCACAAACTGCGAATGTTTCGATCAGGGAATGGATGATTTTGAGGTACGAGTTTTGACTACAGGGCCAGCTTGGCGGCCCCCGTTTCCTCGGCCATCGGCTCCCGGCGCAGGAGCTTGTTGCGGATGGCATAGGCGATCAGTTCGGAATTGCTGTGCAGACCGAGTTTTTGCAGCGCGCGCTGCCGGTAGGTGCTGACGGTCTTGACCGAGAGACACAGTGCCGCTCCAATCTCGGACGTCTTGAGCCCGGCCGCAATCATTTGAACGGTCTGAAATTCGCGGTCAGTCAGGTCCTGGTGCAGCGGCTTGAGCTCGCTGTTCTGAACCCAGTTGGCGAGAGATTCGGCCATTGAAGGGCTCAGGTAATTCTTGCCTTGAAGTACCGTTTGAATGGCCAGCAACAGTTCTTCGAGCATTTGCAGTTTGCTGACAAAGCCAGAGGCACCGGCTTTGAGGGCCCTGACCGCATACTGACCTTCTTCAAAGCCAGAAAAAACCAGAATGCGAATCTTGGGGAATTCCTTGCTAACCCGTTGAATTAGATCCATGCCGTTCATCGCACCCAGGGACAGGTCGAGCAGCATCAGGTCGGGTGCATGCTCGCGGCATAAGGCCAGCGTATCGAGTCCGTCGCTGCTCTCGGCGACGATCTGGAGCTCGGCCTGGTCTCGCAACATCAACCGGATGCCTTGGCGGACGATAGCGTGGTCTTCGATAATCAGTATCTTCTTCAAGAGCTGTGCGCCGGTAGTGTGGTTTGAGCCATTGTAAGCAAGCAAGCGGTTGCTGTTGCGACAAGGCGCGCTAGTCGATGGCGCTGCTGCTCCTGGCGGCCGGTTCGCCTGAGAGCACCTGAATCTCAACCCGGCGGTTGCGCAGCCGGTCCTGTGTCGTTTCGTTCGATGCCACCGGGTGGTTGGCGGCGTGGCCGACCGCGCGCAGGCGTGTCTCGTCGATGCCCGATGCCGCCAGCAGGCGCACAACCCGGCTCGCCCGTGCCGCCGACAGTTCCCAGTTGGAGGGATAGGCCGCGGTCTCGATGGCCCGGCTATCGGTATGCCCTTCAACCTCAATCGCGTTCGCATGCGGTCGCAGGATTTCTGCAATGGATTCCAATGCCGCAATCGAAGCAGGGTTGAGCCGTGCGTCGGCCGGCGCGAACAGGATGGCGGCATCGATTTCAATGCTGATGCCGCGGCTCGAGCGGGTGACCCGCACCTTTCCTTGTTTGACCAGCGCCGAGAGCCGGTCGTCGAGTGCCTGCGCTATGCCTTTCATCTGGCTTTGTTCACGCTGTGCGATGGACTTCCTGCGGCGCGTCACGCTTGGCGGCAACAGGTCGGCCTCGGACGGCGTTGGCGCTGCGTCAGGCAGCACTGGCGATGGAGCTTTTTTTCCCAGAGCGAGCCCGATGGAGTTCGACAACTGGCGCGCCTTCTGCTCCTGTACCGAGGACATCGCGTACATCACGACAAAGAAGGCGAACAAGAGCGTGATGAAGTCGGCGTAGGAGACCAGCCAGCGGTCGCTCTGCTCGGGATCTTCGTGGTAACGCTTGCGCCACATATCAGGCTTCCTGCTGCCAGTGGCTGCTCAGGCGCTCCCGGATCAATTTCAGATTTTCACCGTGGCTGATGCTGACGAATGCCTGCGCCAGCATTTCGCGTTTCAGTACTTCATTGCGCACGTGCTGCTTGATCTTGTTGGCAATGGGCAGGCAAATCAGGTTGGCCAGACCGACGCCATAAATCGTGGCAACAAAGGCAACCGCGATGCCACTGCCCAGCAGCGCCGGGTCGGCCAGGTTTTCCATCACGCGAATCAGGCCCAGCACAGCGCCCAGTATGCCAATGGTCGGCGCATAGCCACCGGCAGCCTCCCAGACCTTGATCGCCTGGTACTGATCACGTTCATAGCTGGAAATATCGATGTTCAGGATATCCTGCATCGCGTCGCGGTCGACGCCATCGACCACCAGGCGCAAGCCCTTCGCGATGAAGGGGTCGGCGTGGGCGTCGATGAAGCGCTCGAGTTGCAGGAAGCCTTCGATACGTGCTGTCGCACTCCAGGTCTGGATGGTTTCCAGCAGCGCCGGATAGAACTCCGACGCCGGAGTAAACGCCAGGCCCAGCATGCGCAAGCCGCGCATCAGGCTTGGCAGGCCGCTTTGCAGTAGTACCGAGCCGACGGTGCCGCCGACGACAACGGTCAGCGCTGCCGGCTGGAACAAGGAGCCCAGTTGACCGCCTTCGAGCCACTGGCCCAGCACAATGGCGCCCAGCGCCATAAGCAGTCCGGCTAGGCTTCCCCAATCCATTCTCTTGCCTCCAGGTCGCTGCGCACGCGCGCAATTGCCTGGCTGTGCAACTGTGAGACGCGCTGCGGCGTCACACCCAGCAAGCTGGCGATTTCCTTTAGGTTGAGCTCCTGCTCGTAGCAAAGACCCATCAGCATCTTCTCCCGCTCCGGCAGGGCCTTGATGGCCTCAATCACAGCACCACGCAGACCCTGGTCCAGCAAGGAGGCAAGCGGGTCCTGTGCCGGGTCGGAACAGAAACGGTCCAGGAAGTGATCGCTGCTGTCCTGCGAGTTGTGGAAATCCTCAAAGTAGATCAGCTGGTGGCCTGCACTGTCGCCCAGCACTCGCTGGTACTGGGACAGCGGCATCTGCAATTTCGCTGCAATCTCGCTCTCGACAGGCGCTCGCGCCAGCTCTTGCTTCAGGCTGCTGATGGCTTGCTCGATCTTCTTCATGTTTTCACGCGTGCTGCGCGGCATCCAGTCGTTCTTGCGCAATTCGTCGAGCATGGCGCCGCGGATGCGCTGCGCCGCATAGGTTTCGAACTGGGCCTGACCCAGATCAGCGTAGCGGCTCATGGCTTCAAGCAGACCGATGTTGCCTGCCTGAATCAGGTCGTCGACCTCCACATTGGCGGGCAGCTTGGCCTTCAGCTGATAGGCCAGCTTTCTGACCAGCGCCAGATGCTCGCGCAGCACTTGCTTGCTCTCGGTTCGGCCGGTGGCGTTGTACATGGCTCAGACTTCCAGCGCTGGCGTCAGATGCACCGGCTCAACTGGTTGGCGCGGCGCTTGTGCCCCTGCGCTGACCAGATGGGCGGCAACTTCACGAAAGGCGATGGCGGCCGCCGCCATTGGAAACGCGTCGACGATGGCGCGCCCAAGTTGCACCGCGCGCGCCCAGTCCCCATCAGCCGGAATATGCCCCAGCGCGAGCGGCCTGCTGTCGAGGTAGCGGCTGGCCGTCAGCGCCATGTTGCGGGTAATCATCTGTGCTTGTGCAGCCGAAGCGCCCAGCACGAGCAGGTGGTATTGGAGCCGCCCGAAGCGCCCCTGGAACTCCTTCATTTCGGTGTAGGCGTTCTTGATTGACGTTGGTGTATTGGCCACCAGCACCACGACCTCGCTGGCGCTCAGTTCGGGCAGTACAAAGGGGTTGTCGGCCTGGATATCGGCGTCAATCAGCCAGAAGTTGGCGTTGGGTGACATCTCGCGCAGAACCCGGGACAGGCTGTCGAGTTCATTGGCCTGGCTGTGCAAGCGACTCAGCGCTTGCGGTGCCAGGCGCGCCAGCCGAATGCCCTGCTCATGCTCACGAACCGCGTCTTGCAGTGTTCCACTTTGCTGGGCTACCTCCCACAGCGTGGTCTGCAGCGCGGGTGTGGCGCGCGAACTGACGCCCTGCTCGGACAGACTGGCGTCGAGCACTTGTACCTCGCTGCCAGCTCGCACCAGAGCGGCCGCTAGATTGAGCAGTACGGCGTTCTTTTGCGGCGCTGTGACCGCCGACAGAAAGCACAACTGGCGCGCACTGTTGCCTGCCAGAATGCGGCGCAGACCCTCGGCCTGGTCACAGCTTGCGTTAGGCAACATTGAGAACTCGCACGCCGGGGTCCTGGCGGACGTGCTTCGGGCTGACCACGATGGCCAGTTCGTCGTCCCGATAGCGCGATGTGCTGGGCGTGGCGCGAATCTGAAAGGCCTGCGTCATCAGTTCGGTGGCGACGGGCAGTTGCAGGTCTTCGGGCACGCGCTGGCCCGTGCCGAGGTAGTACAGCCTGAGCTTCTGGTACAGCACCACTTCGAGCGCGCCACTGATGGTCACCGCCTCGTCGAGCTTGGTCAGGACGCAGCCGGCCAGCCCCGAACCGCGATAAGCCTTGACCACTTCGTTCAGCGTTTCTATCGTGCTGCTGGAATTAAGACAGAGCAGGCGCTTGACCGGCACCGGGGCGCCGGCCAGCATGCCAATCTGTTCGGCCACCATCTGGTCGCGCTGGCTCATGCCCACGGTGTCGATCAGCACCGTGTGTTTGCCCTTCAGTTCATCCAGGGCAATGCGCAAGTCGACCTCGTCCTTGACCGCGTGCACCATGACGCCCAGGATTCTTCCGTAGATGCGCAGTTGCTCATGCGCGCCAATCCGGTACGCGTCGGTTGTGATCAGCGCGAGTTTGCTGGGCCCATGGCGCATCACGCAGCGAGCAGCGAGTTTGGCCGTGGTGGTGGTTTTGCCAACCCCGGTGGGGCCGACCAGAGCATAAACGCCGCCCTTGGCCAACAATTCGTCCTCGTCCGACAACACCTGCAAATTGCCCGCCAGCGTCGCCTGGGCCCACGCCAGACCGTCTTTGAGCTCGTGCTGTTCCGGCGTTTTGTCGCTGAGGTAGCGCGACAGACGCGGGCTAAAGCCCATGGCCAGCAGTTCCTTGAGCATGCCGGCCCTGACAGGGTGGCGCTGTTGCTGCGCGGTCCAGGCCAGTTCGGCGAGTTGGTCCTCAAATGAATCGCGCATGGTGCGGATCTCGCTTATCAGGTCTTGCATGCCCGCCGGCGTGCCGGCTTTGAGCACGGGTAGCGCGGCCGTAGCGGCCGAGGGCACGTCCGCCACGGCGTCTTGCTCAATGATTGCGGCGAAATCGCCTTCGCAACAGGCCTGGACCTCAAGGCCCTCAGGTACGCTTCGGCTTGACAGGATCATGGCGTCGGGGCCCAGCGCCTCTCGGACATGGCCGAGGGCGTCGTGCGCGCTCAGACCGATAAAGCGGTGAATCTTCATCCTGAGGCTCCCACCAGGTTGGTGACTTTAATGGTTCTGGATTCCGGCATTTCCGCGTGCGAAAGCACCCTCAGCTTGGGCAGGCTGCGGCGCAGAAAACGCGACAGCATGACCCTGAGAGCCGCGCTGACCAGCAGCACCGGTGTGTAGCCCATTTGCTCCTGCAAGTGCATGGCCTGGCTGGTGTGGCTTATCAGGCTGTCGGCGAGACCGGGCTCGATGCCGCTGCCTTCGGGCCCGGTGGTTTGCAGCGCCTGCAGCAGCAGGCGCTCGAACTGATTGTCCAGGGCCATCACAGGAACCTCTTCGGTGCCGGGCGCAATCTGCTGCAGGATGGCGCGCCCCAGGGCGATGCGCACCACGACGGTCAAGGTAGCGGCGTCCTGGGTCTGCGCTGCGTGCTCGCCCAGGGTGTCGATGATGCTGCGCATATCGCGGATGTGTACGCCTTCGAGCAACAGGTTCTGAAGAACCTTTTGCAAGACCGACATCGGCAGCAGTTTGGGCACCAGGTCTTCGATTAGTTTGGGCGCATCCTTGGCCAGAAAATCGAGCAGGGCTTGCAACTCCCGACGGCTGAGCAATTCGGCAGTGTTGACCGACATCAGCTGGTTCAGGTGCGTGGCCACAACGGTGCTGGCGTCCACCACCGTGTAGCCCATCGATTGCGCCTCTTCCCGCTGTGCCGCATCGATCCATGTGGCCGGCAGTCCAAAGGCCGGGTCGCTGACCTGCGTACCAACCAGAGTGCCGATGGCTATGCCGGGATTGATCGCCAGGAACTGGCCCGGATGCGATTCACCGCGCCCGATTTCACCGCCCTTCAGAGCAATGCTGTAGGCCAGAGGGGGGAGCTCCAGGTTGTCGCTGATGTGAACGGCTGGCGGCAGGAAACCAACCTCCTGCGCGAACTTCTTGCGCACCCCCTTGATGCGGCGCAGCAGGTCGCCGTCCTGAGCCTCATCAACCAGGCAGAACAGACGGTAGCCGACCTCCAGACTGAGCACCTGCACCGGTGCCAGGTCTTGCCAACTGGCGTCCTCGCCGCCATCGGCGTCCAGGCTCTCCAACTCCGCCGTCGCAAGCCCTGCGGGTGTGCCGGCGCGCCGGGCGCGAAGGTAGGCGGTGGTGCCGATCAGGAGTGCCAGCACGCTGAACGAGAGATTGGGCATGCCGGGGATCAAACCCATCGCGCCGATGATGCCGGCGGTAATGTAGAGCACCTGGCTTTTCATCAGAAGCTGCGCAACAAACTGCTCGCCGATGTCTTGCTCGCTGGCAACGCGCGAGACCACCGCACCGGCGGCCATCGAAATCATGAGCGACGGAATCTGGGCCACCAGACCATCACCGATGGCCAGCAGGGTATAGGTCTCGATGGCGGTGCCGAACGCCAGGTTGTGCTGCAGCATGCCCACCAGCAGGCCGCCGACCATGTTGACCACGGTAATCACAATGCCGGCGACGGCGTCACCGCGAACGTATTTGCTGGCACCGTCCATCGCGCCATAAAACTCGGCTTCCTGAGCCACCTCGGTGCGGCGTTTGCGCGCGTCGGCCTCACCAATCAAGCCCGCGTTGAGGTCGGCATCAATCGCCATTTGTTTGCCCGGCATGGCGTCCAGTGCAAAGCGTGCTCCAACCTCCGCAATGCGGCCGGCGCCTTTGGTCACAACCACGAAGTTGATGATGGTCAGAATGATGAAGACGACGACACCGACCAGGTAGTTGCCACCAATCAGGAAGTGGCCGAAGGCCTCAATCACCTTGCCAGCGGCGTCGGGCCCGGTGTGGCCGGCGGTGAGCACCACGCGGGTCGATGCCACGTTGAGCGACAGGCGCAGCATGGTCGTCATCAGCAGCACGGCCGGGAACACCATGAAGTCCAGCGGGCGCACCGTGTAGAGCGCGGTCAACAGCACGATGATGGACAGGGCAATGTTGAAGCTGAAGAAGATGTCAAGCACGAAGGCGGGAACCGGCAGCACCATCAGGCCAAGAATCACCACCACCACCAGCGGCGCGGTCAGGCCTTTGCTACTCAAGCGGACCAGCCACAAGGGCAGCTTCATGCTGTGCTTCCCGACTCAAGACCCGGTGCAGCATCCGTGGCCTGCGGGTCCATCCCTGGCGGCACCTCGATCTGAGCGGGCCGCTGCGGTTGCTGGCCGCCGTGCAAGCGGTAGCTCCTCAGGTGGAACACGTAGGCCAGAACCTGCGCCACTGCGGTGTAAAGCAGGGCTGGAATCTGATCGCCGAGTTCGGTGTGCTGGTACAGGGCGCGTGCCAGCGCGGGTGCCTCCATCAGCAGCACCTGATTGGCATTGGCAATTTCGCGAATTTTGGCGGCAAGCACTCCCTTGCCCTTGGCCACCACGCGTGGCGCATGACCATCGAGCCCGGCGTATTGCAGGGCGACCGCGTAGTGCATGGGATTGGTCACCACGACGTCGGCCTTGGGTACCTGCGCCATCATGCGCCGGCGCGCCATCTCGCGCTGTTGCGCACGCAACTTGGCCTTGATCTCCGGGTTGCCTTCGGCCTCCTTGGCCTCTTCGCGGACTTCCTGACGTGTCATCTTGAGTTTTGTCGCGTACTGCCACATCTGGTACGGTGCGTCAATCATCGCAATCACGGCCAGCGCCGTGACCATGATGAAAAAACACAGCAGCAACAAGCGCCCCAGTTGGGCTGCGCCGGATGCCGGTGGCTGGACCGCCAGCGCCATCACGGCGTCGCTCTGCGTCGCCAGGACCAGCCAGGCTGCGGCCGCGACCAGGCCGGTTTTGAGTAGCGCCTTGACAAGCTCAGACAGCGCGTGCGTCGAGAACATATTGCCAAGACCGCGCATCGGGTTGAGCTTGCCGAAATCCGGACCGATCGCTTTGCCGCTGAAAACCCAACCGCCAATCAGCAGCGGCGAGCCCAGCGTCGCCAGCAGCATCAGTAGCGCCAGCGGGCTCAAGACAAGCAGCAGATCGCGCAGTTGCACACCCCAGAAAAGGCCGAATTGCACCGGATCCAGCACGGTTTGCATTTGAAAGCGCAGACCCGCAGCCAGCGTATGCCTGAGCTGGCGCACCAGGGCCTCGCCGCCGATCCACAAGCCCATCGCGGCGCTGCCCAGGATGGCGAAGGTGGCCAGTTCACGGGAACGCGGAACGTCACCCTCCTCGCGCGCTTTCTCCAGCCTGCGGGGCGAGGCTTGTTCCGTTTTTTCGAGGTCGCTTTCTTCTGCCAAGGATGACTCCTGAGCCGGACCGCCCTTGAATTGACAAAGCCCAACTCTGATGCAGAAATTATTTTCCGAAAACAAGGGCGGACCGCGCTGAATCAGCCGACGAAATCAGTCGCTACTTCGGTCGGCGAGCGTTCTGAGTGCCGCTACGACACTTCCAGCGCCCAAAGTGAGAATCGGCTTGGGACGAAATAGCCCCGAGGAGATCGAGCTCCTGGTCGCCGGGTTTGCAGCGGTTTGAACTCAGCCTGGCCCGGCTGCGCAGGCCGCAGGACAATTACCTGATTACGCCAAACAAGGACGAGTTCATGCCTTGCCCGTCGGGGCCATAGTAGCCCTGCGCCGATGGGCCGCGCAGCACCGTCAGCGCTGCCTGGTTGCGCGCTGTCAGGCGCTGCAACATCAGGCCGTTGGTCAGATTGACCTGCCTTGCGGCTAGCTGCAAGGCCAGCAGCTTTTCGTGGCGCTGCGCATGCTCCGGCTGACTCGCTGCCTGGCCTGCCTGGGTGTGCGCGGAGCGTTCGCGCTGCAGTCGTTGACGCCCAGCCAGAAAGGAGCTTGCCAAACGCAACTTCTCCGGCGTGACGGCACTCAGAGCGTCGATGTCATTGGCCATCAGCGCGAGCTTTTCCTGTTCAAGCACTTGCAAAAGTTGCTGAGACAGCTGCAACTCCTGGTCCAGAAAATCCGTCTCGGGCAGCTTTGCGACCGTCATATTCATGGCTTGCGCTTGTCCGCGCGAATCAGGTCCCGGGCCGTCGTCAGCCAGCCATCGGCCACACGGTCGGCGTTGACTTCAAAACGACCCTCGGCAATGGCGGCGTGGATCTCGGCCACTTTATTCACATCGAACGGAGTGGCCCTGCTGGCAGCTGTGGAGCGCAGCGGCGGCAACTGTTTGGGGATCGGTAGCTGCGTCGTGACTTCTTTGGCGCACCCCGCCAACTCAGTCGCCTTGCCGCTTGGGATTGCGGCACCCGCCAGACTGGCATTGGGCAAGGGGCCGTTTGAGCGATCAATTTCCACGATATTTCCTATTGAAAATAACAGTCATCGAACCATTTTTAGTCTATCACGGCACCAATTCGGAAAAAGCAAGGGTGAGAGCAATGAACTCTTGCACCACCTGAGCCGCTGGCGCGGAATTCAGGATAAGGGTTTCCTGGTTTGGCCCATTCACTGGGGCACCACCACGATGCCCCCTGGCGCGGCCTGGCCAGTCAGCACCTGCCCCGACGTGGTGCGGACTTGCACCGTCTGTCCTTCGCTGGCGTTGGCCAGGGCCCGACCCTCGCTGCTGATGCTGAAGCCCGCTCCGACCAGCTTCAAGGTGGCAGCTTGTCCGGCCTTGAACAGCGCCACGACGCGGGTCTGCTGGTATGGCACTGCGGCACCGGCCGGCACCGCGCTGCCCAGACGGCGTCCCAGCAACTGCCCGGGCTCGGTGGCAGCGCCCTTTGGCAAATCGGCTGCCGGGCCGCGTATTGCGCTCAGGTCTTGCAGACGCAGGATATGGCCGGCCTCCAGTGCGCTGGCGGCGATGTAATGGGTTTTCATTTCCTGCAGCGTGGCGCTGACGTAGAGGTTCCAGACCTGCGGGGCCTGGCAGCGCACACCAACCCGGATGCTGCCGCGCAGCGGGCCCTTGCCGCCGGGCAGCGAAAACACGGGGGCGGGACAGTGCGCCAGCACGAGCGTGGACTGCGGCGCGAGCACGCGGATTTGCCAGTCGGGTGCAGCGCCCGACTCGGCTCTGAGGAACTGCGCGACCTGGTTGCTCAAGTCGTCCAGGTCTTGCGCTCCGGCGGCAGTCTGCGCCCCGGCGGTGCCACACAAACCGCACAGAGCCAGCAGGTGGATCTGAAGTTTTTTCACACAGTCAGTGTAGGTGCTTATTCGGCCTTCAAGCGCGCTAAGCCCGCCTGAGTTGAGCACCTATTTGTAGTTTTATCTGGCGGTTTTCGAGCTTGATACTGCCTACCATTTAAATCCATGCAGTGTTGCGTCGTCCCGATTTGGGGCGCTGTGTTGCGAAGTGTCGATGAGGAGAAAAAATGCTTGGAAATCTCGATGAGGTGTTTGGCTTTCATGAGGGCTCGCTGCGACTGCGCATCCAGCGCCAGCAATTGCTGGCGTCCAACATCGCCAACGCCGACACACCCAACTACAAAGCGCGCGAGCTCGATTTTGCGAAGGCTCTGCAGGGGCAGCTCATGAGTACGGGGAATGCCGGAAGTTTGACGCAAACCAACCCGGCTCATCTGGGCGGGGCGGGCGCCAGCAGGCCAGTCCAGACCCAGTTACGTGCGGCCAGCCAGAACAGCCAGGATGGCAACACGGTGGACCTCGATATCGAGCGTGCTGCCTTTGCTGAAAACGCTCTGCACTATGAGGCCGAGTTGGCATTGACCAACGCCCGGATCAAGAGTTTGCTTGCCGTGCTGCAGGGCTGAGCACCATGAGCTTGCTCCATGTTTTCAATGTCGCCGCCTCGGGCATGGCGGCGCAAAGCAAACGCCTCAACGTCGTTGCCAGCAACATCGCCAATGCGGAGAGCACCAGCGGGCCGGACGCTCAACCCTACCGCGCGAAGCAGGTGCAGTTCATGGCGGCGCCGCTGTCGGGCACGTTTGCAACCGGCGTCAAGGTTGACAAGGTGGTTGAAGACCAGACGCCGCCCAAGCTCGTCTACAACCCGTCACACCCGCAGGCCAATGAGAAGGGTTATGTCGCCATGCCCAATGTCAACGTGGTCGAGGAAATGGTCAACATGCTGTCCGCCTCAAGGTCCTACCAGACCAACGCCGAC
>CAITQH010000503.1 GCA_903894475.1 uncultured beta proteobacterium
AGTTTCCTACGGCTGGCAATTCGCCGATATCGCTGAATCGAATGTCTCCGGTAGCCTGCCATTTGTCGCTGATGGGTCTGGACGCGCTGAACAGAATCTGCCGGGCCTGAGCTGTGGTTGCTCTTGCCGACGCCACCACATCGTCAAGCGTCTGCGTTTGCAACAAAGCGCTCAGGGACCCAGCGCCCGTGCTTATCAAGGCGTTGGTCATCTGCAAGGATGGCGCCTTTCGAGTGTCCATCAGAAGGGTGAATGTGGTCTGACCGGCCGCCTGCAAGGAACCCTGAACAGTGAATGCATTCACGGCCCGGAAGAGTTGGTCGTAATCAAGCAAGGCGTAAAGTGAGCCATGCTCGTTTGAATAACGTGCCTCCGTACCGATGGCACGACGATTGGTGATTCCTTCCGTGGTCTGATTGATGATGTATATATCGCCACTCAGGTTTTCCATAATCGAATCTGCCTCGATCATTGCTGCGAACAGCCGTTCGGCTGGTGCTGCAACCAGCGGATTGGCAGGCACGCCACCCATCACATTGACGCGATAACCTTGCCGCACCGGATAGGTCAGGGAGGCACCATCAAACATGCCGAGCAAGCCACCGTTGATGGCGGATTGCCGGCCAAGACGTAGCGCCAGCCCGTTGCTCTTCACTCGGTAATCAATGTAGGCAGCGTTCAGGATACTGGCATTGTTCGACGTAGCTGTCAGGTTGGTCGAGCCCGTGCCTCTGAAAACAGCCCGTGTATCGGACTCGTCTGTGGTGTATCTCGCTCCAAGATCAAGGTTCGTGACAAGTGCCGACTCGGTGGTCTTGGTCAAGGTGGATTGATCAATACCTCCATCCAGACTCACCAGCGACTGGCTGCGGGATTTGCCGCCAAAGTAGTACTGCGCGACGTTGCCGTTGTACTTGACGCCACCCGGCTTGACCGGCTCTGGCGCAATCGCGTCGGACCGAGATTCCCGGTTGGCCGGCACCACACCCATTGAGGCCAGTCGTTGTCTGACCCGCTGCGCGCCCTCACCCCCAAACAGCTTCAGATAGAGTTCGTATTCGAGCCTGGCGCGGCCAAGATCACCCGACCTCTCCCAGGCCAGACCTATCATTTCCTGCGCGTCCTGAGTCCCAGAGTTTGGTGGCAGCAGCAATAACTGGTTGAGTTTGCCGATCGCCACCTCGGTGTCGCCTTTGCTCACAGCGTCCCGCGCCGCGGTCATGAGTGCGCTCGCACTGGTTTCTACTTCGGCCGACGCCTTGGTCGCCGCCGTTGCCTCGTGCTGCACGGCACCAGCCAACACAACATCAATGACATTCGGGCTTCGGCCCTGGCGCGCTCGCACCTGGATCTCACGTCCAAACTGCAGCGTCAGTTGTCTGGTCGTTCGATTCGGCGCAGGGCTGAGCACCAGGTTGAACTCAGGCGTCAATTCGCTAGCCGGTACGTGTCTGGAATCTGTGGTTCGTTGTGACAAGGTTGCATCATCAGCCCCAAGCAATTCGATTTGCAGTTGGACGAACTGAGCCGGGCTTGCCGGAATTTGCTGTATCAGCCTGACCGAACCAGAAAACGCGACATGGACCACCACATCATCGCCCTGAACCGTTACCTCCACCTCGTTCAGGGTTTGCGCGCCAAGCTGTTGAGCCAATCCGACAAAAACCACAGCGCTCAGCCATCGTCTGATCGCATCTCGACTTTGCATGATTACCTGCCCCTTGTTAGTAGTACTGCGGCCAGCGGTTGACCACAGCGATGGATATTATCCGCGTCATGGACCGGTTCGTACTGGGACAGGCTTGGGTCGATTGTTACCCCGCATTTGGCGTGGGATGATCTCACCGTTGGTGACGTGGCAGCTCAAGCAAGTTGATCTGTCCGGTTGTGCAACGTACAGCGGCGACAGGTGCTGGTATGAAACCGGTACCCAGGCCACACTTCGGTGGCAGGAATCACAGGATCTGCTGGTGACGAAGTGTCCCGCCACCTTGCCGCTGGCTGCAACGCTGTTGTGACACATCTGGCATTGACCTTGCAACACCCCTTGGTGATTGAACTGTGCAGGCTTCCATGCGGTAGTGCGGTGGCAAGAGTCGCATGACATCCGGGTCTGTAGATGCTTGGCCGGCATACCGCTGGCGGTCTGAGCGTTGTGGCAGGTCTGGCATTGTCCGGGTAACACGCCCGAATGACTGAAAACAGAGGCTTCGCCCGAAAGCAGCGATGAGGCCAAGCTGCCGTCTGGCATAACACGTTGGTTGATCGAATTCAGTGCACCACGCATCACCGGGCGCACCCGAGCTGCGGCGCCACTGAACTGGCTGTACACCTTCGTGTGGCACGATGTGCAATCCTGACCCACTTTACGGCTGTGATGGCTGGCGGAACCCGTCGTCTTGATTGTCACGCCGTACCATGTATACGGATAATCATGGCAACTCATGCAGGTCGCCTTACTCACTGCGTTGTGCGCAGGTGTATTCGACTTCATGTTCATTCCGGCAAAGGACGTGAACACGGTAGCCGAGTGGCAAAGCTCGCAAGCGATTCCGACCGTCGGCACATGTGTCTGTGACGAAGGCGCGGTGGGAGACCCTCCAGCCAATAGCGGCGTCGCTTTCGGTTGGTAGGTCAGCGGTGGCGTCGCCGGGCAACTGGCCTGTGTCGCGCAGCCCGCAAAGGGTCCGGCACCGGTCCCGACGGAATGGCACGAGATACAACCGTTCGTGATGCCTGTATGCAATACCGCATTGCTGGCAAGTCCGGCAATGGAGTAATCACCAGCGACGATGTGGCATGTTGAACAGGTTCCGGTCGTCGGCATATGACCGGCCGGCTTGGCAATGCCAGTGAAGTAGTTGGTCCCGCTGTGACACAGTGAGCAGTCGCCGGTACTTGGATGGCCGGCGTCGGCGATGCTGAAGGTGCTGGCGGTCGCCTTGGGCCTGCTGTGGAAACCGGTGTACTGCGCGCCGCTGGTCAGCACCGTCGGCGCTATCTGGTATGCGCTCATTCCCATCCAGACAAAGTTGGTGTCATGGCAGGCCGAGCAGTTCCCGGTGATCCCGGTGTGGATCTGGGTCGTTGTTGGGGCGGGTGTCGCAAACGCTGTGCCGGGTGCCGTCTTGCTACTTGATGCTGCCACCATCCCGGTGGGCGTTGTTGCCAGGTGGCAGGTCTCGCACGAGGTGCTCGAGGGTATGTGCGCACTGGCGCCGACCGGCGTCGTTGGCGGCATGACCACGATCTTGGTCACACCGGCAAAGCTCGTTCCCGTGATGCTCGATCCATGACAGGCGATGCAGTTGTTCGTGATTCCCGCATGGCTCATCAGGGAGTTGCTGAACTTGGCACCGTTGAGTACGGGCAGGCTCGCCACGCTCGAGCCCGCCCCGACGTGACAGGTCTCGCAGGCTGCACTGCTGGGGATGTGGTTGGTCGG
>CAITQH010000504.1 GCA_903894475.1 uncultured beta proteobacterium
CACTGCAGTCAGTGCGGTGCCCGCAACCCAAGTACGACGAAACATATTTATCTCCTGTTGTGGTAAGCGATTCAAGGATTGATGATGCACCAAACGTGCCAAATTACAAGTGCTTGATTCTATGGGTCTAAAGTCAATTAGATCGTGTAATGTCTAAATATCAGACACATTGAGTGCCTGATATTCAGTCATATGACTGACTATCATGCATTCTTGCCCAATCGGTCGTACAGCATGGCGCGGGAAATGCCGAGCATTTGTGCCGCGGCCACCTTGTTGCCACGCGTTGCAGTCATGGCAAGCGTAATCGCCTTGCGTTCGAGCTCTGCCACCTGATCAGTCAGCGGCAGAATACGGGGTGCAGTCGCCGTTGCCGCCGGATCAGGCGCCGCAGCGACCGGCGCCGGGGCCAGTTGCTCGACTCCTGACTCACGCAGTACCAGTTCCAGATGCAGCGCTGTAATGCGATTGGAGTCGCTGCGCATCATGGACTGCTCCAGCACGTTGCGCAGTTCCCGGATGTTGCCGCGCCAAACCTGCGCGCAAAGCAGCGCCAAGGCGTCAGCGCTGAGTTCGGGCGGCTGCTGGCTATTGCGCAGGGCCATATCCTCACCCAGCACCTCGACTAAGGCCACCATGTCTTCACGCCGTTCACGCAGTGGCGGAACGCGTATCGGCAGCACATTGAGGCGATAAAAAAGATCTTCGCGAAAGTTGCCCTCGCGCACCAACCGACTCAGATCGCGGGAAGTGGCAGCGATCACCCGGGCGTCAAAGGGAAGCAGCTGGTTTGACCCGAGCGGTTCAATTTCGCCCTCCTGCAAGGCACGCAGCAGTTTGGCCTGCAAAGCCAGTGGCATGTCGCCGATTTCGTCGAGAAACAGCGTACCACCGTGCGCCAGCCGAAACTTGCCCTCGCGCCCCTTGCGGTCCGCCCCCGTGTAAGCGCCCGGTGCCACGCCAAAGAATTCCGCTTCCAGCAAGGTGTCTGGCACGGCGGCAATATTGAGGCTGATAAAGGGCCGGTCTGAACGAGCCGAGGAAGCGTGAATCGCATGCGCCAGCAGTTCCTTGCCGGTACCGGTTTCACCCAGCAGCAGCACGGTGCTTGAAGTCTGCGCTGCGCGCCGTGCCTGGCGCTTGACTTCTACCGCTGCGGGGCTGGCGCCGACAAAGCTGGCAAAGGTGTAGCGCGACTGGCGCTGGCCCGCGCGCTCGCCGTGGCGTTGACTGGCCAGTTCACGCCGCGCATCGTCCAGGTCACGCTGCAGCAGAGCAAACTTGCCGACCAGCGGCTGCAGACTGGTCTCCGCGTGGTCAAAGAGCACGATGCCCAAAGCGCCAATGACCTCACCTGCGTTATCGCGCAAGGGAATCCGGCTGACCACAAAAGTACCTGCCCGGTTGGTAAGCAGGTCGATCAGAATCGGTTTGCCACTCTCCAGCACCTGGTGCATTTGGGTGTTTTGCACGACACTGGCGACCGGATGACCGACAAAATCTTCCACCCGATCAAAACCCAAAGCCGGCAGGAAGCGCTTGTACTGATCGTTGATCCAGACCACCCTGGCCTCGCGGTCGACCAGCATCATGCCCTCGCTGGCGTTGGCGAAAAGGTCGAACATGGAGCGTGCCGCCAACTCCAGAATGCTCTGGGCGTCCCGTGGCAGTAAGTCGGCGGATTGCATGGTCAGATGTTAACGCCCAGTGCAACGGCCAGCGTCGCAGCCTGTCACCGCAATGAGGCAGGCAAATGCCATAATTAAAGAGAATGACAGAACAATTTCAGGAGGATGGCGTGGAATCATTCCCGTGGAACCAATATTTTGAAACCGGATTGGAGCCAGTTGATCGGCAGCATCATGGTCTGGTCGATCTGATCAACCGGTTCGGGGATTTGCTGATTCAGGCCGAGGGCGCATCGGTAAGCGACATGGACGCACTGTTCGCCGAATTGGCTGCTTATGCCAAGTACCACTTCCAGGAGGAAGAAGAGCTGATGCAAAAGGCCGGACTGGACCCACGCCACATCCGTCAACACAAGAAGTCACACGCTGATTTCGTGCAGGACGTAACCCTCCTGCACCAACGCATGGGTGGACTGCAGCAGACGTCTGATTCACTACTGAAGTTTTTGACCTACTGGCTGACCTACCACATTCTTGGCACTGATCAATCGATGGCCAAACAGATCGCCGCCATCAGCGCTGGTGAAACACCGGCAGACGCTCTGGCAGCTGAAGCGGATCTCAGCGAGGGTGCCACCGGACCCCTGCTGCATGCGCTAAACGGACTGTTCCAGCAGGTGTCCGATCGCAACCGTGAACTCAATGAATTGAACCGCAATCTGGAAGAAAAAGTTGCTCAGCGCACGCGCTCCCTGTCGGACGCGAATCAGCTACTGGAGCAACTTGCTCTGACTGACGCACTGACCGGACTGCCCAATCGTCGGCAGGCAATGGCCTGCCTTGCCCAGGCTTGGGCACAATCGGAACGCGACAGTTTGCCACTGGCTTGCATGATGGTGGATGCCGATGGTTTCAAGCAGGTCAATGACCTGCACGGACATGCCGCGGGGGATGAAGTGTTGCGCCAGTTGTCTGCACTGCTGCGCGACGGCGTACGCCGCAACGATATCGTCTGTCGTCTTGGCGGTGATGAGTTTCTGATCATCTGTCCTGGCACCGCACCGGGAGGGGCACTGCGGATGGCAGAAGCGGTGCGTGAAAAAGCTGCGCGACTGCAGGTACAGACCGGCTCCGGGGAGTGGCTTGGCAGCATCAGCATCGGCGTTGCCGCAAAAACGGTGCCGATGCAGAATATTGAAGATTTGATCAAGGCGGCTGACGAGGGGCTCTATTGCGCCAAGCGCAATGGGCGCAACTGCGTTGCCAACGGGAATATGGCAATCGTAGCTGCCACCTAGGCGCCCTGATCCCCGTCAAGGCACCCCTCGTCTGACCCACAGAGAGTCGGTGCCTTTTTGCGCAATGCCAAAGAATCCGCGATACTGCCAGACATGAGAAACAAGCGTACCAACCATGTCAATAAGCAGTGAATTTTCAGACTTTCCTGTTATCAGCTATACCGAAGAGCATCAGCTGACCCGGCCGACGCCGCTGCACGAGCAACCCAAAAGGGCCCGCATCGAACATCAGCTTGGAGTGATCGGTGAACAGCATGAGCACATCGTCAAGATTATCCATGTCCTGTGGGGCCACAAGGAGTGTCTTGACTACATTAAACAACTGGTATTTGACGGCGGCGATGGACTCGGCAGAAGCAGGGTCGGCTTCAAACAGGAGGTCTTGTCGGCGCTGATCGATCTGAGCAATCTGCATGAACTTGCGCCAGCCGAGCCAACTGCAGCAGACCGGTAAGATGTCGTCTGCCCAATCATCTTTTTAAACCAGGAGTTTTTTATGAGCCGTGAAGTCGTCGTCGTCAGTGCAGTACGCACCGCTATTGGTACCTATGGCGGCAGCCTGAAAGACATTGCCCCGACCGAACTGGCGGCGCAGGTGGTACGCGAGTCGCTGGCGCGCGCCAGTGTTGACGGTACCGAAGTCGGTCATGTGGTGTTTGGCCACGTCGTCAATACCGAACCGAAAGACATGTACCTGTCTCGCGTGGCGGCCATCAAGGGGGGCTGCGCTGAAGCCACACCGGCCTTTAACGTTAACCGCTTGTGTGGTTCCGGTCTGCAGGCGATTGTGTCGGCGAGTCAGTCCATTTTGCTGGGTGACGCTGACATTGCCATTGGCGGTGGCGCCGAAAACATGAGCCGCGCGCCTTTTGCCAGTCTGAATATGCGATGGGGTGCCCGCATGGGTGACACCAAGATGGTAGACATGATGGTCGGGGCGCTGCACGACCCATTCCAGACCATTCATATGGGCGTTACGGCCGAAAATATCGCCGCCAAATGGGGAATTTCTCGTGAAGAGCAGGACGCAATTGCAGTGGAGAGCCACCAGCGCGCCCAGCGCGCCACTGAATCGGGCTACTTCAAGTCTCAGATCATGCCAGTTATGCTCAAGAGCAAGAAGGGTGACATCGCCTACGCTACCGACGAGCATTTCCGCCCCAACTGCTCGCTCGCAGACATGGCCAAACTCAAACCGGCGTTCCTGAAGGAAAACGGCACCGTCACGGCCGGCAATGCATCCGGCATCAACGATGCTGCCGCAGCGGTGGTTTTGATGGAGGCAGCGACCGCTAAAGCACGTGGCTTGAAGTCGATGGCGCGTCTGGTGGCCTACGCCCACGCCGGGGTCGACCCCAAGTACATGGGCATTGGTCCGGTGCCGGCGACCCAACTGGCGCTCAAGAAGGCGGGTCTGACGGTCAAGGATCTGGACGTGATTGAAGCCAACGAAGCCTTTGCCGCGCAGGCTTGCGCCGTCAGCCGCGACCTCGGTCTGGACCCGGCCAAGGTCAACCCGAATGGCTCAGGCATTTCGCTCGGGCACCCCATTGGCGCCACTGGCGCCCTGATCACCGTCAAGGCACTGTACGAACTGGAGCGCATCGGTGGCCGCTACGCCTTGGTCACCATGTGCATCGGTGGTGGCCAGGGTATCGCCGCTATTTTCGAGCGTACGACCTGATTTTAGTGGTCTGGCGGGGCTGCAGCGCTGTCAGGGTAATTCCTGTACGCACACTAGATGTAGTGGCTATATAGTCGGGTAACCACTACGGGTAGTGGATCCACGTGTACAATAATTTTCAGTATTGAACTAAGGTATCTTCCCCAGGACGCCTTGGCTATAAGCCCTGATATTTCAGCCCAGACCTCGAAAAACAAGTCATGTCACAACAAACACCTGAACGAACAAAGCCGGCGCTGGCACTGGCGCCACAGCAAATCAGCGAAGAAGTTCTCCTGGAAAAGTACAGCAAGGGAGACGAAAAAACCATTCTGGACGTCAACCAGCGTGTGGCGCGCGCGTTGGCGGCCGCCGAAGCCCCAGAGCAGCGCAAGCAATGGGAAGCCAAGTTTTTGCAGGCGCTGCAAAACGGCTTCCTGCCAGCCGGACGCATTCAGTCGGCGGCCGGCACCGATCTGGCCGCCACCCTGATCAATTGCTTCGTGCAGCCGGTGGGTGATGCCATTGCACACCTGGAAGACGGACATCCGGGAATTTACACTGCCCTGACCGAGGCTGCCGAAACGATGCGCCGCGGCGGCGGCGTCGGCTACGATTTTTCGCGTATCCGCCCACGCGGCGCCTGGGTTGGCAGCACACAAAGCAGCGCCTCCGGCCCGGTGAGTTACATGCGTGTCTTCGACCGATCCTGCGAGACGGTGGAGTCGGCCGGGGCCAGACGTGGCGCACAGATGGGTGTCTTGCGCTGCGACCATCCCGACATCGAAGAATTCATTCACGCCAAAGACACGGGCGACCTGAAAAACTTCAATATTTCGGTGGGCATCAGCGACGCCTTCATGGTGGCAGTGCAGCAGAACGGCGAGTTCACCCTGGTGCACCGTGCCGAGCCCGGCGCCGCGCAAAAGGCAGCCGGCGCCTACCAGGAAAAAAGCAGTGGCCAGTGGATTTACCGCAAGTTGCAGGCACGCGATTTGTGGGATCAAATCATGCGCTCGACCTATGACCATGCCGAGCCCGGTGTGCTGTTTCTGGACCACATCAATCGCGACAACAATCTGTCCTACTGCGAAACCATAGCCAGTACCAACCCGTGCGCCGAGCAACCCTTGCCGCCCTACGGTTGCTGCTGCCTGGGCTCGATCGACCTGACCCGCTTCATCAGCAACCCGTTTGAAGAGAATGCCCAATTTGACCAGGCTGCTTTTGCCGAGGTAGCCCGCGTTGCAACACGCATGCTCGACAACGTGCTGGACGTTACCGTCTGGCCACTGCCACAACAGCAGGAAGAAGCGCGCAGCAAACGTCGCGTCGGTCTCGGATACACCGGTTTGGGCGACGCGCTGGTGATGCTCAATTTGCGCTATGACACGAAGGAAGCGCGCGACATGGCACGCCAGATTTCGGAGTTGATGCGCGACACCGCCTACGACGCATCGGTCGAACTGGCGCGCGAGCGCGGCGCTTTTCCGCTCTTCAATGCCGACCTCTACCTCAGCGGCCAGACTTTTGCGTCACGTTTGTCGCCGACCCTCAAGGAGCGCGTGCGTACGCACGGATTGCGCAACTCGCACCTGCTCTCCATCGCACCGACCGGCACCATCAGCCTGGCGTTTGCAGACAACGCCAGCAACGGCATTGAGCCAGCCTTCAGTTGGACCTACACGCGCAAGAAGCGCATGATGGATGGCAGCTTCAAGGAGTATGCGGTAGAGGATCACGCCTGGCGCCTGTATCGCCACCTCTTCGGCGAAGACACACCCCTCACGTCCGCCTTTGTAACCGCCCTGGAGATGAGTGCGCAGGCGCACGAGGCCATGGTGGCTGCGGTAGCGCCATTTATCGACACGGCGATTTCCAAGACCGTCAACGTGCCGGCCGACTACCCTTACGCGGAGTTTCAACACCTCTACATGGAAGCCTGGCAATCGGGCCTGAAGGGCCTCGCCACTTATCGACCCAACTCCATTCTGGGTTCGGTGCTGAGTGTGACACCAACTTCCACGCCGGTTGCCACTACGCCGCTTCAAATTGAGGGCACCAACCACCGGCTCGCGCTGGAGCGGCTGCCGGTTCCGGTGCTGTCTTCGCTGCGCTGGCCCAGCAGGCCCGCTTTGCCTGGCGGCAACCCGGCCTGGACCTTCATGGTGCATCACCCGTTTGGCGATTTCGCCCTGTTTGTCGGTGAACTTGCGCCAGAAGAAGGCGGTGCACCGAAGCCATTTGAAGTCTGGGTCAACGGCACCGATCAACCCCGTGGCCTGGGCGCACTGGCCAAGACATTGTCGATGGACCTGCGTGCCAACGACCCGGCCTGGCTGCAACTCAAGCTCGATGCACTGGCGACGGTGGCCGAAGAACATTCGTTTGAAATGCCGTTTCCGCCGCACGGTGAAAAGCGGCTGTTCCCGGGTGTCGTGGCCGCGACCGCTGCAGTGATCCGCTGGCGCTGTGATCAGCTCAAGGCACTGGCCAGCGCCGACACGCAAATGCCTACGCCCGTGATGGACGCCATGTTCAGCCGCGGTGAGCCGCAGACCGGCCCCTCGGGCACGCTTGCCTGGGCAGTTGACGTGGACAACCCAGCCACTGGAGAATCCTTCACCGTGACGCTGAAAGAAGTCAACCTGCCAGGGCATGACGGAGTCATCGTCACGCGTCCATGCGCCGTGGGATTTTCCGGCAACTACCCACGTGCGCTGGATGGCCTGGCTCGGCTGCTGTCGCTCGACATGCGGGTCATTGATCCGGCCTGGATCGGCATGAAATTGCGCAAGCTGCTCAATTACGCCGAGCCGCTGGGGCATTTCATGGCTTTTGTGCCGGGCTTGCCGCATGGCGAGCGCCGCCAGCAAACCTGGCCTTCAACAGTCGCCTATATTGCGCGCCTCATCATTCACCGCTATGCCATGCTGGGCATTCTGGATGAAGAGGGCTTGCCGCTGCGCGAGATGGGAGTGCTCGATGCACCCAAGAATCATGATGCGCCCAGCACCATGGCGGGCAAAGTCTGCCCGGAGTGCGGCAACCCGACCGTCATCCACAAGGACGGTTGCGATTTCTGCACTGCCTGCGGCTACGTCGGGCAGTGCGGCTAAGAAGCTGAGGTCAGTCGCGCACCACCAGCACCGGTAGCTGGGTGTGCGACAGCACAGCTTGGGTGACGCTACCCAGCACCAGTTTTTCCAGGCCGCTGCGGCCGTGCGAGCCCATGACAATCAGATCGGCTTGCAGGGACGCCGCTGCCTCGACCACGCCGCGCCAGGCGGCGTGAGATTCAATCACGGAAGTACCAACACTGACACCGGCCTGCTCAAACGCGGTCTTGGCGGCCTTGATGGCGGCGTTGGCTTCCGCCGTAGCGGCGCTCAGATACTCGGCCTGGCCGTAGGCAAAATCAGTGCCGACGCCGGTAAATGGATAAGGATCGATGACAAAGATCGCTGTGACGCGGCTGTCGAAAGCTTTGGCAAGACCAATCGCCTTTTCAACCGCCAACTGTGCTGTCGATGAGCCATCGACTGGAACAAGTATGTGTTTGAACATGACATAACCTCCTTCGGTTCTGGACAGTATCAGGCCACCTTCCGCAAAATGCCTTGACGCTTATCAAGTATCAGCTAGCTAGTCGGCTTGCCAGCACTTTGTCAATGCGCTTGCGGTCCAGGTCCAGCACTTCAAACAACCAACCGGCACACTCAATTCGCTCGCCTACCTCGGGCAGATGCCCCGACACAAACATCAGCAAACCAGCGACCGTGTTGTAACGCCCCCGCTCCTCCTCCGGTAGTTCTTCGAGATGCAGGCGGACTTTGAGTTCTCCCACCGGCATCAGGCCATCGATTAGCCAGCTGCCATCCTCGCGCCGCGTGGCCCACGCATCCACCTGCGCGCCAGGCTGCAATTCCCCGGTAATGGCTTCCAGCAGATCGCGCGGCGTCAAAGTGCCTTGCACAACACCATACTCATCGACCACGAACACGAAGCGCCCGGCCTTTGCGCGAAACTGCTCGAGCAACTCCATGCCACTCAAGGTCTCCGGGACAAAGGTGGCCGGTGTGACGAAGGCTTCAAGATGATCGAGTGTTTGAGACCCCAGCTGCAGCAACCGGGTAACACTGATCACACCGATCACTTCATCGAGCGAGCCGCGACAGACCGGGTACCAGGAGTGAGCTCCAGCAGGGCCGCTGCTGCCTACCCAGGCCAGACCTTGCGCAACCGAACTGGAGGCATCAAGCCACTGCACATCGGTGCGTGGCACCATCAACGAGGTCAGGGGGCGCTCATCGAGTTGAAACACGTTTTGCACCATCTGGTGCTCATGCTGCTCGATCACGCCGGCGTCGACCCCCTCCTCCAGACTGGCGCTGATCTCCTCTTCCGTCACTGGTCGCGCTGCGCTGGTATCAATGTGCAACAGCTTGAGTACCAGGGCGGTCGTGCCCGAGAGCAATCGCACAAAGGGTTTGGCGGCATTGGCCAGCCACAGCATGGGACGTGAGACCCAGCGTGCCACCGGCTCAGGATAAAGCTGGCCAATGCGCTTGGGCACGAGTTCACCAAAGATGATGGTGGTGAATGTGATGGCTGTCACCACCAGGGCCGTCGCCGAAATAGCCGCCGCCTTGTCGGCGACGCCAAAACCATGCAGCCAGGCTGCAACACCGTCGCTGAATGCCGCTTCGCCAACGATACCGTTAAGAACGCCGATCGAAGTAATCCCCACCTGCACGGTCGACAAGAACTGGTTCGGGTTATCCAGCAGGGTGAGTGCCGCCTGCGCACCTTTGTCGCCAGACTCCGCCATCAGACTGAGCCGCGTTTTCCGGCTTGCCGCCAACGCCAGCTCCGACATCGCAAACACACCGTTGAGCAAAGTCAGGAAAACAATCAGCAAAAAATCCATGGATCAGGAGCGAAAATGAACACCATGGCACTCTACCTCATTGGCGACGTTCAGGGCTGCAATAGCGCGTTGCAGCGTCTGCTTGATGAAATTTCTTTCTCCGCCAGTCGCGACACACTCTACCTGCTGGGAGATCTGGTGAACCGCGGACCCGATTCAGCTGGCGTACTGCGCCGCCTGATGGCTTATGGCAATGCAGCGCAGTGTCTGCTGGGCAACCACGACCTGCATCTGCTGGCCCTGTCGCAGGGCGTCCGCAAGCCGGGTCGGCACGACACTTTGAACAACATTCTGGAGGCACCGGATCGTTCAGCCATGCTCGAATGGCTGCGCTGGCAACAGATGGCGATGTTTAGAAATATCGACGGGCACGATCTGCTGATGGTTCACGCCGGTGTCCTGCCATGCTGGACCGCCAGCCAGACGCTGGCACTGGCTTGCGAGGTTGAGGCAGTTCTGCGTGGTCCGGCGCTTGGTGACTTCCTGCAGCAGATGTACGGCGATGAGCCCAGTGTCTGGAATGACACACTGACTGGCGCTGACCGGCTGCGCGTGATCGTCAACAGCCTGACACGAATGAGGTTTTGTGACGCTCTGGGACGCATGGAATTCGCCAGCAAGGAGGGTAGCGCCGCGGCACCACCCGGCTATCTGCCATGGTTTGACGTACCCGAGCGTCAAACCGCCCATATCACGCTGGCCTTTGGGCACTGGTCAACCTTGGGCTGGCTCGACCGGCCCGATGTCCTGTCACTCGACACCGGCTGTGTCTGGGGTGGCTGCCTGAGCGCACTGCGCCTGGGTGGTTTAAAAAGCTCAGGGACCGCCCCGAGGCTGGCGCATCAACTCATCCAGGTCAAGTGTGAGCAGGCCCAAAAACCCGGCTGAGCGCTGCGCTATTCGGACTTGAATAGTGCCGCAACCCGACGTTTCGATTTGATATTGGCCGATATGCTGCGTCCAGCGCCGTGCCGACTGACTGTCGCATCCCACGAGGGGGCTGCTTCAGGCGTTGCGGGCGCCTCGTACGGCTGATCAAAAAAAGGATCGCGCGCAACGGCTGCCGGTCGCGAGTAGTCGCGACGCTGGGATGGTACGGGTCTGGCAAATTGCCCTTCACGCGCCACGTCACGGATCGCTCCCGGGTGGTGATTGCCGTGATGCGATTCATCCAGCACCGGTTGGGAGTACATGCGCCGGCCATCGTTGATGCGGCCCTGGCGCCGGATATCGGGCGCATCCTCGTCAAACTCAACCGCCTCCAGTTCGATTTTTGTCTTCAGCAACTTCTCGATATCAGCCACCAGACGGGCATCGCTCTTGGATACAAAACTCAGAGCCAAGCCTAAAGCGCCAGCGCGCCCGGTGCGGCCAATGCGGTGTATGTAGTCTTCCGCATTGAACGGGATATCAAAATTGAAAACGGCAGGCACATCCTTGATGTCCAGGCCACGTGCCGCAACATCCGTGCAAACCAGCAAATTCACCTCTCCGCTCTTGAAGGCCTCCAGGGCCTTGAGCCGTTCGTCCTGACTCTTGTCGCCATGCAGCGCGGTGGTATTCAGGCCTTCACGCTCCAGTGAACGGGCCAGCCGGGCACAGCCCAGTTTGCTGTTGACAAAGACAAAGGCCTGCTTGATGGAGCGTGCCTTCAGGATCTGATGCAGGGCATGGCGCTTGTCGTCATCGCCAACACTGTAAAAATGCTGTTCAACGGTAGAAGCCGTTCCGTTGGAGCCAACAACTTCGATCGTCGCCGGGTTCTGAAGATAGCTGCTGGCCAGGCGTTTGATCTCGGGTGAAAACGTGGCCGAAAACAGCAGCGTGGTGCGTTGCTTGGGCAAAAAGCTCAGAATACGCTGCAAATCAGGCAGAAAGCCAATATCGAGCATGCGGTCAGCTTCATCCAGCACCACGTACTCCACCTGATTCAGTACCGCGTTCTTGGCCTCGATGTGATCCAGCAAACGCCCAGGCGTTGCAACCAGAATCTCAACACCCTTTTTCAGTTCAATCGTCTGGGGCTTCATGTCGATGCCGCCAAACACCACAGCACTGCGCAGCAGCGTGTATTTGGCGTAGTCCTTGATGGCCTGCGCCACCTGGTCAGCCAATTCACGCGTCGGCAGCAGCACCAGTGCGCGCACGGGGTGCCGTGCCGGTGAAGTCGAGTTGCTCTCATGCTTGAGCATGCGCTGCAGCAGAGGCAGAGAGAAGGCAGCCGTCTTGCCGGTACCGGTCTGCGCCGCGCCCATCACATCACGTCCCTGCAACACCACCGGAATGGCCTGCGCCTGGATCGGTGTCATCGATTCATAACCCATCTCGGCCACGGCGCGAGCCAGCGGGGCGGCCAACTGCAACTGGGCAAAAGCCATCGGCAAGGGTTCAGGGGTCAAATCAGAAGTCAAATCGGTCATTCACAGCCAGTTCATGGTGCTATCAATCCGATAGCTCGGCGCGCCCTTGGACTAAGGGCAAACCCGCATTATCCTCCAATCCAGGGCTCAGGCCTTGGGCAGCGTAACGCCACGTTGTCCCTGGTACTTGCCGCCACGGTCCTTGTAGCTGGTCTCGCACACCTCATCGCTTTCAAAAAACAGCACCTGGGCGCAGCCTTCGCCCGCATAGATCTTGGCCGGCAGGGGTGTGGTATTGCTGAATTCGAGCGTGACGTAACCTTCCCACTCCGGCTCGAAGGGCGTCACATTGACGATGATCCCGCAGCGCGCGTAAGTACTCTTGCCCAAGCAGATGGTCAGCACGTTGCGCGGAATCCGAAAATATTCCATGGTACGCGCCAGTGCAAAGCTGTTGGGCGGGATGATGCAGACTTCGTCGTTGAAATCAACAAAGCTCTTTTCATCGAAATTTTTCGGGTCCACCACGGTGCTGTGGATATTGGTAAAGACCTTGAATTCAGGTGCGCAGCGAATGTCGTAGCCGTAGCTGCTGGTGCCGTAACTGACAATTTTCTGGCCATCGCGCTCACGCACCTGACCCGGCTCGAAGGGTTCAATCATGCCGGTCGTCTCGGCCATGTGACGAATCCACTTATCGCTCTTGATGCTCATCGGGACACAACTCCTAAGGTCGGTCGATTGTAAACAGCGCCTACTGCGCCTGCGAGATGACTGTTCTTTCAATCAAGCGATCGTCGCCCAGCACAATCATGGCAAACAACAATTCATCAAGATTGTCGGCTTGCGCGCTGCGGCGCGCCAGCAGGGGTGTCGCCTGCGGGTTCAACACAATAAAATCAGCCTCACAACCTGGCCGCAGGTTTCCTACAACGCCCTCCAGACCCAGCGCCCTGGCAGCTCCCGCTGTGTGCTGCCACCAAAGTTGCTGAGGCGAAAGCGACCGTCCAACTTTGCTCTGCCCCTCGCGCGCCACGTAGTAAGCCGCCAGCATGGTATGAAAGGGGCTGAAGCTGGTGCCGCCCCCGACATCGCTGGCCAAGCCGTACTGAAGCCCAATTCGATCGGCCGCGGCAGAGTCAAAAAAGCCACTGCCCAGGAACAGATTGCTGGTTGGGCTGACCGCGGCCACGGCACCGCTGTCGCGCATCAGGGTACGGTCCTGATCGTCGAAGTGAATGCAGTGCGCGTAAACGGCGCGCCTGCGCAGCAAGCCAAAATCGGCATAAGTTGCGAGGTAGCTGCGCGACGTCGGAAACAACTGGCGCGCCCAGGCGATCTCATCCCGGCTTTCAGCCACATGAGATTGAATCCAGGCCTCGGGATACCGCTCCGCCAGGTACCCCGCACCGCGTAACTGCTCTTCGCTGCAACTCGGCGCAAAACGCGGTGTGACCGCGTAACCCAAACGGTCCCGCCCATGCCACTTCTGCAACAGCACCTCCGAATCGATCAGACTTTGTTCGCAGGCATTGCGTGAGCCATCGGGTGCCGCCCGATTGAGCACGCCCGCAGGAGCATGGCGGTCCATCAGGCACAAGCCGCTGATCAGTCTCACACGACGCTGTTGCGCCTCACAGAACAGGGCCTCGACCGACTCCGTGCTGCAGGTGGCAAAGCTCAGCGCCGTCGTGACACCATTGCGCAGCAGTTCATCCAGAAAAAACCTTGCCGCCTCGGTGCTGTACTGAGCCGATGAAAAACGCTGTTCTTCAGGAAAAGTGTAATGTTCAAGCCAAGGTAGCAGACCGTCCGCGGGCGAGCCAATGACATTGGTCTGCGCAAAATGGTTGTGCATGTCGATGAAGCCTGGCGCAATCACGCGCCCGTGCAAGTTCTCGGTGGGCACCGCCTGAAAGTGCGCCTTCAACTGGTGATACGGTCCGCTTGCCTGCACCCTCTGGCGTCCCAAAGGATCTGGCCCGACCACCAACAGACCGTCGTCTTCCAGCACAGCACAAGGCCCGTGCTCACGGTCCGGCGTGAAGGAGAGAATGGATGCACGGTAGGCTTTCATAGGCAGGAGTCTAGAGCAAAGCGAACCCAAACTTGAGTCAGGGCACTGCCCAAAGGCCCGGCGCAGCATGACGGCGAAGTGCCTGCGATAATGCGCGCCATGAATGCTGCAAACTCCTCTACGACGCCGACACTGGCGCAGCTTTGGCGTCCGATTCTGGCGATGCTGGTCGTCATTGCATCGTCCAACTACCTGGTGCAATTTCCGCTCAATGACTGGCTGACCTGGGGTGCATTCACTTTTCCCGTCGCTTTCCTGGTGACCGACCTGACGAATCGGGCGGTCGGTGCAAAAGCGGCCCGGCGCGTCGCCTGGGTCGGCTTTTCCATTGCCGTCATCGTGTCTCTGGCGCTGGCGCCGTGGCGCATCGCTGTCGCTTCGGGGGTGGCCTTCATCATGGGGCAACTGCTTGACATTGTGGCCTTCAACCGCCTGCGCACCTTGTCTTGGTGGAAAGCGCCCTTCTTTGGCTCGCTGGTGGCATCGGTGATAGACACCGGCCTGTTCTTTTTCCTGGCGTTTGCCGGCACCGATCTGGACTGGCGAACACTTGCTGCCGGGGATCTGGCTATCAAATGGCTGATGGCTCTCGTCCTGCTCGCGCCTTACCGCTGGATGCTGCCCAGTCTGCAACGCTGGGTGCCGGTGGGCTGAACTCAGACAAAAGTCTCGAAACACTCGTCGAGTCGCTCCAGATAGGCCGCTTTGACTGTTGCATCGACAAAGCTGGCCTCAAAGCTGTTGCGTGCCAGTTGGTAGGCATGCTGTGCCGTCAGGCCCAGAGCGGCAAAACTCTCGCTGAAATTCTGGCTGATGTAGCCACCAAAATATGCCGGATCATCCGAATTGACCGTGGCAACAATACCGGCCTCGAGCATGCGCCCCAGGTTGTGTTCAGCCAGATTTTGAAAGACGCGCAGTTTGAGATTGGAGAGTGGGCAGACTGTCAGAGCGATCCGGTCCTTGACCAGCCGCGCGATCAGTGCCGGGTCCTGCAGTGCCTGCACGCCGTGGTCGATACGCTCCACCTTGAGTACGTCCAGCGCGCTCCAGATGTAGGCCGGCGGACCTTCTTCGCCGGCATGGGCCACCAGGCGAAAACCGAGTTGACGTGCCCGGGCAAAGACGCGAGCGAACTTTTCAGGCGGATGACCTACTTCGCTTGACGCCAACCCGACTCCCAGCATTTTGTCGCGGTACGGCAAGGCTTGCTCCAGACATTCAAAGGCCTCACGCTCGCTCAAGTGACGCAGGAAGCACAGTATCAGCGACGCATTCATGCCAAACTGAGCACGCCCGGTGACACAGGCGCGGTGCAAACCATTGATGACAACTTCAGCGCTCAGACCGTGCCCGGTATGCGTCTGTGTATCAAAAAATATCTCGGCATGCAGGACACCGTCGGCCGCAGCACGCTCCAGATAGGCCAGCGCCATATCGTAAAAATCCTGCTCGGTGCGCAGCACCAACGTCCCTTCATGGTAGATGTCGAGGAAACTCTGCAGATCATCGAACACATAGGCGCGCCGCAGCGTCGCGACATCCGGGTAGGCCATGGCAAGGCCGTTGCGTTGCGCCAGCGCAAACATCAACTCGGGTTCGAGCGAGCCCTCGATGTGCATATGCAGTTCAGCCTTGGGCATGAGCCGCAGCAAATCTGGCAAACGCTCGGCCGCCACCGGTTTGATATTGAGCATAGTCCCCTCATCAATTGGCAAGAAAAAGTCCACCAAGTGTATGTCCTTAGACAGGATGTATTGGCTTGCCGAGCGCAAGCGACGCGGGAATGGATGTACATGAAGTGACGATTGCGGTGGCGGTCGCACCCTGGCGTGGTGGTGAAGTTCGCCAGGCTTGGCATGGCAAATCTCTGATCCAGCGAAATCATGAAAGGCGGTAGACTGTCCTGCCAACGCATCATTACAGTTTCTGACGAAAGTATCGAATGACTTGGTCCATCATCGCTCGCGATATTTCAGGTGCATTCGGCGTTGCAGTAGCCAGCCGATTCTTTGCGGTGGGCGCGCTCTGTCCGCACGCTCGGAGCCATATTGGCGCGCTCGCGACGCAGGCGCTGGTCAACCCGACCTATGCTGCGCCGGCCCTTGCCGGTATGGCCCAAGGTATCGCACCGAGCCTGCTTGTTGAGCAGTTGACAGCTCTGGACGAAGGGCGCGACCACCGACAACTGCATCTGATCGACTCACACGGTAGAGTGGCCGCCTACACAGGTGCTTCCTGCATAGACTGGTGTGGTCACATGACAGGTAATGGATATTCGGTGGCTGGCAACATGCTGGCAGGTCAGCAGGTCATAGAAGCCACGGTGCAGGGATACCTGGCGAACGACGGCATGCCCTTTGCCGAACGCTTGATCGCCGCGTTACAGGCCGGCGAAGCGGCTGGTGGGGACAAGCGCGGCAAGCAAGCGGCCGCCCTGCTGGTCTACACCACAGAAGACTACTGCGCACTCGATTTGCGGGTCGACGACCACCCGGAACCCATCCAGGAATTACAGCGCCTGTATCAAAAAAGTCTGGAGCGCTATCAGCCATTCACGGCCTGTCTACCGTCTCGTCAGCGTCCGGCAGGTATCACTGACCGCGCCTTGATCGAGGCTGAAGTCGAACGCTTTCATGCAGCAGGCAGCAGAGCAGGCCTATGACTGCTTTGCTCGAAGTCAGTGGTCTGCGCACGACCTTCAAGCTTGAATCGGGTGCTGAATTCGCCGCGGTGGACGGTGTGAGTTTCTCAGTCGAGTCTGGCCGCACGCTGGGCATCGTCGGTGAATCCGGTTGCGGCAAAAGCGTTACCTCCTTGTCCATCATGGGCCTGCTTCCGAAGGGGCAGGGCCGCGTGGCTGCGGGGTCAATCCACTTCGAGGGTCGCGAGCTCACAACGATGACGCCCGCCGGGATGCGCACGTTGCGGGGCAACCGGATGGCGATGATTTTCCAGGAACCCATGACCTCGTTGAATCCGGCTTTCACCATTGGTGATCAGTTGATCGAGGGCATCCGCTGCCATTGCAAGCTCAGTCCAGCGCAAGCCAGAGAGCACGCCATCGAAATGTTGCGGCGGGTCCGCATTCCATCGCCGGAGCAGCGCATCGATGAATATCCGCACAAGCTTTCTGGTGGCATGCGCCAGCGCGTGATGATTGCAATGGCGTTGTCGTGCGAGCCAAAACTGCTGATTGCCGACGAACCTACCACCGCGCTCGACGTCACCATTCAGGCCCAGGTGCTCGACCTGATGCGCACCTTGCGTGCAGAGACCGGTATGGCCATCATTCTGATTACACACGATCTGGGGGTGATTGCCGAACTCGCTGATGAGGTATTGGTCATGTACTCGGGACGCATCGTGGAAAAGGCCACCGTGCATCGTTTGTTTGCCCAGCCACAGCATCCTTACACCATCGGCTTGCTGGGTTCGATTCCGAAGCTGCACCTGGACCAGGACCGGCTCAATGCCATCGAGGGACAGGTGCCGACCCCTATGTCTGTGGTGCAGGGTTGCCATTTCGCGCCACGCTGCCCTTTTGTCATCGCCAGGTGCCGCCAGGACTCGCCGGCGCTGACCGATCTGGGCGACGGACACGAAACTGCCTGTTGGCGTGCACCCCTGGACACCGAGATGGTGAATGAGCCATGAGCGCGCTGCTGCGGGTTGAAAACCTGGTCAAGCATTTTCCAATCCGCCGGCATCTGTTTGGCCGTCAAACCGCTGTCGTTCATGCTGTCGATGGTGTGAGTTTCTCAATCGACTCCGGCCAGACCATGGCGCTGGTGGGTGAATCGGGTTGTGGCAAATCAACGGTTGGGCGCCTGCTGTTGCGCCTGCTGGACGCCACCGCAGGCAAGGTCTGGTTCGATGGCAAGGATTTGATGACGCTCTCGCCGCAGCAGCTGCGCAGCACACGGCGCGAAATGCAGATGATTTTTCAGGACCCCTATTCCTCACTCAACCCCCGCATGACCGTGCAGCAGACCCTTGTCGAGCCACTGGCCCTGCATGGTCTGGCAGATGGACGACAGCGCGAGCGGGCGGCGGAGTTGATGGATCTGGTGGGACTTGCACCGCAGTATTTGCAACGCTATCCGCATGAGTTTTCCGGCGGCCAGCGCCAACGCATCGGTATCGCGCGGGCGCTGGCGGTGCAACCCAAACTTATTGTTTGCGATGAACCGGTTTCTGCGCTAGATGTATCGATTCAGGCGCAGGTAGTGAACCTGCTGCAGGACTTGCAACGCCAACTTGGCCTGGCCTATGTATTCATCGCGCACGACCTGGCGGTGGTCAAGCATATTGCCTCGCATGTCGCGGTGATGTATCTCGGGAGAATCGTTGAATATGCGGACAAGCGCCGCCTGTTTGCAGAGCCAAGACATCCGTATACGCAGGCCTTGCTGTCGGCAATACCGATCCCTGAGCCAGGACTCAAGCGCGAACGGGTATTGTTGCAAGGCGATGTACCCAACCCGATTGAGCCGCCTTCGGGCTGCGGTTTTCGCACCCGCTGTCCGCACGCAAGAGAACTGTGCACTCTGCAGGTGCCCGAATTGAAGTCCGTGGTCGATCATTCCGTCGCCTGTCATTTTTGGCAAGGGCTAGAGTCGCGAGTTCCGGTAGGCCAGGGGCCCGCGCTCAATCAGCGTTTGGCGCAGTTGCAGTCGGCGTTCCGGGTGGCTAGAGTTTGATCAACGAAAACAGAGAAGGAAATATTCAATGTACAAAAAGCTTATGTCAGGTTTGGTCCTGGCAAGTATTGCAAGTCTGGCAGGCGCCCAGACTTTGCGAATCGGCCTGGCCGAGGATCCGGACATTCTCGATCCGTCACTGGCTCGCAGTTTTGTCGGTCGCATCGTCTTTGCGTCCTTGTGCGACAAACTGGTGGACATCGATGAAAAGCTGAACATCGTGCCGCAACTGGCAATGTCCTGGCAGTGGTCTGGCGACAACAAGTCGCTGACCATGAAGCTGCGCCCCGGTGTCACCTTTCATGACGGCGAGAAGTTCGATGCTGCCGCCGTCAAGTTCAACATCGAACGTCACAAGAATCTGCCCGGCTCGAACCGTCGCGGCGAGCTGCTGCCGGTGAGTTCAGTGGACGTTGTCGATGATCTGACAGCCAGGATCAATCTCAGTGCGCCGTTCTCACCGCTGCTCACGGTGCTGGCCGACCGGGCTGGCATGATGGTGTCGCCCAAGGCCGCCCAGGCCAATCCGAGCAACTTCGGCAGCAAGCCGGTGTGTTCTGGCCCCTTCAAGTTCACTGAGCGCATTGCACAGGACCGCATCGTGCTGGAGCGTTACGCCAACTACTGGAACAAGAGTGAAATTCACTTTGACAAGGTCACCTTCCAGCCGGTTGTGGATGCCACGGTGCGCCTGGCCAACCTGCGATCCGGCCAACTCGATCTGATCGAACGCGTCGCACCCTCGGATATAGCGTCGATCAAGGCCGACAAGAAGCTCTCGATCTCGCGCATTACGGAACTGGGCTACCAGGGCATCACCATCAATACTGGCAAGAGCGACCTGGCGCAGAAGAATCCCCTGGGCCGCGACCCACGCGTTCGCGAGGCCTTCGAGCTGTCGCTGGACCGCGCCGGCATCGTCAAGGTGGCCACCGACGGCGAAGCCGAGGCTGGCAATCAGTGGGTGCCGCCGGGCAACGCCTTCTATGCCAGAAACGTCCCTGTCCCCAAGCGCGACCTCGCTCGCGCCAAGGCGCTGTTAAAGGAGGCTGGTGTCACCAACCCAAGCTTCACGCTCATGACGCCGACCACTTCAGACGCCCAGCGCGTGGCGCAGGTGGTCCAGGCCATGGCCAAGGAGGCCGGCTTTGATGTGAAGATCCAGGCAACGGAGTTCGCGACCTCGCTCAATCTCGCCGACAAGGGGCAGTTCGATGCCTACGTTCTGGCCTGGAGTGGTCGGGCCGATCCGGATGGCAACCTGTTCAGCTTCTACGGCTGCAAGCAACCCCTGAATTACAGCGGCGAATGCCGTCCGCTGTGGGATGAACTGCTGAATCGATCTCGCACAACGCTCGACACCTCCGGCCGGATCAAGACTTTTGCCACGCTCGCCGCCGAGACCGTCAAGGAGCGTCCAATCATTTATCTGTATCACCGCAATTGGCTTTATGCCTCCAGCAAGAAGCTGAGCGGCATGCGCCCCATCCCCGATGGCCTGGTGCGGGTGCAGGGTCTGAAGATGTAGGCCGAGGCAAACTGTTTCATGCTCGCATACCTGCTCAAGCGCCTGGCCGCGATCGTGCCGACGATCTTCTTCGTCACGATCATCATCTTTGCCCTGCAACAGCTGTTGCCCGGTGATGCGGCTGTCGTTCTGGCTGGCGAAAACCAGGACCCGACCGTGATCGCCTACCTGCGCCAGAAAATGCACCTGGACGAGCCCTTGCCGGTGCGCTATGCCTACTGGATAGCAGGAGTGGCGCACGGCGACCTGGGCGAATCGCTGCGCATCCAGGAACCCGTGTTGGGCCTGATCCAGCAGAAACTTCCGGTGACGCTTGAACTGGCGAGCCTGGCGATGCTGATTGCGCTGCTGATAGGCATTCCGGCCGGCATCGTGTCGGCTGTCGGCAAGGATACGGCCTGGGACTACGCCGCCAACGTGATTGCGCTGTGGGGTTTGTCAACGCCTAATTTCTGGCTTGGCATTTTGATGATCCTGCTGTTTTCTGTGCAACTTGGGTGGTTGCCCGCCTCGGGCTTCGTCAGCCCTTTGGAAGACCTGAAAGCCAACCTGGCTGCGATGATCATGCCGGCCTTCGTGCTTGGTAACGCCATCGCCGCCGTGCTGATGCGCCACACCCGAAGCGCCATGCTGCAGGTGCTGAGCGCCGACTATGTGCGCACTGCACGTGCCAAGGGCCTGAACGAGCGCAGCGTGGTGCTCAAACACGCGCTACGCAACGCCTTGACACCCATCATCACACTGGGCGCGCTGGAGTTTGGAACCCTGCTGTCTGGCGCCGTGCTGACCGAGCAGGTGTTCTCGATTCCCGGATTCGGCAAGCTGATTGTGGATGCCGTATTCAATCGCGATTACGCCGTGGTGCAGGGTGTGGTGCTGTTCACCTCGACGGTCTACATCGTGCTTAATCTGCTGGCAGATCTGGCCTATTTTGCGGTCAACCCGCGCCTGCGAGGCTAGGACATGAGCGACGATCCTGCACAATCTCCGATGCAGCCTAGCGACACGCCGGGCCGACGCGCCTTGCGCCGCCTGCTGCGCCGGCGCGGTGCGATGCTGGGACTGGTGATCGTGCTCGCCTTCATCGTGCTCGCCATCTTCGCGCCCTTGATTGCGCCTTATGACCCGGTGGCGACCAGCTGGAGCGCGGTGCGCTCAGCGCCGAGTGCTGAGTACTGGTTCGGCACGGACGAGATCGGACGCGACGTGTTGTCAAGGGTGGTGTGGGGC